>JAKQNG010000182.1 GCA_029565915.1 Deltaproteobacteria bacterium
CTTCCCCGTTGCCATCTGGCCGACCGGCCTGAAAAACATCACGCTGTCACATTTCCCGGCACGCCATTCGACTTGAACGATTCATTTCACCTCAGTAGTGGAAGCGCGCGCCGGCGAAGACTTCGAACTTCACAAATTCGCTGGGAACATCGAGGGTCTGGGTCGCACCGGCGTCGTCCACACTCGTATGCTCGACGGTGAAATCCGTCACGTCTGCCCAGAGTCGAAATGATGCATGGAACGACAACCAGTCGGAGGCCCGGAACTCCAGCAGAGTGGTCACGGAAACCCACACGTCCCGCCGATTCAGCGTGTTGGGCGTTGACGAGGACCCGATCGTCGGATCAGCCTCACTTCCGTCAAACGCTGCATATTTGCGGTAGGATGCGCTGCCTTTCAGGGTCAGCAGAAGGCGACCACCAAACATCTGATCATAGCCCAGATACCCGCCGATCTGCTCGTAATAGTTCGCGTAGAATGAGTCGACGAAATCCTTCTGTCCGCCAATCGTGATTTTCGAAAACGGATTCAGATAAAACAGCAGGGAGCCATCCAGCAGCAGGCCATCAAAATCCGGCCCCGCGGAATAAAAGCTCGCGCCGTAGCCGGCCAATGCACGGATGCCGAACTTGTTCAGAATCAGACTCTGCAGACCGAACCAGCTGCGGACAGGAAGGGAATTCTGGTTTGCACTGCCGCTGCCGTAATAAAGGTGTGGAGCAAACGTTACGTTGGACACCATTGCCGTCTTGGGAAGGAATTTCCAGTTCGTACCGACGCTGACGGCGTGTTCCATCCGGTCAGAGCGCGCGGCAATGGCATCATCCGAAAAATGCAGCAGACTCAGCTGATAGCGCGGTTCGATTTCCAGCATGCCGCCTCCCGGTCGAATGCGCAGTCCCAACCCGGGAGAAACCTGATGGCGATCCTGCGTGTCTGAAGCGGTCTCGTAGGGTTCCATGGTCTTTACATAAATCAGGCTGCCCAGAAACGAAACCTTGCGTTCGGGAAGAACGGTCAAATTGGCATGGACATCAAACCCGAAGGGATTAAAGCGACTGTTGAAGCGGGCGACATCACCACTGTCTTTCGCAAAATATCGATCATACCAGGTGGCCAACCCCGCGCGAAAGATCACCTTGGGCGGTGTGAGCTGTGCCGGACTCTGTTCGTCGTTAAGGCGCTGAGGAGACCGGGTCGCCAGATCGACATATGGTGTGATGCGCAACCGGCCCGCCTTGATGTTGTCAGAACTCAGAGTGGCGTTGCTGTCAAACCCACCCTCCAGCCCGATTCCAAGGTGCAGAACAAGAGACTCGCCGACCTTGATACCCGGTCCTTCCTTGTTTTCCCGATCAGACAACCATGTTTGTCCTAAAACCGCCGGTGGCAGCATCAGGATAATGGAGGTGATTGTCAGACCGACAGCATGAACCCGCATGAATAACAGCTTCTCTCGCTAATTTCACAAATTACTTATTGGATTTCAGTATTGCAGGCAATCCCCAAAAAATGAAGCGATTCAGAAGTAGCCGCTGGCGTGCGGCAGCTGATCGGTTCCGATATTCTGATAGGTATCAAGGCTGTCCCGGGCCGGATCCTGTTCGCTCACATCCTCATCCACCGACAACGAATTCTCCGACTCGCCCAGTACGATATCCGAATCGCCAACACATCGCTCTGCCTCTGCCTGAAGGGCATTGATTTTCGCAACGTAGGTATTCAACATGGCAAACTGATGGTCTGCGGATGCCCGGTCACCACTGGCCACCGCCTGATCCAGACCCGGTTTCCTCTCTTCAATTCCGCGAAGGTTGGTATGAATCTGGGTCAACTTGTCATCGAGACACGTGATCTTGATATTGTCCTTTTCCTGTCTGGCCTGTTCGAGCATGTTCTGAACCTGCCGATAGACACCCCTGGCCCTGGCTTCCTCGTCATTTACGACAGACAACCTCTCTCCCAGGGGAACATCTTCTCTTGTAACCTCTTCAACAGGATCATCGGCCTGCTGCCGATTCCTGGCCTGGGCTGTCAGCTGAGACAGTCCCGCTGTGAAAATAACAGCTACAGCAATCAACTGATGTTTACCTGATGCGCTTGTGTCGATCATATTAAAATTCCAGTTCCCTTCAGAGTTTCAACTCAAATAATGTAATTCAATTTAGTTGTTCTTGCAGGGAATTTCTTCACACTTACATAAAAACACCAATGAACAGATAACCAGTATTCACGCAAATGCACCAGAAAATGAGCGTCAGACAAGCCTAGTTTGCCGGAGTGAACAGAAATGGATACTCAAACGTGACGTCGCCGCCGTCCGGAGGTGGAAAACGGAACCGGGTAAACGCTTCGGTGATGCAGTCTCCAACTTCCGGATTCAGCTGATTTTCGGTTGCCCTGGCAGTGGAGACCCTTCCGCTTCCGGTAATGGTAAACCGGATAGTGATTTTCCCGGTCAAGGACGGATCCCGCTTCAATGCGCGTTCGTAACATCCCTTGATTGCACCGATCTTCTGGTTCACAACCTTTGCCACGTCAGAAGAACTCATCATTCCGGTTCCTCCAGAGGCGGTCGGCGCCTTTTTCATCACATTGCCACGAATGGCCTTTTCGGGACCGGGCCCTGCGGTCTGAACATCAGCGTCCCCTCCGGAGGCCCTGACTTGAGAAACGTCCGCCGCTTCTCCACCGCCTTTTCCGCCGGCTGGCCCTTTCAGCCGAGAATCGCCGTCTCCAGAAACACCAACACCTCGAACCTGATCCAGCAGATCGTCCTGATCTGCTGCCACATCGCCGCCACTCAACACGTCAATCACCGCCCCTGCCCCGGACCCGCCCAGAGACGCCAGAATCTTATTGATTCCCTGCTGTGCAATCTGTTCAGCCAGGGCAGCGCGACGATCGGCCCGCTC
Organism: Deltaproteobacteria bacterium; assembly: GCA_029565915.1. Classification (GTDB taxonomy): domain Bacteria; phylum Myxococcota_A; class Polyangia; order JAAYKL01; family JAAYKL01; genus JAKQNG01. The sequence goes on from JAKQNG010000182.1 coordinate 2,916, forward strand.
CTGCGCGATCTGCTCCGGACTCTTCTGAGGCCCCTGCTCGGTTGACTCCGCCTTGGCATCAGCCTTTTTCGTCTGCTTGTCTTCTTTCTCTTCTTCCTTGTCGAATTCTTCTTCGCCTTCGCCCTTATCCGCCTTGTCCTTCTTCTTGTCCGTTTCAAACGTGGCATCCCGGACATTCAGAAGTCGCTGCAGGTCCTCATATTTTTCTGCAAGCGTCTTTTCAGGAAAATCCGTAACCGACAAATAGATAACCAGAGAAAGATGCGCCACCAGTGACAGGAAAAGACAGATAACGACCACAAGTTCAAAATGCTGAAATGGCGTTCCCCGGACAGCAGCCGGCAATTGCGGTCGGGGCTGCATGGGAGGCGGTGCGACAAATTGAAATAAAACAGTCGTTCCGCCGAGCACAACCTTTCCGCGCGCATCTTCCTTCAGCTCAATCTGGCACTGCTTTCCTTTACGGGTCGCTTTCCCGTTCGTGACCGCATCGGAGAGTTCAAGAACCTCACCTTCAACCGTCAGCTTGCCGCTTGTCTCTTCCTGAAAATTCAGAAAATACGGCGAACCATTTCCCCGGGTCTCAAAAAGAACAAATCTGGCAGATGGCACGTCTTCCTGGGGAAGAACGAAGGTACATTTTTCGGATGGTCCGACGGTAATACTCTCGCGGGCGCGGACAATGCGCTCTTCAACAATTCTGCCGGACTGAATGATGCCGACCCGGAGCACCTTGGGCAACGGGTTAGATGGACTCGCGCTCGAGGACTGTCCTTGTTTCGCAATCGACGGCTTTCTTGAAACGGCCTGCTTGCGATTTTCGTTCTCGGTCATCAATCAAATTTCCCGATTGCTGGTTTCCCGGACGACCGAATGCACTGGTTGGCAGATGGTCCCGATTCCGTTTTTCCCGGAGGAACCATGATAGAAGAAAAGAAGAGCCTATTCAAGATTGTATTTCGCACCTTCGGCCGCAACAAACTTGAACTTGACAAATTCTGCCTGGCCGGCGGTGTAGAGCACTTCGGTGATCAACCGGAAACTGGTGTCCTTATGGGCGACGACAAGTGCCATTCCTTCGAACGGATTGTTGGTCCTGGCGGCCAGCATTTTCAGATGCTGTACCCGCTCTTTCAGCGCATCCAGCAACGGGTTGATGAGCAGACCATCCATGCCATCCCGTTTAAAACTCTCGTCCACTGCACCGTCCCGGAGATCCGCTACCTTGTTGTCCTGCACCATGATGGCCTTGGTGGAAATGGCGATGACGATGGCATCCTCCAGACCATTCGTGTCCTCTGATGTTCTGGGCAGCGTCAACTCGTCAGACTCCCGGATCTGCACCGGGTCTGCGCCGAAGCTCTTCATGAGGAAGCACAGAATAATGGTAAACGCATCCATCAGCGAGTTGATCATGAGTCCCGGACGTTCAACTTCGCGATCAGGTTTCTGCTTTTTTCCCAACTTTTTCTGAAGCCAGAGATCGTCAACAGGATTCGAATTTGCTTGCTGGTCGTTCACAGAGATTCCTCCTGACTATTCAAATTACACCGCTAAGGGGTATCACTCAAGCACCCCGCATCCGGACAACGTCAGACCACACCTCTTGTCAACGTGACAACTGGAAACAGAGGACTTTCCGGTGTCCCGCGGGAATGGTCCATGGCCTTGATGAGAACCTCAAACTTGATGTCATCTTCAGCACCGAGAATGATGTTCACTTCTTCCCGATGAAGGTCCTTGATTTCTTTCAACTTCCTGTTGAACTCGGCAAAATCCCAATCGTCGTCCTTCTTGGGGATGTCCGGGCCGGCAGACGCCGTATCAGTGGACATGTTCATCCAGGGCAATCTGTGGATGGGGTTGACCTTGAAGTGAAAACCCTGATCCGTGATCATTACCGTCAAATTCAGGCTTTTGTTTTCATCCTGTTCCTGCGGTTGTCCCTGGGCAATTTTCGGTGCATTGACGTCCAGTGTCATGTAGCGGACAAAAATCGCGCCATACAGAAGCAGCGGAATCAACATACAGACCAGATTCATGATAGGAATCAGAGGATCACCCTCAAATCCCTGTTCTTTTCTTCTCTTCTTTGGCATGCCCTGTCCTTCTTTCCGTTCAACCTGTGCACTGAAAAGACTTGCGAAGATACACGTGACTTTCCATCTGACCGATAGAAAGCCTCATGCCGCTACGAATCAGGCACCGCCCGCGCGATAACGGGACACCAGAAGATTCTCAAGCTTGACCGAGTATTCATCGATTTCGTTGAGAATCTTCGTTGTCACAACCTGCAGGAACATGGCGGCAGCCATGCAGGGAATCGCCACGATCAGACCGAATGCCGTCGTATTCATGGCGACGGAAATACCTTTTGCCAGAGCGGCAGCGCGCTGATCAGGAGCAGCAGACTCCAGAGCGGCGAACGCCTGAATCAGACCGATAATCGTTCCGAGAAGACCCAGAAGGGTGGCCACGTTCGCCACGCCGCCGAGGAGCCCGGTGCGCTGCTGCACCTTCGGAATAACTTCCAGCGAGGCTTCCTCAATTGCGTTGGAAATTTCGAGTTCGCCCTTGTTGGCGCGGGTCAGCCCGGCCTTGATCACCTTGGGAAGAACCGCGTTGGGTGCGGCATTGCAGAGCTTGATGGCGCGGTCGATGTTGTTGGCCATAACCAGCTTCTGAATCTGTCCCATGAATGCAGTGGCATTAATGTTGTACTTGAAGAACAGAAAAATGAAACGTTCAACAATCAACCCCACGCCGATGATCGACGCAAAAAGAATCGGCCACATCCATCCGCCACCTTGTTCAAAGAAACTTGCCAAATCCTGCATTCTGAATTCTCCTTGAGGTAACGCTCCAACTGGCGGGAGCTTTTTCTACTTTGATTTCCTGCCCTGCTGAGTTCGTTTAAGATGCTGAATCCCAAAAGCTCTTACGTTAAGCGAACTGGATACTAGCACATGAATTTTCGAATCAACAAGAGAAAATTCACTCCTTTTTTTTAAAAAACCCTAAAAATATCAACGCCATTCTATGCCGACAAAAAAATTACTGGCCTGTTTAAAAACAGCACTGAAGAGCCATGAAGTGTCATTCCCACCCTTCGTCTTCCCAACCGGCTTCCCCTTCTGCCGGCGTTGATGGCGCATCGGCATTTCCGCTTTCCCCGGCCGTTGCGGTGGCCTCCGCGGCAGCCTGTTCTCTGGCCAGACGCTCCGCTTCCTGCTTCTCCGCTTCCTTCATCCGCTCAATGCGAACGGTTTCCCGTTCAATCAGCACTGTCAGTTCCTTCAGATACTTGTCCGACTCATCGCCGGCCTTCATCTTGTAACCCATGCCCTGCTTGTAGGCCGCGAAATACTCCTGAGACTTCTTCAATCGTCCCAGCCGATCCAGATCGCCGAACTGGTCCGCCGCGTAATACAGCACCCCGAGGTTGAACAACACCCCGTGCAGGGCCGGATCCCGCTCTGCCGCGCGGTTCAACGCATCCAGCGCCTCCTGCCACTGGCCGGAGCCCCGCAGGGCATTTCCCAGATTCATGTGCAGGACAGGCCAGGACGGGCTGATCGCGATTGCCCTGTTTAACTGCTCAATGGCCGGAGCGTAGTTGCCCGCCAGCGTATACTGCACAGCGAGGTTATTGAGCGCCTCGACATAATATGGATTCTTCTGCAGTGCGGATTCAAATCGCGTCATGGCCAACTGGGCGTTCCCCTCTTCCAGCGCCATGAGTCCCTGAAGAAAATAGGCCTGGGCGAGATCCGGATTGATGGCAATGACCTGATCCAGAACCGACGCGGCCAGTTCCCTGCGCCCCATTTTCAAATTTGCCTTGCCGATACGCAGCATGGCCGCCGCACTGCGTTCATCGATGCGCAGCGCCTTTTTCGCCACGTCGATGGCGTCAATGTATCGGCCATCCCCAATCAGAGCGTCAGCGTAGACACACAGTATGTCGATATCTTTTGAAAACTGTTCCGCCGCGGTCCGGGAAAAATCCACCGCTTCCGCCGGCCGACGGAGCCGCAGGTAGAGCCCGTTCAAGGCGGACAGCGCCAGTACATAATCCCGTTTCTTCTCAAGGGCCTGCAGATAAAATTTCCGCGCTGCCTCATCTTCGCCCCGTCGCTCGGCAACCACACCGAGATTGTAGATCGCCTGATAGGCGGATCGATCAGCATCCACCGCCCTCTGGAACTGACGCTGCGCCAAATCCAGGTCTCCCGTTGACACCGCCTTGACACCATCGTTGTAGAATCCCCGCGCATCCGGGGACATCGCCAGGTCTTCCTTCCGCGCCTCGGCCACTGCCCCGACGGCGACAGCCACCTCAGGAGCCGGTGGGGATGACGCCGTCGAGTCCACCGCCGCGGAAGAACCCGACGCGGGGGCTGCCGAGGAGGTCTTCTCCGCCGCCCCGCACCCCATCACTGCGAATCCGACGGCCACAGCGGTCACAATCAGGATTCTCATTGTGTCGCCTCCGGTGCCCAGACCGGGCATGCCACCGTGTTGTTTTCCACGCCGGTGAAGCCGTTGTGCTGTCGCGGATACGTCGTCGGATCGTATGCGTTCATCCGCTCCAGTGCGAGCAGGCTCCATTCATTGCTGAGGTTGCCCTGACGCGCCATGGTAATGGCCAGCACATACTCCGCCTGTGCGCGTTCTTCCATCTTTGCGACGTGCTGTTCCATGGCCTCTCGGAAACGATCCTCATACTCCATCATGACCAGTTCCCGATCCTCCGACGGCAGCAACCGCAACTGCTTCTGCAATTCTGCGTCCAGCGGAGGCGGCGGAATGTTGAGAATCGCCTTGGCCAGCACTTCATACAGAAATCCGATCCGGAATTCCGCGGCCAGAGACCAGACGGGGCGCCGATATTTTTGAATGTCCCGATATCTGCCTTCCAACTCCTTCACCTTCTCCGCCCCTTCGGTCATTTTTCTGTCAATGTCTTTCTGCGAGCCGGAAATCGAGAACGATTCAAATTTTTTCATATCCTCTTCAATCAGGAGGAAGTGGCTCTCCGCCGCATACTCGGCGGACATGGATCCCGGCTCCTTGACGATCTCATTGTAGTAGGCAATGGTCCGATCCCAGGTCTTCTTCTCCTCCCGGATCCGCTTCTTGTTCCGGTAGCACAGGCCGATCCGGTACGCCGCCTTGACGACAAACGGGCCCGCGCCGGCAGCCTTGCGATAATTGCGGATGAACGCCTCATAGGCATCGATAGCGGCATTCCAGGACCGGGCCCGGAAATGCATATCCGCTGCATTGAACGCGGCCTCCACCGCTGCGGCGGGGTCAGATGCAACCCCGGCGTAGGATTTCCAGTAGGGGACCGCCTTCACGTAGTCCTGCAGGTTTGTCAGAATCAATGCCGTGTTCATGATGGCGTCGGGCCTGTACTCGGATTTTTCAAACCGTTTCTGATCGGCCAGAATCCGGTAGGAACGCAGGGCCTGTTCATATTCAAAAAACGCATTCGCGGAATAGGCCTGCTTGAACAGGCATTTGTCCACCCATTGACTCTGCGGGTACTCATCCACGATACGCCCGTACAACTCCATGGCGGTCTTGTTGCGCTGGGCATTCTCGTAGGCCAGTGCGCCGTTGTGAAGAGCCGCATCCGCGCTGGGATGATCCGGTGCCCGCCCGACGGCCGCAACAAGCTTATCGCCGGCTTCGGTGCATACAGCTGCGTCCTTTGACTCAATGCAGCTGGTGAACAGCGTCATGGCCCGCTGCATGGCCACATCGCCCAGCAGCTTGTCCAGCTCGATGCCCTCACCGCCGGTCGCCGCCGTCATCCCCTCGCCGCACTTTTCCTTCTGCTCCAGGAGGGCCAGTTGCTCCTTGGCGTCCAGATCGTTCTGCTCGACCGCCATGTTGAGCAGCGTTTTCCACGCGACAATGGACACCTCATCCCGCCGACAGTATTTTTGATAGATGTCGCGATAGCGCTTCCGCGCCTCATCCCAGTGGCCGTATCGATAGTAGTTCTGTGCGCTCTGGTAATCGAATGTGGCCGCATCCTTTGAATCCGGCTCCCGCACCAGAAATGCCTCCCGCTCTGTCATCAATTCAAGAAGCAGCGGGGGCAGTGGCTGGGAAACCGGTGCCGGCGGTTCGCCTTCCAGAGGTGGCGGTTCCTGACGCAGAGTGATGGTTCCCTTGTTGATTTCCTGCTCCAGGATGCGCTCCAGGCAGATGATCACCATCCGGGCCGCATCTTCCCTGAACCGGTCGTCCAGGTTGGAATCACGGACCGCCGCATACTCCGCCCGCGCTTCCGGATAATGCTCCGACCAGAACAGTGCATCCGCCAGCTGGTAATTCAGTTCATAGGCATCGGGCGTGTCCGGATTCTGGGACAGGTATTTGCGATACGCGCGGGATGCGAGATCGTACTCCTCCAGCGCAAACGCCATGATTTCCTCGTCCTGGCCGGCCTTCGCCTCGGCGCGCAGCGCCTGAGCCTGCTGATGGTGCGTAATGGCGGCCGTGATCAGCGCCTCCCTGGCCATCCGCTCCACCCGGGCCTGCGCCTCAGGATACTGTGCGTTCGCCTTCCACCACTCGCTGTCGCGGCCGTAATCATCCAGACGGCTGCGAGCAGCCAGCTCTTCCACAAATTTCCGCTGTGTCCGATATGAGCCGGCAATCTTGTCCTGGATGAACGGCGCATCCTTGTCCAGCGGCCATTTTTCCAGAAACAGGCTCCAGATGGCGATGGCTTCGTCGTGTTTTTCGTTGTCGGAATAAATATCGCCCAGGCGATCGTAGACCTCGCGGACCCATGTCGCATCCTGCGGCAGGTAGTCGGGGTTCTGGAGACGCTGGATGCCGGTTTCTTTGTCCGGCATCATATCCATGTCCCAGTCTTCCGTAAAAAAGCAGACCGCCAGATACTGGATGGCTTCGGGTCTCATGCTGGAATTGCGGATGCCCTGTCGATCCGAAAAATCCACCACTTCGGAAAACGTCCGGACGGCTTCCGGATATCGATCAGCCTTGTAGTAGCTCCACGCCAGCTTGTAGAGCCCTTTGTCGTAAAACTTGTGCTGTTTGTCCACCGTCAGCTTCTGATACGCGGCAATCGCGGTCTCAACGCCCCACTGGGAGGTGTCGTAGTCAAAATGGTAATTGCCGATGAGCCACCAGCTCTCAAAGAAGAAGCGGCTGTTCTTCACCACCGGGTTGCAGTCCTCGAAGGGATTTACGAAACTGCCGGTGGGTGCGGCCGGCGCACCGGTGACCAGGGACGCGGACGGATTATCCGGGCCAAGTGCCTGACCGGCCTTCTCGGTGGAAAATGCGGCCGGGTCATACACGTAGCGGTTCGGACAGACCAGGTTCAGCCACGCGAGCCGCGCCTCCTCTTCCCGGCCGGTCTCCTTCAGACAGTAACCGAGCAGATAGTAGGCGCCGTCCACGTTTTCATACCCGGGGTAACGGACAACCAGATCCTGGAACAGCGCAATGGACCGATCGAATTCCTTCTCCGGAAGCGGCATGTCACCGGCCCGGCCCTCTTCCTGCGCCAGACCGTACTCATCGGAATAGTCGAGATAGCGGAGATAGGAAATGTCGTAGTACAGCTCCGCCAGACGGAACATGGCGTCCGGCGTGTAGGGTGGAGAATCCGGATACTTCTTTAAAAAGGCCTCAAAATACGCGATGGCGCTCTCCAATGCCTTCTTCTGACGTGCATCTTCCTCGTCGATCCGCGTCTGATAGCTGTCATTGATGGCCCGCCGACGGACTTCGTAGGCGCGATCAATTGTCGCATCGACGGTCTCCTTGAATTCTTTCACACGCTGCTGATAAAGCTCCAGATCCAGACGGCGCAGCTCGTCCAGTGCGGACCGCTGCTCAGCAGTCGGCGGACGGCTCAACCGGACCGTCATCGGCCGCGAATCCTTACCGCCGGCAGAAGAACCTTTTTTATCCGCGGCAGATGCACAGAGCGATGCCAGTGCCAATCCCGTCACCAGCACCACCGCACACATCCGGCTTGCCATCCGCGTCATTCTGCCTTTCCGCTGGTTCCCGTCACGCGATTCCATCGAACCTCTCACGGCGCCTCATTCCCACTTGAATCGATGGCGCTCAGACCGCTGAATTCCGCATCCAGTCGCTCAATCTCCTTCATCCGCTCCCTGCTCAAATTCACACTTTTCGCCTTGTGGGCTTCCTTGCGCATCCATGCAATATCAATGATGCCCACATCCGCCCGCAGCAACAGATCCTGGAAGCGATCGCGGATACCACCGAAATTCTCCCTGGCAACACCGCTCACCACCACCCGTGCCTCATCCCCCAGGGCGGACAACTCTCCGGCATACCCTTCCATCCGTTCCCGCTCCCGATCCAGGATCTGTCGGATTTCGGCCACCCGCGTCGAGGCCTCTTTTTCGATGGCGACCAGCAGTGCGGACACGGCCTTTTCGCTCCGGGCAATGGCCTGATTGGCACTCTCCGCCTTCTTCCCGAGCGCCCCGAGCCGTTCTGCCGCGTGGGAGCGGTACTGTTCTGACAGAGTTACCACCTTTTTCAGCGTCGCCTGTTCCTGCGCCACATCTTCACCAAACCCGAGCTGCGCCTCCGCCCGTTCCACATCTGCCCGCAGCAGACGCAGTTCCTCGCGCTGCAGATCGAGGCCGGCACGGAATCGCTGCAGAGCGTCCCGGTTGGACGCAAGTGTCTCTTCCGACATGCCGGCGCGATAGTCCGGCTTTTTCATATAGGTTTCCAGACCGACGATGAGCGCCTCCATGCTGTCGATGACCACATCCTGCCGGGACAGCTCTTTGCGCATGTGCACATACACGTCAGCCGCCGCCTGTTCCCGACGGCTGAAACCTTCTTCATCCACCGGCAGGGCCTTCAACGCAGCGGCCACATCCTTCTTCCCCGCGCTGAAAGATGGCATCGCCACATTCTTCTGTGCACTCGCGCGCTCGACCTGCACCATCATCTGCAACCGCAGATGGGCCAGCTCATTGCGCAGTTGAAGGGCCTGACGCATGGCCCCACGCAACGCCGGCACGGCGTGGACGGGGCTGCTGCTGTTGACGACTGCCTCTATCAGGTGAAGCAGTCGCTCCGATTCACGCGCATATTCCTGCGAGAGGCTCAAATCGTCGGTCACATTGAAGGCCCGCTGCATCTGGGGTTCATCTGCCACCCATCTGACCAGTTCGGCCGGCACAGCGCCCGCCACATCCATGGCCGTGGTACTCCGCAGGACCAGCGCGTCAAAAAAGGATGCAGCGTCCTCGCTCAGTTCCATCGCCGCGTCGATGCGCTCCTTTACCGGTGCGAACTCGTCCACCGTCTGCAGAAACACCTTTTCTGCTTCATCGAAATTGTCGGCGCGGAGCAGCAGGTTTCCCCGTAGCAGCCGTGCCCGGGGGATATACCGACTGTCAGGCACCGCAAGGGACAGAACCTCCAGCAGCCGCTCCGCCACCGCCGTGTCGCCGGCCCTCATGCGGACGGAAGCCATTTCGAAAAGAGCAGTGTCGTAATAGGGTGAATAGCGATCCACCTTTTCATAGGCGGTCGCCGCCTCGTCCATCCGGTCCATCTCATAGTGCAGGCGGCCGATGCCAAGGCGGATCAAATCCAGAATTTCCTGCTGGGCGGCATTCACCTTCACGTATTTCTTTGCAGCGGCCTCAAACAGCTTCAGCGCTTCGTCGAACCGCTTTTCCCGAACCAGCGTGACGCCGGCAAAGTAAGCGGCTTTCAATTCCAGCGTCTGATCGCCCTTAACGGACTTGAATGCCGTCCGGGCACCGGAATCATCGCCCTTGAAGTACAGGAATTTCCCCTTCACATAGAATGCCTCGCCGTCCATTGACTGGCCGAGCATTTCCACATATCGCTCCACGCCGTTGAAATCCTCGAGGTGGATGGCCACTTCCACCAGACGGGCGACAACTTTCCTGCGAAACGGTGAATTGCGCGTCTTCGCGTCCTCGGAAAGAAACTTTTCAAACCAGCTGCGCGCCCCGTAGTAGTCGCGGGACAGAAACAGACAGTCTGCAAAATAGTACAGGGCATCCGGATAGGTGGGGTGATCCGGATAGGACTCCAGGATATCCATGAAAAGGATGGCCGCCCGCTGGTAGTCCTTCAGGCGGTAAAAATTTTCGCCGTCCGCCAGACGATCTTCCGCGTACCTTTCCCCCCGGAAGCCGTTGCGCCCGAGATAGGTTTCCCGGATATGGGACGCACGACGCTCGATATCTGCCGCCGATGATGAAATTGTCGACCAGTCATCCGCGTACAGCACGACCGGAACTGACAGCAGAGTTGCCAGCAGAAAAAGGACGCCGGACCGGCGCAGGGTCATCGACAGGTTCGCATCCATTGTCCGCCCCTATTGCCCGCCGGCCTTCTCCGCGGTTCCGGTCTCGCCGGTATAGTCGGTCAGCGCTTCGATGTAGCGGACGGACGGGCGTTCTTCCAGGGGTGTGGTCGGGTCTCCTTTTTCGAAACCGATGATTTCCACCTCGATGGATTTACCCTCGTTGACGGTAAAGGTGTAGGACGACTTGGTTTTGAACGCATATCCCTTCAGATAGGAAAAAATGCCGTATCCGTGTCCCTGATAGTGCAGCACCACGCTGAGGGTGTGTTCGCCCGGTGTGACAGGGCCTTCGAACAGTTCGATTTTCTCCCGGTCCGCCAGACTGCCGCTCTGGTCCGATTTGTTGAACACCGGCCCGCCGTCGAGCAGGAATATCGCCTTGTTCAGGCGGAATGACGTCCCCATCTCGTTGCGGAAACTGAGGGTTGCGCGGGCACCGGCGATTTTCTTGTCCAGCACCGACTCCGCCAGCAGGCTGAGTCTTGCCTTGGAACGGAAAATCTGTTCCTTCAACCGGTTGACCCGATCTTCCAGATCGCGCAATCGAACGGTATAGGTGCCCGTGTCCTCGGCGGCATCGCCTGTCGCACCAGTGGCGGTTGCCGGAGCCGGTGGCGCATCGGCAGACGGGGCGGCACCGGTGGGCGCATCCGGGGCACCCTTTTCCTGCGCCATCCCGATCGAGGTGGAGATAACAATGAGCAGCATCGCCAGCACTGCCCGAGGTCGTAATTGCATCATCAGATTTTCGCCTCACTTCTGACGGGTGCCGGAAGACTCTCATCACCGGCCACGCGTTCTTTCATGCGGATGTGAATATTAAAGTGTTCGTATATGTATATCAACCGCCAACTCTGTCAATATTGCAAATCCCGGCAAAAAAACGCACAAATGCGATCCGGACCGCAGATCGGAACAACCCGGCGTGCGTCTTTCCACGTGAGAACGGCGGCCGGACATGCCGGAAGAAACGAGGGTACCGCAGGCATGGCCAGAGCCACCGACGAGGAATTGATGACCATGTTCCAGTCCGGAAATGCCGGCGCCTTTGAAGAGCTGTTCAAGCGCTACAAAGGGCCCATCTTCACGTTCCTCATCCGTCGCTGCGGCAACCGGGACACGGCATCGGAGCTGACCCAGGAGGTTTTCACCCGGGTCATCCACCGCGGCGGGACCTTCGCCCACCAGTCGCGGTTTTCCACCTGGATTTACACCATCGCGAGGAACGCCGCTGTCGATCACGCCCGCTCCTCCCGCCATCGCCAGCACGCATCCCTCGATCAGACCGGCGATGATCAGCAGGCCCTCTCGGAACGGATTCCCGGCAACCTGCCGCTGCCCGATCGGGGCACTGAGGCGGCGTCCCTGCGCGATGCGCTGGCGACAGCCATCGACCGGCTGCCGGAAGACCAGAGGGAGGTCTTCATCCTGCGCGAATACCACGGCATGCCGTTCCAGGAGATTGCACAGGTGGTCGATGCAAAAGTCGGTACGGTTAAAAGCCGGATGCGCTATGCCCTTGAAAGTCTCCGCCGGGAACTGGAACCCTGGGAAGACATCGCGAGGTCTCCGCAATGAACGTCACATGTGAACAATTCCGGGACCGCATTCTCGAACTCGCCTACGGCGAACTCGACTCCTCAACTGCAACCGGACTGCGGGATCACGCAGATCGCTGCAGCGCATGCCGTGACGAACTGCACCGGATTGAACGGACGCGACAGCTGGCCGCCATGCTTCCCGAAGAAGTCATTCCCACCCATTTCGATGCGGACATTCTCCAACTGGCGGCCCGGACTGCGGAAACAGCCGCCGCGAAGACAAACAGAACAGCGGCGGAGCCGGGCATCGCGGGCCGGCTGCTCCCCTTCATCCTGCAGCCCCGGATCGCCGCGCTGAGTCTCGCTGCCGCCGTACTGGTGGGCCTGGTGTGGACCGTCAATCATCGCTCTCCCCGCGAAGCGATGTTCGGCCCCGGCGGAGCGCCGTTTGAAGGGGCCGTCATACGGGAAGTGGAAACACCGTCCAGAAATGAAGCCCCGGACATCACGGCCTCCCCCGTGCAGAAAGCCGGTGCCGACCTGCGCGATGCGGACCCGACCCTCCCGATGCTGCCCCGGGGCCGCCGCTTCTCCCCTCCCCGTTCCGACCGGCCACAGCCGTCCGAAAGCATCCCGGTACCGTCTCCGGTGACCACCGACGCCGCCGGGGCAACCAATCCAGTAGACGATCTGATATACGATGCGGAACCTTCGGTCAGCGCGAAAAAGGCGCTGATGCCACCGCCCTCCACCGCCCGGGCGAAAAGCACCGCCAGTGGAGGAGGCAGCACCCTGCCCCTCGCATCCGCAGCGGATGCTTCCCCCGCGCCGACCATGGAAATGGCGGAACAGGAGTCGCCACAAACGCCCCTCGGGGAGGCCATCTCACTGTACCGGGCGGGAAACTGCCGGGATGCGGTGCCGCTCTTCCAGTCCATTGTGACCGGAGGTCCGATCGCCGAACGGCCCGCGTCGCTTCACTATATGGCCCGCTGCGACCGTCGCTCCGGCCGATGCGGACAGGCTCTGCTCCTGTACGAACAGCTGCTGCGGGACTACCGCGCCTATCCCGACCGGTCGGAAGCACTCCACGAAGCCGCGTCCTGCCACCGCCGACTCGGCCACGATGATCGGGCCAGGGAACTTCTCATGGAGCTTTCCGATGATCCCGACTGGTCCGCGCGGGCACGGGCCGAAATGGCTGAAATAGCCCCGTAATCTCCGGCTGCGGCCGTTCCCGATGGACTCCGGATTAATCAGGTATTCAAACACCACTTCAGTTTCAGTCTATACAAACGGATTTTCAACGCGTATAACCGCGGCGGTTTCCATTCATGAAGGCGATAGTTTCAACGTTGAATGATTTCGGTACAGACAAGATGAGACAACAGGATCGAATTGGAATCGACATCGGCTCCACCAGCGTAAAAGTGGTGCGGTTGTCCGACAGCGGCGCAGAACCGGTTGCCCACGTGACGACCCACGAGGGAAACGTGCCGGCCGCGGTGATGAACATCCTGACACAGATGGGACTGGATGACCGCACCGGGGAGCGCCCGCTGGTCCTGGTCACCGGCACGGAAGGACGATTCCGGCTGCAGCTCCCCGACATCATCGCCCCCGTGGCCCTCGAAAGCGCCCTCGCGCAACTCGGGTTGCAGGCAAAGGCGGTGGTCTGCATGGGCGGCGAAGACCTCGTCGTCTACTCCCTCGATGAAAAGGGACGCATCCTCTCCACCCACGCGGGCAACAAGTGCGCATCCGGCACCGGCGAATTTTTCCGCCAGCAGCTCGGGCGCATGGATCTGTCCCTCGACGACATCCACGATGCCGGTGCCTGTGCATCCGTCCACCGACTCTCCGCCCGCTGTTCGGTCTTCATGAAGTCGGACTGCACCCACAAGTTGAACAAGGGTGAGGCGACACCGGGCGATATCGCTCTGTCCCTCTCGCGCATCATGGCCGACAAGGTCTGCGACTTCCTTACGAAGGCCCGCATTGACACGGGCCGTGTCGTACTGACCGGCGGTGTGACCAAAAACCGATTCATCGCCGACTTCATCCGCGACAGCCGGCCGGAACTGGACATCGTCGTTCCCCAAGAGAGTCCGTACTTCGAAGCGTTCGGCGCCGCATTCCTCGCGGGAGATCTGGGCGCGCCGCTGCCCCTTTTTGCGGAGCTGTTCGCGAATTCCCGCGCTCTGTCCTACGACACCTATCCGCCCCTTCGCATCCACGAGGGAAGCGTGCGGTACATGCCAGGAGTCATGGGCACCTTCGATCCCGCCGCCGAATACATCCTCGGGGTGGACGGCGGTTCCACAACCACCAAGGTGGCCCTCATCAACACCGCCACCAGCCAAATTGTGGCCTCCCACTACGGACGGACCCACGGCAACCCGGTTAAAACGCTCAAGGAGTGCATCCGGGAAGTGAAACGGCAGATCGGGGAGAGCCAGAATCCCCGCATCTCCATCGTCGCCACGACCGGTTCCTCTCGGGAGCTGCTGGGCGTATTTCTGCAGACCGACGCCGTATTCAACGAAATCATCGCCCACACAACGGGCACCATCTTCTTCGAACCGGACGTGGACACCATCATCGAAATCGGCGGGCAGGATGCCAAATACGTTTCCATCAACAACGCTGTGCCCGTTGACTACGCGATGAACGAAGCCTGCTCCGCGGGAACCGGTTCCTTCCTGGAGGAATCCTGCCGGGGCGACCTGAACATCCACGACGCCGGCGACATCGGTCCCATCGCGCTCGCGGCCCGGGCCCCCTTGAAATACGGCGAACACTGCTCGGCATTTATCAACTCGGACATCCGCAAATCCATCCAGCAGGGCGCGGATCGAGCAGACATCGTGGCCGGCCTCATCTTTTCGGTCATTTCCAACTATCTCAACCGCGTGTCCGGCAACCGACGAATCGGCAATCACGTGGTGCTCCAGGGCGGCGTGGCCAAGAACCCCGCGGTTCCTCTGGCCTTTGTTCACCTCACGGGCCGCCCCATCTGCGTGCCACCGCACCCGGAGTTGATGGGATGTTTCGGTGTCGCCATTCTCGCCCACCGCAAATGGCAGGAAGGCGCCGTATCGAAAGCCGATTTCCACCTGGATGACATCCTTGATCGGGACATT
>JAKQNG010000186.1 GCA_029565915.1 Deltaproteobacteria bacterium
GCACAGTTCCTCCACCGAGAACCAGGGCATCACCACATGGGTGCTGAACCCGGACATGACGCGTCCTCCTGGCTGGGAAACCCCCAAGGACAGCCTTCCACCGCTGATGTACGGTGAAATCGGCGACAACATTGTTCCCACGTACCCGGCGCCATCCGTGGGCAACATTGACGGCGTGTCCGGACTGGAAATCGTCGTGCCTGCCTACGACGGCCGGCTGTACGCCTACAGAAGCAACGGCGAGGTCCTGTGGACCTTCGGATTCGGGCAGGAGAGCCCTTATGTGGGGGCCAGCGAAGCCCTGATCGCCGATCTGAACGGTGACGGCTCTCCCGAAATTCTGTTTACCACTTTTGTTGAGGGCGCCCCGCGCGAACCGGCCACACCGGCGCACCTGATCATCCTTGACGCCGGGGGCAACGAACTCCACCGGACCGAACTCTCCGGCCGCGGTTCCATGGCCGCGCCATCAGTGGCCGACCTGGACGGAGACGGACAACTGGAACTGGTGATATCGCTGAAAGACTCTCTGGGTGGCGCAGAGGGTGGTGTGCAGATATGGGATTTGCCCGGATCGTCCACCAACTGCCTGCTCTGGCCGACCGGCCGGGGCAACTGGCTGCGTCAGGGATACGTTCCCGCGGACTGACAACCGGACTGCCTTACTCCGACACTGCGCACATCCATCCGCCCACCACATCGTAGCTGTTCCGATTTGTATCGATGCTGCTGCCGATCCGCGAAAAGCAATCGAAGGCGCCATTCTGCACCGGCGCCCCTTCGTCGTCTCCATCCGGATCATAAGTTCCGCCCACCTGAATGGCATCCCGCCGCTCGCCACCGCAGCTCAGCTCCACGAAAAAGTCCTCCAGCGAATCAAAGGCGGTGACCGACTGATCATCCAGCACCGTCACCCATGGCTCCGCTGCCGCTGCCACATTCACCCGCCCATCGGTCGGAACGACGCCTGTCAAATCGAGATTCGTCAGAACCGCGCCGGTGTCCGGATGACGCCGCGACAGCCGGCATTCATCGAGAAGCGTGCCCGGTTCCATGTCCAGCGTCACATACGCGTTTCCGGCCTGGCGGCTCACCCGGGAGATGACGGAGGGCCCCCGCACGTTGAGGATGTAGTAGCCGACCGATCCCATGCGCGCCGACAACCGGACCCGATCCGCAGTGCCATCCAGGTTGAAGAACACGACGGGATCCGCGTCACCGGTCAGGTCGTCGTCCACCGGAACGGAACAGGAATCGATGCCGTTGCACAAGGAGAGTGTCAAATCCGGCGTCGCATACACATCGGGGGTCAGGTGTCGTGCAGACACCACTGCCGCCAGTCGGCAGCCGTCCGTTCCCGGCAATTCATAGTCGCGGACTTCGCCTGCCTTTGACATCCGTGCAATCCACATGGAAGGGGCATCGCACAGGGCGTCACCTTCAACGATGGTATCGTCGCGGCCCATGTTCTTCGCGGCGATGAATGCATTTCCAGCCGCAGAGGCCCGTATCTGGAACAGGTCCTGCTGCCAGGTCCACAGAAGACCGTTCCGCACGGACGTCCATCTGTTGAGTCCGTCCGCTGCGAGCACCTCCGCCTCAATGTTTGCGTGGTCCGGTGACCCTTCGCTGGTTCGAATCAGCACCAGCTGGTCCCGGCCGAACACGGGCGTGTTGAAGTCCGCAGAAATGAGGACATCCCGATCCGGCGGGAAACTGTAGTCGAGCAGACCGTCGATCTCCATGGTCTGGGAAACGGGTTCTTCCTCTTCCGATATCCGCAGAAAGCCGATCACCGCACCATCCCCGGCCGTGTAAATCAGCGGGATGCCCGGATACATGGCCGGCGCCTCCACCTGATGACCCATGTCCACCCGGGCCTGGGCCCATGCCACGTCGGCGACGGGCAGATCGTCGAGGGTCACGTGGACCCGCGGATCCATCACCCGCAGTTCCGTCATGTGCCGGTTGAACATCACCGTCGGTGTGGCCGCCAGGAGGACCTCCGGCATCTGGACGGCCACGGTACCGTTGCGGGTTCCCCGGGGAAGCGCCGATGGAATCAGGGCCGCTGTCAACGTTGTATCCGGCAGACCGCTGTCATCCGTGGAAACGATGTTCAGCGGCACGACCACCTGATGACCCGACTCGGACAGAATCAGGCCGGTCCATCCCCCCGGGCCCCTGGCATCCATGGTAAAAACCACCTTGATGCGCTGACCGTAATACGACACGGAGACGCGCTCCACACGGACACCGATGCCCTCAAAAACAGACGCTGCGATCTGCGTCGACCGGAATTCTTTCAGCATCGGTATCGAAATTTCTCCCTGGCCCGCCGAACGATAAATGGTCTGATTGAATTCGCCGTCGGGAACCAGGTACTGCCGCTGAACTGCGCGATAGCCGGCAGCCGCGTCAACGCCGCCGCTCTCCGCATAGAGGATGCCGGAACCATCGCCGGCACCTCCTGCGATAGTGAGATCCACCAGCGCGCTGTTCGATTCCGTATCCACATCGATCGCGGCCACGGAAACCGCCGGATCAGCAGGTGCCACATGCAACGAATCGTCGAAAACAATTCCGTTGAACCCGGTCAGGCGGAGCCGGGCAGTGCGATCCGGCAGGAAAAGTACATCGGGAAAAATTGATATGTACGGGAGGTCACCCGAAGGAACGATATCAAACCACACGTCCGCCGCGCTGCCCGTGCCGACAACGGTCACCAGCGATGGCCCTGTCGGGGCATCCGCAACCGGCGCAAAATGGGACAGTACGATTCCCTCCGCCCAGCCGCTGCCCATGTCCGAACCAAAGGGGAACCACTCTTCCAGTGCAATGCCCGACCGATCAACCAGTGCGGCGGATGCATCCGCTTTCAGCAGACCGGATTCGAGGGACAGGACCACATTGTCAATGGTGCCCTGCTCCTGATTGGACATCTGCTCAAAAAGAGGCCCGGCCGCATCGGCGATGAGAATGGCGCCGACCCCGGAAACGGCGCCGGTGGTAAATGTCAGTACGCCGGAAGCGTCTTCTGTGCCTTCGTCTGCTTCTGTGTCTTCGTCTGCCTGCAGCCACAGCGCCATTGTGTCGGAGGACAGAATTGCCGAACGCGCGATCGAAATCAGGGGCGAAGATGCGCTGACGACAGTCGTTTCATCAAACAGCAGTCCAATTCCCTGCGCGATGACCAGGCGGGGGGCACATTCGTCAGATGCGCACCGCTCCAGAATGTGCGGAAAAAAGCGGATGGACACGTCACCCGGTGTCGGCACCACGCGAAACGTACCCGTCAGCTCCACATCACCCGATGTCACGGTTACCGCCGATGGCCCGAAGGCGGCAAACGAACTCACCTCGAGCACGAACTGGAGCTGGGACACCGACTGCATCTGCACATCCGATACAAAGATTCCCGGATTTCCCGCGAT
The DNA here is from genome assembly GCA_029565915.1 of Deltaproteobacteria bacterium. Lineage (GTDB taxonomy): Bacteria > Myxococcota_A > Polyangia > JAAYKL01 > JAAYKL01 > JAKQNG01. The sequence goes on from JAKQNG010000186.1 coordinate 3,435, forward strand.
GTGCACAGTCGGCGGCGTCCCTTCGGTATCTGCCACTGCAAAGGGAAACTCGAAATTCGTCGCTGTTACCGCGATGGTCATAAAAATGCTGTCCTGACCATTGGCCGGCCGCACGGCGGATCCTGGAGACAGGGAAATGGACGGATCGTGCGTTGCGGTGATTTCGAACGAACCTGTTGCCACCTGCGGTCCTGTGGTGGCGATGACATCAATGGTTTTCGAATCCTCTTCCGGCGCCAGCGCCAGAGCGGAAATATTCAACCAGGCCGACAGGGTGCGGCCATCCGGAGCCACCACTTCATCGAGAACAACCACGTCCGATCCCCCGCCGAAGACGAGCCGGGTGACGCCGTCTTCAAATCGCGCAAGCCCTCCTTCGTCGGTCAGGGCAATATCCACCTTCTGGTACTCCAGACCCGCTGCCACCGACGATGGGCTGACCGTCAATGTCAGACCGGGAGAAACCGCGTCCACCCTGAACCGACCGGCGAAGCCGTCGTCCCCGCTGCACCGGAACCCCAGCGTCCACAGCCCTGGCGTCACCGTCGACGGAATATCCATTCGCACCCGCATCCGCTCCGCGGCGAGCACCTCGACCCTGGAAACAGACGGACTGGCATCGGAAGAAAGCGATCCCGGAGGGACGAAAGAAAACGCCTGCGGAGCCAGCGGCAGAAGAATACCATTTTCGTCGACAATATGGGCACACGAGAAGAAATCCTCACCGGCGACCGTCAGTTCCACAATCGGAGCAGTTCCCTGATAGGCGCGACCGGGCAGGGCAATCAGCACCGGCTCGGGTTTGACAAGGCGTTCCGGTCGGCATCCGGCAATGGCGGACAGCAGGCATACCCCCCACGCCAACTCAAGGAAAGCTCTGCTTGCAAGCATGAATTATCCTGTTATTCTTCTCCCGGATTGTGCCTGCGATCGCGGCCAGGCCGGGCGGTCGAGGTCATATTATAATACGAGGGTTGAATGTATATTCCGAAAATTGAAGAACGACACTACTACTGTTTCAAGTGCAATCAGGAAGTTGATTTTGACCGCATCAAGATGGCGCGGACGGACACCTGCCCCCACTGCGCCCATGACCTCCATTGCTGTCGCAATTGCGAGTACTGGGATCCCGGATATCACAACCAGTGCCGGGAGCGGATCACGGAGTACATTTCGGACCGGGAAAGTGCCAACTACTGCAGCCACTTCAACTTCCGCAACGGTAAACCCGGGACGGACAACACAAGCGACGCAAAGGCCCGCTTGGACGCCCTCTTCAAATAGCCGCCAGGTATTGCCCATGCGCAGCATGACAGGATTCGGACGCGGAACGAGCGATGTCGCCGGACGGCGGATCGTCGTCGAGATCAAGACGGTGAATCACCGGTTTCTGGAGGTCCGCAGCCGGATTCCCCACGAACTCGGCGATATGGACATCCGCATGGAATCCCGCATTCGACGCCGTCTGTCCCGGGGCTTCTGCAACGTCCATCTATCGTCCGGCGCGCCGGACGGCACCGTTTACCACATCAACACAGAGCGGCTTTCCAGGCACCTGACGGCACTGGCCGCTGCCGCCGAAGCCGCGGGCCTGCCCCGGGAATCCCTCATGCCCCTGCTGGCGAATGTCCCCGATGTATTTGAGCATCCTCTCGCGGCGGACGACGCCACCGTCGAGGCAGCCCTTGATGCCTGCGATCAGGCCATCGCTCAGATTCTGGAAATGCGCACATCGGAAGGCGCCGCCATGGCCATTGATATCGCCGCGCGGATCTCCACCATCGGCTGTGCAGCTGGCCGGATTGAATCCCTGAGCAAAGGGATGGCGAAAGCAATTTTCCAGAAATACCGCCAGCGGATTCGCGAGCTGCTCGACAACCCGGACCGCCCCGTCGATGACATCCGGGTGGAAACAGAAGCGGCCGTGCTGGCAGAAAAAATGGATATCACCGAAGAGATCACCCGACTGCGCAGCCATCTGGTCCAGATGGAGGAACTGCTCCACTCCGACGCGCCGGCGGGTCGTTCAATGGAGTTCCTGGTGCAGGAAATGGGACGGGAGATCAATACAATTGGTGCGAAGACCGAACTGTCCGAAGTGACCCACCTCGTGGTGTCGATGAAGGGCGAGCTGGAAAAAATCCGCGAGCTCGTACAGAACGTGGAGTAATCATGTTTAAGCGCAGACCTCTCCTGCTGATTGTCTCATCCCCCTCCGGCGCCGGGAAAACCACCTTGTGCAAGCGCATGCTCGCGGAGTTCACCGACATCCGTTTTTCCATTTCCCACACCACCAGGCCCCCGCGGGAGGGTGAAGAGGATGGCAAAGACTATGTCTTTGTGAACACCGAAACCTTTGAAAAAATGATTGAAGACGACCAGTTCATCGAATGGGCGCACGTTCACGGCAACCGGTACGGCACCTCCCGCGGAGAAGTGCGGGCCGCCGCGTCCGGTGGTGTGGACCTGATTTTCGATGTGGATTACCAGGGCGCCGCGCAGATTAAAAAAAACTATCCGGATGCGGTCAGCCTGTTCATCCTGCCGCCCTCCATTGAGGAGCTGAAGCTGCGTCTGCGCGCCAGGGGCACCGAGACGCCGGAATCCCTCGAAAAGCGCTTCCGTGCCGCCCTCGGGGAAATCGCCCATTTAGGGGAGTTCGACTATCTGATCGTGAACGACAATGTGGACCGGGCCTACGATCAGATGCGCGCCATTCTCATCGCCGAAAGGACCCGCAACAATCGGTGCAGCCATCTGGCCGAACGCCTGCTCCACTGAATCTCTGATTTACATAAAGAAGCTATTATCAAAAGACACTCACGGGCCTGCATCGTTTTCAATTCCAATAAAATCAATACGTTATCTTCCGTTTCCCGGTGGCACGAATGCTGCTGAAGCGAAAGGCAGAAAACTTGACTCCGGAGGAAAACCCCATGTCTGACCGAAAAGAAACCGTTGCTGCCCGCGAAGTGCTCGCCGGTCCCGCCGGCATCTTCTTCTTCTCCAGCCTCGGCATCTTCGCCCTGGCCCTGCTCACCACCCTGGTCCGCTGATCTCCCCTGCCACCGATTCCTGATTTCCCAATGATTTCGCCTTTCCCGGATGGGGTGCCTCGACGGGGCCCTGATGGGGTGCCTCGACGGGGCCCTCAAGTGTACCAACGTCCCCGGTTGACACACGGGTGAGGCTGAGGAGCAATCATCAGGGATTCCGGGCACACCGAGCGCCGATGAAGAAATGCGCCTCGGGATAGAAAACGTGGCGGTCTGCGGAGCGGAGGGCCGCAGCGATTTCGAAGTGACTGCCGCCCCGGAACGTCCGGTAGCGACTTTCGTTCAGCGCCGCGCAGTCATGACACGGTACCGGGTAGGGCCCTTGCGCGCTGTCGAGGGTCCATTCCCACGCATTTCCGGCCAGATCGGAATGCCCCCATCTGCTGTCGCCGCGGGGCGACTTTGATCCGACAACCTGCATACCGATCGGACCGCCGTTGCTGAAAACCGCATAACTATCATCGACAATGGTGGATTTCGCCGGGCGTGACCACGGATAGTATCTCTGCTCACTGCCACCGGATGCCGCGAAATGCCACTCCGCCTCGGTCGGCAGCCGTCCACCGTCCCACGCGCAGAACGCGAATGCCGTATACCAGTCCAGACACTCCACCGCCTTGTTTTCGTTGCCCTCCGGCATATCCGTCCAGGTTGGGTTGTCGGGATTACATTTCAACGCAGCTTTCAGAGCCGCCGTATCCACGGATAGCGCCTCGTTCCAAGCGATTTTCCATCCGGAGTCCACAATTTCCGGATGTGACCCATCGCCGGCGTCTGGTGGATGCTCCCGGGTGCCCATCCCCGCATCTATGAAAGCCCGAAGCCGACCCACCGTGATCTCATATCTGTCGAGGTGGAAAGCGCTGACTGTCGCCTGATAATTGCGGCTCAGATAGTCCACACCGTCGTAGTTTCGAAAAAACGTTCCTCCCGGAACCGGCAGACTTCTGCAGCAGTCGTCATTCATCAATGGTCCGCATGTCCTTGCCGATGGTGATTCGTAGCAGCTTCGAGGTGGACCATTCCGGCCGATCACGGAAGGAGGTGATGACGCGTTGTCGCACCCGCCCGTGTTGATGAACCCCATCAAAAGGATTGCGGAAATGACGAGTCCGTATCCCGGCAACCAGGGGCACCGCAAGGTTCAGCCTCCCCAGTATGCCCTGGCCTGATTTCCCAACGCGGTCTCGCCGGATGCGCTTGCGTGACAGCCGTCGAAGACTTCACCGAGTGTATTGTCGAGATAGAACGAGCCGAGGTATGTCATATTTTCGTTAATGCTCCCATCCGCTGCCATTTCCTGTGCTTTCTGATCCGTCCAGGCAGCACCTCCTTCGCCGGCGATGAAACAATCATATCCGGCGGCATACTGGGGCTGGCCCACAATGAAAATGTGGGTGCCCGGGTTGGTATGCGCGCGGGCCTGGGCAATCATGTCCCTGATTTCGTTGTCCGTCGGCCAGGGGTTGTAAATGCAAATCTGGACCATGACCGCTTTCACCACATCCTTTCCACCGATTGCTGTCATCTTACTGTCAAAAAGGCCCCAGGCATCGCCGGAGCTTGTCCAGTTCTGGACACACTTGGCGCTCGTCTCATAGCCATCCGAATTCCACATGATGCGGCCGCCCACTGCCTTGTAGCCGCTTCCTATGTTCTTAGCCATGGAGCAACCGATGTACGCTATCGAGTTGTCCGGCCAGTCAGAGGTATCCAGCCCGGTGTCGGTATCCGTGTCGCTGTCCGAATCGGTGTCGCTGTCCGAATCGGTGTCGCTGTCTGAATCGGAATCGCTGTCCGAATCGGTGTCGCTGTCTGAATCGGAATCGCTGTCCGAATCGGTGTCGCTGTCTGAATCGGAATCGCTGTCCGAATCGGTGTCGCTGTCTGAATCGCTGTCGCTGTCTGAATCGGAATCGGTGTCTGAATCGGTGTCGCCATCCGAATCCGTATCACCGGTTTCACCGGAATTGTCGGAACAGGCGGACAGGCCCGGTCCGGACCCGAACAACAGCAGGATGATCCAGAAAATAAACGTCTTCATTGTTAGCCTCCCCGGCTGTGCCGTTGGTGTGAGAATCTGATCCCTTTGTGGACTCCGGACGTTTCCACCGGTGTATTTTTGTGGCCCGAGGTAGGACTCGTTCAAGAAGGTCTGCCAATAGGTCGTCGAAGACGAAGGCATGGGAGCAGGTGGCGCAACCGGGGACGAAGGGGATTGCAGGAATTTTGACGGCTGGGCGGTCTTCCCCGGATAATCACCCGGAAACCACTTCCGGCGGTGATCCGGGAATCCCTCTGTCAATGTTCCGGGCTGTCCTGCAGGAGGTTCACCCGTCTTCGCAGTGGTTCCGGGGTGTCCCGGCAGGGGATCCAGCATGTCCTGCGGAAGGTCCGGGCATCTTCGCAGAGGTTCCGGCCATCTTCGCAGGCAGTTGAGGGTGTTCTCGCAGGGGATCCGGGTGTCTTCGCAGGGGGTTCGGGTGTCTTCGCAGGCAGTTGAGAGTGTCTTCGCAGGCAGTTGAGGGTGTTCTCACAGGGGATCCGGGCGTCTTCGCAGGGGTTCCGGGCGTCTTCGCCAGCCCACGCATGGCCACCCCGGTCGTGAAAGCGGAAATCACTCAGGTTTTCGTTTTTTCACCCGGCCATTCCCGATCCCGCCACCGCCATCCAGGTCGTTCTTTCCATCGTCAAACGTTAAGTTTCGGGCAGTCCTGTAAGGTTTTCCACGTCTCCTGCAGGTGGTTTACCCGTTCCTGTAGAGGTTCCGGGTGTCTTTGCAGGGGATCCACCGTGTTCTTGTAGAGGATCCGGCCGGTTTTGCAGGAGGTTCACCCGTCTTTGTAGAGGTTCCGGGGTGTCCCTGTAGGGGATCCACCGTGTTCTTGTAGAGGATCCGGCCGGTTTTGTAGGAGGTTCACCCCTCTTTGTAGGCCAACCGGAGGGTTCCTG
>JAKQNG010000187.1 GCA_029565915.1 Deltaproteobacteria bacterium
GGCAAGGTCATTGAGGTGTATCGACAGCTGATTGACGCCAGCAAACGGGACGTGGAAAAGCAGGTGGAGCTGACGCTGGTCATTTCGAAGGTGTATGCGGAAGAGCTGAAGGACAACGTCCGGGCGTTTGAGGCCCTGAAGGAAGCCCAGGGCCTGGCGCCCACCGACGAGTCGACCATCGACAAGCTGGAGCAGATGGCCGGCGTTCTCGACATGTGGGACGATCTGGCGGAACACTATCGGGATATCCTCGACGAAACATTTGAGATGACCATTGCGGTCATGTATCACCGGCGCCGGGCCGGCATCCTGCTGGAACATCTCGGACGACCGGAAGACGCCGCGGAACACTACTGGCAGATCATTCAGCTCGATTCCCAGGATGAGCGCGCCTATGCGTCGCTGCTGAAATACTACGAGTCGGCGGAGAAGTGGAACGATCTGGTGAACCTGCTGGAGCGACAACTGGACGCGGCCAGCGACGACAACCGGAAGCAGGAGCTGCTGCTGCAGATTGCCGGCATCTGGGAAAACCGGATTGGAAATAAGTACGAGGCGAAGGACTGGTACGAACAGGTGATCACCATCTGGCCGGACAACGAACAGGCAAAAGCCGGTGTGGAGCGGCTGGCGGGCGCGTCGAAAATCGATCTGGGTGACGGCGAGGACGACACGGATGAGGAAATCAAGAAGCTGGTTTCTCTGCCGCCTCCACCCCCGGACAAAGAAGAGGAGGCTGCGCCCCGGCCGGAGGAGACCGCTGCCCAGCCGGAGGAGGCCGTTGCACCGCAGGAGTCAGAGGATATGCCTTCCGAGGAAGATGCGACGACCGCTGACGCAGAAGAGTCGACGGCACAGGAGACCGGGGATGAATCTCCCGTCGCTCCGATGAGCGTCGAAGCCGCGTCGGAGGAAGAATCCGAACCCGTGCCGGAGGAAGCTGCGGCGGAGGCATCGGATGAGGCTGCGGAAGAGGCATTGGAAGAGGAGTCGAAAGAGGAATCTGAGGAAGCGTTGTCTCTTTCTGTTGAAGAAGGCGTTGCATCCGACGGGCAAGTGGACGCCCCCGCGGACACGGATGATGTCAGTGGGGACAGTGAAGCGGAACCCTTGATGGATGCGGCAGCGGACAATTCGGCAGATGAAGACGAGGTTCCTTTACCAGCCCTCGATGCAGACAGCGCCGGGTCGGCCGATGATGGCGAGTTGCCCGCTGCGCCCGAGTCGGACGAAGACGACGCGGAACTCGATCTCGGCGAAGAGCTGGATGAAATTGAAGAAGACGCCATCATGGAGGACGAACCGATCGAGGAAGAATCTGCGCCGTCGAGAACATCCGTTCCCGCTCCGCCCAGGATTCCGGCACCTCCCCGCGTGAGCGGTTCCGGTTCGATTCCGCCACCCCCGCCGCCGCCTGCCGGTGGCCCAAGGATTCCGTCACCGCCGAAGGTGCCGTCGGCTCCGTCCATCCCTGCACCTCCCCGTATCCCGAAAATCCCCGGGAAATAGCGACCTGCACTTCGTCCGGGTTGCCGGACTACTGTTCCAGCTCGCGAATCAGCCTTCTGATTTCTTTCTTATCTGCTTCGGCGGTGGTTTTGTCTGCCAGCTCACGGAGGATGCGCAGCGCTTCAGCCCGATCGCCCATGGCGGAATGGCAGAGCGCCAGATTGAACAGCACCTCGGGAATGGGCATGAACGTGTAGGCCAGCGCGAAACGCCGGGCGGCGGCATCGTATTGCCCAACGGCATATAGCTCCACGCCCATCTGGAAGAGCTGTTTCGCCTGCTCCACACTGCCGGCTTCGGGAACCTGACGCTGGTATTCCTGAAAGAAGTCGAGCGCCTCGCCCACATTGCCGGCCCGCAGGTGCGCGAGTCCCATGTTGTAGATCAGGTCGGGATGAGGGGCATAGGCGTAAGCCTGTTCGAAGGCATCGATGGCTCCTTCCCACTGGGATGCGTTGAAGAGTTTCTGGCCCAGCACGAAAAACCGTCTGGCTTCCACGGACATCTGCTCGTCTCTGGATGTGGAAAAAATGGATTCTCCCGCCTCGAGCCGGGCGATCATCCCCTGTGCCTTGTCCCTGTTTTCGGGGGCGGCGACCGCCGCATATTCCTTCATGACGGCGAGTGACCGATCCATTTTTCCGTCGCGGGCGAGGGCGCGGGCCTGTTCGTAGAGCATTTCGGGGTTCTTTGTTTTTTGATAAGCGTCGGAAAACAGCGCGGCTGCCTTTTTGTGGTTGCCGGCCAGGGTGGCAATCCACGCCTGCTCCTCGGGGCTGGCATTGGCCGCGGGTCTGTGACCGCCGGGCATGGCCCTGGGCGGCGTCGCGTTTTTCTTTGGTGTGGCGGTGGTCGACGTCTGTGGTGAGGCGAGGAAGATGGCGACGGCCACGGCGCCGGGGTCGTGATCCGGATGGTTGCCCTGCCGCACGCTGATTCCCATGGCGGCCGCACCGGGATCGCTGGTTCGCTCGGGCACGACAATGTCCCCGGGTATTCCCACCACCTGGAAGGCAACGGTGATTTTTCCCAGGTTGAAGTTGTTGCTCGCCAGCGAGGCCTGGGCTTTGGCAATCAGGGAATCGGATGTGTCCGCGCGGTTCATGAAGTCGGACACCAGTTGTACCGCTGCATCGTTCAGGGTGTTGTCCATGGCGAGCGGCGCAACGCCGATGCGCTCCCGGCGGGTGCGGATGTCTTCGATGAGTTTCCCGGTGATGGTCTCCGGGTCCGCAGCGGGGACCAGCCGGGCCATGTCGAGCACGAGGACAATGGTGCCACCGGAACGGGCGATGTTCATCCCGATATGCGTGACACCTCCGTGGCTCACCCGGCTGGCACTCAGCGGGTCGTCGAAAACGCGGTTCATGGCCGCTTCGACGGACTCACCGCGGGTGACGCAGGAGAGGGCGAATCGCGCAAAGATTCCCGCATCGGTCATCCGCTTCAGGGTGGCCTCGTCCGGTTCATCCGGTCCGCCCGATGCAACCTTCCAGGCCCGGGCGGTCGCGGTTCCGTTCAGGGCATCGTCCATCTGGAGGGGCACCAGATCCTGTCCCGCCCGCAGCTGGTTGATCCGCCCGAGTAAATTGATTGCACCTTCCCGCGGAAGGGTGTCATAATTTGAATGATTACAGGCGATTGTGAACACTGGCAGCAAATACAGGGCCCACCGGCGGATGAAGCGAAGAAGATGATGGAATCCGGTTTTCTGATGAATCATGACTATGGCGCTCCAGGAAGCAGAATGAACCCGCGCAGGTCGGAACTGCTGTGCAGAGTTGAATGTATTGTAGCGTGTCTTCTTGCAATTACAATATGCGGTGGGGTTTCTGCGCAGATGGCCGACGGTCTCGGCGCCGATACGCTGCGTCCGTCTTCTTCTCCCGATGGGGTTCTCCACCTGACACCGCCGGACGTGCTGCCCCACCTGCGCTGGTCTGCCGGCGGCATCGTCCATTATGCCTTCCGTCCGGTGAAACGGGAAATTGTGCCGCCCGGCGGCGAACCCCGGCGGGATTTTCCGGTGGCCCACCGCGTGCAGGCAGACCTCATGTTTGCCATCGGCCTCATCGATCGGCTGGAACTGGGACTGGTGCTGCCGGTCATCGCCTGGCAGCACGAACAGGCGGAGGGCATGACGCTGCAGCCGGCGGGTCTCGGCGATCCGCGCATCGAGGCCCGTGCGCTGCTCTGGAGCAGTCGGGTGCTGGATGTGGGTGCCGGCCTGGAGCTGACCGTTCCGTTGGGACACTACGCATCCGGCGGGGACGATTTTCTGGGATACACGGGACCATCCGCCCAACCCGAACTGCTGCTCAGCGCCGCCGTGGGACCGTGGCTGTTTGCGGTAAACGGCGGGGTGCTGCTGCGACCGCTGCGCAACACGGGGGCCTATGACCAGCGCATGGCCGGCACCTGGAGCGTCGGTGTCAGTGTGGATGCCAGAGATTTTAACGAATACGGCGGCATCCGGATCGGGGTTGAGAACAACGGCGAAGTCGCCCTGGGCATGTCGAGTCTGGCCCAGTTTCCCCTGGAGTTGCTGGCGACGGTGAAGTACCGCTCCTTCCGGGATCTGATCTTTACCGGAGGGGCGGGAATGGGCCTGACGGATGCCTTCGGCACACCTCTGTTTCGACTGGTGGGAGGTGTTTCGTTCAACCGCATTCTGCATAACTGTCCGGCCGGTCCCGAGGATTTTGACGGGTATCAGGACAACGACAAATGCGTCGATCCGGATAACGACGGCGACGGCATTGACGATGGTGCCGATCGGTGTCCGGATGTGGCCGAAGACCTGGACGGTTTCAAGGACGAGGACGGCTGTCCCGAGTTCGACAACGACGGCGACGAGGTGCCCGATGCCCTGGATCGCTGTCCGCTGCTCCCCGAAGACAAGGATGCATATGAAGACGATGACGGATGTCCCGAAGAAGGACCGGGCAGGGCGTCTGTGGAAATCACCGATTCCCAGCTGCTGCTGTCAAGCCGGGTGTATTTTGATTACAACAAGGCCGACATCCGACCCATCAGCTATGAAATACTCGATAAGGTTGCGGAAACACTGGTGAATAATCCGGGCATCCGCCATCTGACGGTGGAGGGACACAGCGACAACGAAGGCACCGAACAATACAATCTCGAGTTGTCCGAACAACGGGCGCAAGCTGTTGTTGAATATCTGGTCGGAAAATCCATCCCGCGGGAACGTCTAAGCTTCAAGGGATTCGGTTTTGCGTTCCCCAAGGCGTCCAACGATTCGGAAGAGGGAAGGGCAATCAACCGGCGGGTGGAATTTAAAATCCAACTGGATGGAGTGGAAAAATGAAACGGATGAACTTGATGCTTTTATGGTCGTTTGTGGTGTTGCTGGCCAGCTCTGCCGTTTTCGCCCAGGAATGCCCGGACATGGCGGCAGACGGTGACTGGGACGGGGACGGCATTCTGAACGGGGTTGATGCCTGCTGTTTTGTCACCTCCCTGACAAGCGACACGACCGGCGGACTCTGCGCCCCGTCGGAAGGCGCGGATCGAAACGGCAACGGAATTCCTGCCCAGAGCGAAGGTGTGTGCTGCGTGTACTATCCGGCTACCTCCACCGGGAATGCGGGTTCTCCCCGCCGCTCCTACTGCAGCGAAGCGGAGGACAACGTCGGCGAGCCGGCGGAATATGTGTGCGAGAACGGGGACGGCATGTTGTCGATGCAGGTGCCGTGCGATCAATTGCTTCTTTACGACGAAATGAAGACGCCCGGACCCGTGGAAGAGGACTCCGCGGTCTGTGGCGACGGACAGTGCATCTGCTATACCATCGGTGACTACGACGGCGACGGCGCGCTGGATGGCAGCATCTCCAACCCCTTCGATAACTGTCCCCTCTCCGCCAATCCGGTATCCGTGAACAACCCCGTACAACCCGATGGCGATGGCGATTTGTTCGGCGACGTCTGTGATACCTGCATGGACAAGTCGGATACGATCTTTGGTGGAGAGGATGATATCACCGCCGATTTCCTGGCTGTTCATTTCGAGTCGGCCCAGTGCCGCATCGACGATCCGGACACCTGTCCCGGCGCGGTCTGTGCACCCCGGGCAATCCTGAATCCCGTTGGTACTTCGGGGGAGCCCGTGGACAGCATTTTTCAAACCCGCGTGCTGGTGGGAAATTTCTGCAGCGCCCCGGGGGATAAGGACCAGGACGGTGTGGGCGATCACTGCGACAACTGCGTGGAGGTCTTCAATCCCCAGCAGGAGGACGATGACGAAAACCGCATCGGCAATGCCTGTGAAGGGATCGTCGACACGGACGGCACGGACAGCGCCGATTCGGATTCCGGCGACGTGGACGACACGGATTTCCATGGCACGGATGACAGCGATTCCAGTTCGGATTCCTGCGACACGGACGAGGATACGGATTCCTGCACCGACTGGCCGGACACCGGATACATGTCCTTTTCGGGCGGCGGGTTCATCTCCTGCAGCGCCGCGCCTTACGGTGCAGGCACGACTTCGCTGATCGCCTGGTTGATCGCCGTCTTCTTCTGAAAATTTTCAGGACTGGGGAACTGCGTTGAGCTGCGCCGTTTCGAGGGCGTTCACGACGGATTCCGCGCCGACCTCGATGTTCCGGTCGATGGCCGCGTCGATGACCCTGCGGAGTGCGTCGTCGTCGCTGGTTGGTGCTTCCGCCCCGAGGGCCGGATCTGCTTGCGCCGTTTCGGAGGAAATGGACGCGATGGCCGGGAGAGCGGCATCCTGCTTCGCTGCGGCGAGTCGGCTGGCGCGAACGGCTTCGACCTGCGCAACGGTCATGTCCGCCTTTCCGTAGATGGCCTGTTCGCCGGGCCTTGAATAGTCGATCCAGTAGGCGCTTCTTTCGCGCGCATCGAGATGGACGAACACGGAGTTGGGGTAGTAGCCGACGCCGACGTCTTCGAACGTGCGCACGTAGGACACCAGCGCTTTGTTGCTGATCCCCTGCACGCGAAAATCCATGGCCTGTCCCTTGTTGTGGTAGGATTCGTGGTTTTCCACCCGCTGCAGGCGCTGCCCGGAGATGAGTTCCAGTCGCTTTCCCCGATAGTGGTCGGAGACTCGCTGCAGGAGCAGGGCCAGGCGGGGATGAAGGGGAAACGGCATTTCCTCCAGCTCCACCGGGTAGGAAAAACGGGAGAGCTCTTCGACGCCGGCGGGATTCACGCGGCCATTGCAGAAGGTCAGGGATATTTTTTTCGTTTCGTTGGTGCGGACCCGGTAGAACTCCACAGGAGGTGCAAAGCAGGGAGGCGGTGGGACGAGCTCGATTTCGCGCTCGGCGCCGGGGATAATCAACTTCTGTCCGGCCTTCAGGTCGTCGGGATTGCGCAGCGCGGGGTTGGCCTTCAGGATGGCGGCAACCGTGATGTCATAGGAACGGGCGATGCGCGAGAGGGGAAAGCCCTTTGGAACCTTGATGGTGACCCGCTTCGGAGGCTCGGGTTTCTTCTTTTTCGGCGCTTCCGCCTGGACAGCGGGTGCCTCGGCCGGCGCATCTGCGCAAGCCTTTTGCGCGGTGGCGGAAACGGGAATCAGCAGTTCCATGCCGGCGGCGATGCGATCCGGGTTTTCGAGGTTGTTGGCCCGCATGATCTCTTCCACCGTGGTGTTGTTGGCCATGGCGATGGCGCCCAGAAAGTCGCCGTCCTTCACCTGGTAGATGAAGGGTTCGGGCGTCTTCACGGGTTCGGCCATTGCTGCGTGGCCGTTCCGGATGCCCACAATGGTGGCCGCTGCGGCAAAGAAACAGACCGTGAGCACCTGTAAATAGAAGTTGTTGTTGCGTAGCTGCATGATGCACTCCTTATGTGTCCAATATGCTTACCTGGCAACACCATGTCAAGAAATTGCCTACATTTACATACTTTGTTGTCGGGATTAGTTTTTATAAATGATTTCATATGGTTGAGTGTTCAGAGAAGGGTGGGTTGCTCAATTTCTCGGAATTGGTACATTGCGTACATCAAATTGAAACTGGAGGAATTGCCATGCGCTTCACCTGCCCGGGCATGATTGGACTGATGATATTCACAATGACTGCCTGTCACGACAACCCCTCTTCCACCGAACAGAATTGTTTTTATGGGGACTATGTCATCCAACAGAGCGACGACGTCCGCGTATTCCATCCGTACACCTGCATCACTGGAACTTTGTCCATAGTGGACAGTGAACTCGAATCGGTGGAGTTGCCCAATCTCATGGCCATCGGGGGCTCGCTGATCATTGAAGATGCCCCGTTGCTCACCGATCTGGCTGGTCTGGAGAATCTCGTTTCCGTTGGCCAGGATATCGGATTGAGGGGCAATGACGCGCTGGTTGATCTGGAAGGCCTGAACAGTCTCATTACAATCGGTGGGAGCATTATGGTTTTGGAAAACGACTCACTTCGAAATCTTGGCGGTTTCAGCGAGTATGTCAGCACTATCCCGGGATCCATCATCATTTCGGACAACCCGGTTCTTGAAACGCTGCACGGACTTCAAGGAATCAGGACCGTGGGTGGTGATGTGATCATTTTCAGCAATGAAACCCTCAACACTCTGGAAGGCCTCGAAAGCCTCACTTTCGTGGAAGGGAGTCTTCTGCTTGAGGAGAATCCCGGCCTGCTTGACTGTACCGGACTGTCCGGGTTGGCCAAGGTGTCAGGGGATCTTGAAATCGTGCGCAACGACGGCCTGATATCATTCGATGGCATCGGGGATTTGAGTATCGTCAATACTCTGACCATTGAAGGAAACGCTTCATTGACGGACCTCAGCGGTCTGAGAATCTGGATCATCGATCAGGGGATCACGATCAAGGATAACCCGTCGCTGTCGACCTTTGAAGGGTGGGCGGTTGACGACACTCGTAACGTCAGTGACATGGTTATCGACAACAACGATGCGCTGGTTTCCATGAACGGGTTCCCCGTCGAAATTGATGCATTCTCAATCGAATATCTTGTCATCACCGACAATAACGCCCTGCAGGATGTAGATGGCCTTGAAGCAGTCAAGCACATTGGCATAACCCTTTCGATAAGGAATAACCCCGCACTGAGTCATCTGGACGGACTGCGCGCGCTCCGTTCTGTTGAGGGAGGGGTGGAAATTGTAGAAAACGGTACCCTTCCCGATTGTGACATCTGCGTGCTCCTCAATCAGCTGCTGGTTCTGCCGCTGGGGCAGGAAGTCCACGGGAACCTTCAGGATGAGTGCTACTCTTCACTCGACCCTCAGCTGGACATCCAGTGTGAATGACTGGATGAGTGAAGGAGGAGTGGACCGTTTTCAAATACGTTGAATCGAAAAACGGCAACTTATCCGTACTCCATTGCAGAAAAGTCGCGACTAATCCGCAATGGAGTGCGGATTAGTCTTGAAATTGGCTTGAAACATCCTCATACTGAAGACGGAGACATGGAAAGAGAACAGACAGCTGCGATTGTTTCCGATCTGAAGCGAAAGATGGTGTTTCTCTCCGGCCCGAGGCAGGTAGGGAAATCATGGCTCGCGAGACAGATTGCATCGTCGCATTTTCAGCGCGCCAGATATCTGAACTGGGACAACCTGCAGGACCGCCGGGTGATACTCGAATACGGCTGGAGCACGACCACGGATCTGCTGGTGCTCGACGAGATTCACAAGATGCCGCAGTGGAAGAATCACCTGAAGGGAATCTGGGACAGCCGCAAGGAGGGTATGTCGGTGCTGGTGACGGGAAGTGCGCGGCTCGAAACCTTCCGTCAGTCGGGAGACAGCCTGGCGGGGCGCTACCTGCATCATCACCTCTTTCCAATAACGCCGGCTGAGGCGTTCCGGATCAACACACCGGCGCCGCTTCCGAGGTTTCTTGAACGGGGTGGTTTTCCCGAACCGTTTCTCGTGGATTCGTCCGATGACGCGAACCGCTGGCGACGTCAGTACGTCGACGGCCTTGTCCGCGAAGACATATTGAATTTTGAAAACATCACACAGCTGCGGGCCATGAATCTGCTCGTCGAATTGTTGCGCGAGCGCATCGCTTCGCCCTTGAGCTATCAGTCACTGGCCGAAGACATCGGCGTTTCTCCCAACACGGTGAAACACTACATTTCCATTTTGGAAGCGCTCTACATTGTTTTTTGTGTGTTTCCCTATCATCGTTCCATCGCCCGGGCATTGACCCGGCAACCCAAACTCTATTTTTTTGATGTCGGGCTGGTGCGCGGCGATATGGGCGCGAAGCTCGAAAACCTTGTGGCGGTCTCGCTGCTGAAGGAGCTGTGTCTTCGCGAAGATCGCGACGGAAAGAGAAGACAGCTCGCCTGCATCCGCACAAAGGACGGGAGGGAAGTGGACTTTCTGACGGTGGAAGAAGACGCGCCCCCGATGATGATTGAAGTGAAGGCATCGGACAGTGCGCTGTCTCCGAATCTGCGTTTTTTCCACGAACGCTACGGGTTCAAGGGCGTCCAGCTGGTGGCAGATCTTCATTCCGAAAACGAATCCGGCCCGCTGCACGTCCGCCGGGCGATCTCTTTCCTCGAAAACCCGGAATTCGACCGGAACACCTGATCGTCAGCCGTATTGATCTCGACAACGCGCTGACCGCCTGCGCGATCGGCGTTCCCTGATTATCCCGGCGGCAATTGCCCGGATATTTCTGCGGGAAACAATTTCGTAATCGCTTCCGGCGCTTCGAGGTGTGACAGAGGGCCTCTGAGGAGTCCGGCGATCAGCGTCGCCTGATTGTTTAGATAAAATTGACGTAATTGCTCGTTATTATTCGATTTAACTAAAAATCTATCAAATCGGGCCGGATCGTAGTTACGGACAACCCGGTGGCGGACCTTCATTCCAATAATGGTCGCCGTCAGTACCGCAGGCAGTCGGTGTAGGTGAGGAGGCAGGCCTCGGCGATGGTGGTTTCCTGATCTGCCACGGGTGTGCCGGGCGGGCAGGCGGCCATCCGGCAGT
>JAKQNG010000188.1 GCA_029565915.1 Deltaproteobacteria bacterium
TGGTGTTTTCGGCCGAATACGACTGGTATCTGTATGTCTCGCAGACGGCCGAGGTGGAATGCGGCACCTTCGGCGGTAATGCGACCATCCGGGACGGCGCCCTGACCATCCGCATCAAGTCGCTCGTTCCCTCCGTGGAAGGTGACGGGGATGCGGAACAGCTCCTGCGGGAGCAGTCCGTCGGTTTTGTGAAGACTGAGCTGGCCGAACAGTCGAGCGGTGCGTCCGGTCTGACCTTCGTGCCCGAGAAGCTCGGCCGGTCAAAGCGTCCGGCCCTGTGCGTGGAATCCGATCTCGATTTGAAGGGCACGCCTGGAAAAGTGGTCGCCTGCGTGACGAGCAAGAAGAACATCAACGACGAAGTCGTCGTCCACCGCGTCGTGTGGGTGGGCCCCGCGGACAGCTACGATTCGAAGGCCACGGTCAAGCTGGTGAAGGAGGCCGCCGCCAACTGGTACCGGCGCAGCGATACGGACGGCATGGGAAAGCTGCTGCGTCCCTGGTAGAGACGGGGCTCCTGCAAGCGTTCCGTTTCAATTCGACCATTTGATGGTGTCGGCGTCGCCGGAGAGGACCTTCTGGTGGTTCAGGCCTTCGGGGTTGGAGATGTAAACGCCGCCGCGGGATGAGTGAAACGCCACCTGCCGGCAGTCCGGTGAAAACGCCGGATCCATGTTGCGGCCCTGGGCCTGGGTGAGACGGCGGATTTTTCCCGATTCCGTATCCACGGTGAACACGTCATAGGTGCCGGCGTCCCGTCCCGTGAAGGCGATGAGGTTGGAGCCGGGCCGTGGGCACCAGGAGGGCGTCTGGTTGTAGGATCCCTGATACGTCACCCGCTTTGCACCGCCGCCGCCGGCGCTCATCACGAAGACCTGCGGGGAGCCGTGCCGGTCGGAAACAAAGGCAATCTGCGATCCGTCGGGGCTGAAGGACGGGGAGACATCGATGGCGCCGGAGCTGGTCACCCGCTGCAGGCCCGTGCCGTCCGCGTTGCCCACGTAGATTTCCGGATTGCCGTCCTTGGACAGCACCACGGCCATTTTGCCGCCGTGGAAATCTGCGCCCATGTTGAGGCCCGGATAGGAGAGGACCGCCTTGCGCTGGCCGCTGCGGTACAGGAAGGGCGCGCCGTCCACAAACGAGGTGAAATAGATGGAGCCGCCGGGGCCGAAGGCGGGGAGGATGTTGATGGAGTTGTTCTTTGTCACGCGGGACACAGCGCCGCCGGTCCAGTCCGCCGTATAGATGTGCTTCACGCCGGGAGCGCTGCGCCGGGCAAAGGCGATGGACGTGCCGAAGGAGCCGGGCTCGCCGGTGAAGTAGCGGATGACTTCGTTGACCCACTTGTGGACCATCGGGCGCACTTCTTTTGTCGACCCGGAATAGGTTTTCTGCAGCACCGGGTTTGTTCCCCTCGCCACTTCGTACAGGGAGAATTTCAGCGACAATACGTCGCCCGCCTTTGTGATGGCGCATTTGGTGACGCCCTGGGCGCCCACCTGCACCCAGGGATCCTTTTCGATCCCGGTACCTTCCGCGGCGAGGTTCGCGATGAACGACTGGCTGTCGAGCACCTTGAACAGGCTGGAGAGCCGGAAATCGTTTTCCTGCACGGATTTCACTTCGCTGGCCGCGTCCGGCACGCCCATGGGCAGAGGAACGGCAATGGCGTACAGGTCGCGGATACCGCCCCAGATGTCCACTTCGAGGGGCGCGTTGTCCGCCCGGGCGGGAAGCGAGGGTTCCTGGGTCTTTGTTGCCGCGGGATCCTGTGACTCGACGTCGGCCGGCCGCAGGCACAGCACGGCGGTAAAGAGGGCCGCGGCGGCGGTGATGAGCATGAATGGTTTCATGGTGAACCTTCTTTCTCCGGCAGATTGGACGGGGCCGGAAGCAGTTTATTGAACCGGTGCATCAGCGCCGTACAGGGTGATGGTCAGCCCGCCGCCGTAAACCCGGGACGCGATGTCATCGGGTGGTTCGGGAAGATTGCGCACTTCTTTGCGGACCAGCTCAATGGCGTTCATCACGGAATCGTCAAACAGGCGATTGCCGGACTTGCGCAGCATCTGCACGTCGACAATCACCATGTCCGCGTCAAACTTCAGGGTGACTTTTACGTTCAACCGGTTTTTTTCGTCGTCAGAAATCAGCGTGGGAACGAT
Source organism: Deltaproteobacteria bacterium (assembly GCA_029565915.1). Lineage (GTDB taxonomy): Bacteria > Myxococcota_A > Polyangia > JAAYKL01 > JAAYKL01 > JAKQNG01. The sequence continues at coordinate 2,169 of JAKQNG010000188.1, forward strand.
CCACCGCTCCTTGATGAACGCGGTGATCCGCCGGCCGTAGGTGGCGCCCATGGAGGCCAGGGCCGGGTCTGTCACGTCGCCATCGGGCACCCCGTCCGGATGGCCTTCGGGAATGTAGTTGTCCTGGATTTCGGCAAACGCCCGGGCCTTTTCGAACACCTGCCGCAGCACGTCGTCTTCCTCCGCATCCGGCTGCTTTTCGGGCTTCTGTTCTTCTTCCACCTCGGGGCGGTTTTCGTCCATGTCGAGGGGAATGATTTCTTCGGGCGCCGTGGGCATGGGCGGCACGATGCGGTCGGGGAGCTTTTTATCGTCCTTGATTTCGCCCAGTTTCAGCAGGCGCGCCTCGATGTACTCGAAGGCGTCTCCGCCGGCGGATGGAGAGGGTTCCTGCACAACGGCCCGGGAAATGACGGGAAGCAGCAGCATGCCCGTGAGGGCAATGAGAACCCCCGCCACGCCGCCCGCCAGGGCAATGGGATCCTGACCGGGGAGTTCCAGTCGGTCGGGTTCGAGGGAGATGCTGTCGATATCGGACGAATCCATCGTTGTATGTACGTGCAGTCGACTTCGACTATTCCGTTGAAATACCGGTTTTGCCCGGCGGAAATCAAGATATCGGTGGGAGAACCCGGGGGATCGCACGGAAAGGCGAAGTGATTTTCACAGCGACCGGGCTACCAGGTGATGGTCCGGCCGTCGACGGTGAGTTCGAATGCGTCCGCAGCGGCGGTGGCGGAATCGGTGATGTCCACCACGGCGGTCTGTGCGAGGGCATCTGCCAGGGCCTCCACGCCATCGGCCACGGCGTTGAAGGATTTGGCATAGAAATAGAAGCCGTCCGTTGCGCTGGAGACGCGGTGCATGAAATCCCGATCGCTGAGCAGGGAGCCGATGATGATGATCCGGACGTCGGCGTCCTGCGCGGCGGCCAGCAGGGCGTCCTCGTCGGTCCAGGTGACGCTGGCGTTTTCGCCGCCGTCGGTGGCGGCCACCAGCAGTCGGACCGGGGCCGTACGCGTTGCCAGGGAATCGATGCCGGCACCCATGGCGTCAAACAGGGCTGTGGACTCCCGGGCAAACGATTCGTCCCGCTCGATGGCCGACAGGATGTCGGCGCGCACGCTGGTGAACGCCTGCTGCGGCTGCACGGTGGTCGAAAAGATGGAGAATGCCGCTTCCAGTCCCGGCGCCTCATCCGGCAGAAACGAAAAGACCGTGGTGAACACATCCACCGCGTCGTCGATATCGGACGAGAGCATGGAGCTGCTGTAGTCCAGGGTGCCGGAGATGGACATCCAGGTGCCGTCGATGTCCGCAGCGGCAGAGATGGAATAGCTGCCGGCCGCCAGCAGCTCCCCGTCGGCCCGCAGTTCGACAGTGGCGGTGGTGAGGTCGAGGGGAGCGCCGTCCGCGTCGGTCAGGAGGGTGAACAGGCGGGTGCCGTCGGCGTTGCGTTCGATGCCCAGGGACACGGCACGGTTTTCCAGATCGCTGGAGGGCCCGGGCAGCAGGCCGTCGATGTAGGCCCGGCACTCCGGGGACAGGGAATTCTGTGTCTGCAGATCGTCGAGGGACATGCCGTCGCAGGCGTCGACGATGTCTTCCACTTCTTCTTTGAGCCCGCCGAAGCACGACGGCGCCATCAGCAGGGCCACCCACAGGCCGCCGCCGATGAGCAGGGCCGTCTTTTTCAAGCGTTGTAACAAGCCGTTCATGGGACACCTCCGTGGTTAAAAACAGTGACCGGTTTGAGGATACAACAGAATCGGAAGGGGCGGAGGGCCTATTTGCAGGCGGTCCAGGACTGGCCGGCGCAGGCGCTCAGGGGGTCGACGGAGCTGTAGTAGACGAACCGGGTGCCGCCAGCGGACACGGTGCATTCGCCAAAACAGCCGTCCCGGGGGCAGGGCGCCGTGGCCAGGCTTCCGGTGCTGCAGTGGGCCTGCATGATCTCGTTGATGGTGCCTTCCCATATGGGGCCGAAAAATTCTTCGCAGTGGTCATCCGCCGCGTAGTTGCACGAAAAGATGACATCGCCGTCGCCGCCGCCGGTGTCACTGTCCGTGTCTTCCAGGGGGTCGGGAAGTTCGGAGTCGCCCTCGGCGCAGAGGGTCCCGCACACGGCCGGCAAGCCGTCGGCCGGGTTGTTCGGGTTGAATGTGGTGCAGGCATCGTTGTGAATGGCTTCGGCGCAGAGGGCGGCCGCTGCTTCGTCAAAACTCGCGCAGTTCGATTCGAGGATGTCGCGGCGAACCACCAGGCCGCACATGTCCGGCTCCCCGTCAAAGGGATAGAGACCTCCGCCACATTCTTCCCAGGCGGCGCAGAACAGGGCGGACAGGGCTTCGTTGGACAGGGTGCCCGGGATCGTATCCGTCTGGGAATCGGAATCGCCGTCCGCGTCGGTATCGCTGTCTATGTCCGCATCGCCGTCCGAGTCGGCATCGCTGTCTGTGTCGGCATCGCTGTCCGTGTCCGCATCGGCAGAGGAGTCGGAATCCTCGTTGCAGGACGGCGCGGCAAGAACACACAGCGAAACAGGCAGCAGCAGTTGAATGAAGAATGAACGCATGATGGTCTCCTCGTGAAAAAAAGTGTGTGCCCTGCGTATCACATACCGACCGGTTTTTGAAATCGGTGAGTTCCGGTCATTTGCAATACATGCCACATTGTCTGACAGATTGCGCACCCGGGTGCGCAATTCAGTCTTCCTTCGGTTGTCTGGAAATTTGTGCGGGCGGGATGAAGGACTTTAGCGCCATCCATGCTGTCCGTCAAGCAGGGCC
>JAKQNG010000196.1 GCA_029565915.1 Deltaproteobacteria bacterium
AGGTCTTTTCTTGGGTTTTGGGCTGCATCAAATCACCAGCTTTTCGGGCCGATCGGCGGTTTCATGGTGATTTGATCACGAATCACAACGAAAAGATATCAATCTTCCCGGGGCCTTTGCGGTTTTTCAGGGACGACTCGGTAATCGATCCGTCCAGGTACTCGGAGATGATGTTCCAGTTGTCAATGGTGCGGGATCGACGGCAGCCCCACACGTTGCACAGGGCCAGCATGTGCGAATCGGAGAGATCCTTCGATGTGTAGAGCTTGACCAGTTCGCCTTCCTGACCGTCTTCGAAGGCACAGTGGCATCTGGCAAACGTGGGAAGCGCAACACCGCAGACCGGACAGAAGAAGGCCAGCTTTTCGCCGGTTTTCCATCCCTGTTCGCCCTTTTTGGTGGCATCGCCGTGGAATGGTGAAATGAAGACTTCCCCTTCGTTGGTGGCACCCTTCAGCAACACCCTGATGCCGGCGTATCCGTCAAAATCCTCGTTGTCCTCCGCAATCAGGTTGTGACCATTGGGGCAGTAGGCCTCGGTGATCACAATGAAAACGTCGTCTATCTGCTTGATGCTCGAGTCGAGGGGAGGGATGGCCGAGATGCGGACTTTTTTCTTGTCGACATCTTTTTTAGGCATGGTGCGGACTCCTTGAATGACAGTTCATGGAACTACACCTATTAAAGTAAATTCTGGGAGTCAAGGTAAAGTGGCGACGCGAGGAGCGATAGTTCAGCGGGTTTTCGGAGGAGCCGATGACTTGCGCAGCAGTTTGGCATAGAGGTGCTCGCCAAGGCTGTCAATCATCAGGCGTTCGACTTTGTTTTCGACCAGGTCGCGTTCATCCTGATTGGTGTAAATGAATTTGATGCCCATGCCCGCGGGGGAATCCGCGGTGGCTTCGCCCGTCGAAACAGTCCATTTGACCTGACCGTGCAGGGTGATGGGTTCCTTGAGGGAGGGAATCAGCAGCTTGAAGATGAACTCGGTGCCCACCTTCAGGGGGTTGTCTGTCTTGATGAAGGTGCCACCCCGGCTGATATTTTTTGTGTAGTCCGCAAAAAACGTGTTGAGGCGACGGTACTCGACCTTCAGTTCGATGGGCGCTCGCGGATGCTGTCTTCGATTGCTGTCGTCCACTGCGGAGGTTCCCTTTCCGTGTGTTACATGCGGAATAGTATGCCATCCAGGCCGATGAAGTCCAGTTCCCTCAGTTTTTTTGATTCGTCCGTTGACCGTCGGGATCAAATAGTACACATGAACCGGGATGCGTTTTTTCGTTCGCACATTCGGCTGTCAGATGAACTTTCACGACTCCCGTCGGATTGAGGAAATCCTTACGGCCGCAGGGCACGAGGCGGTAACGGACGCGACCCGGGCGGAGCTGCTGCTGGTCAACAGCTGCACCATCCGCGAAAAGCCGTGGCACAAGGCGATTTCCGAAACCGGACGGTTTCGCAAGCGAAAGTCGCGGGACCACGCACTGCTTGTGGGGTTGGTGGGCTGTGTCGCCCAGCAGGAAGGGGATCGCGTATTCAAACTGTTGAACGGCGTGGATTTTGTCATTTCGCCCGATAACTATCAGCAGCTGCCGGCCGTTATTGCGCATCTCCAGGAAAGAGGAAAGCCGGCGTGCATCACCGGTTTTGACCGGGGCGAAGCGGAGGATTTCCTGGGTGTGCAGGAAGTGCGGTCCCACGAGATCAGTACGTTTGTCACGATTACAAAAGGGTGCGACGAGCGGTGTCATTACTGTATCGTCCCTTCTGTCCGGGGTCCGGAACGCCATCGGGACGCCGACCGGATTGTGGCGGAAGTCCGTGGGCTGGTAAAACGGGGCGTTCGCGAGGTGACGCTGCTGGGACAGAAGGTGAATGCCTATGCCGCCGGCGGTGTTGATTTTGCGGAACTGCTGCGACGCCTCGATGACGTGGACGGACTGTTGCGGTTGCGCTTTACTTCTCCCCATCCGCGGCACATGACGGACGACCTGATTGGCCTGTACGGTCGACTGCGCACCCTGTGTCCTGCCATCCATCTTCCGGTGCAGGCGGGTTCCGATCGGGTTCTGGCTGCGATGGGGCGGCGCTATACGCGGGCGGATTATCTGCGCGTGGTGGAGAAGCTGCGCGCCAGGGAAAAGGACATGGCGATTTCGACGGACCTGATAGTCGGATTTCCGGGAGAGTCGCAACGGGATTTTGAACAGACGCTGTCGCTGATTGGCGAGGCGGGTTTTTCGTCGGCATTTTCGTTCATGTATTCGCCCCGTCCCGGTACGGCCGCGTGGGATCTCCATGACGATGTTCCTCTGGTGGAGAAGGAACGCCGACTGGCGGCCGCCCATGTTGTTATCGACGCCAGTGAACGGCGCTTCCGGGAAACCCTGCCGGGCACGCGACAGGACGTGCTGGTGGAAGGGAAGGGGCGGATGCCGGGACAGCTGACGGGACGGGCGGGGAATTTTCAGATTGTGAATTTTACCTGTGACCGCCCCTTTGATGAGGTGTGCGGCCGGCTGGTTCCCGTTGTGGTGACCGCGATCAACCCCAACAGCCTCGAAGGGCGGATGGCATGAGTGGACCGGGGACTCGACGAGGGTGGAAATACCTGTGCGCCATGCTCGGCTATCTGGCCCTGACCATCCTGCTGTCCTACATCATCCCCCGTTCGTCGGCGCTGCCGTCGTTTCTGCTCTGGGACAAGTTTCTCCATTTCTGTCAGTACCTGCCCGCCGGGCTGCTGTTCGGATTGTGGTTGCAGGCGGATGGTCGGGGCCACTCCCTGTGGCGGTTTGCGGTCATCGCCCTCATGGGGGTGTCCGCGGCGGGCGCGCTGGACGAAATGATTCAGTCGCGTTTTCCCTTCCGGGATGCGTCTCCGTGGGACCTGCTGGCGGATGTCATCGGCGGGATGACCGGAGCGATGGTGGCCCGGCTCCTGGGGCTGGTCACTTGCCGGAAGGCGTCGCGGGACGTTTCGATCGATCACTGAACCACGCGGTGACTTCGACGCCCGCCATCACAAAGAGTCCGTTGTAGCCTTCGGCAGCCATCCAGGTTCCCTGGATAATCGGCGCCAGTGTGAGATGGCGGGTGACCCGGAATTCGTACAGGAAGGCCATGGCCAGGGTGCCGGGACCGCCGAAGCCGAATTCCCACTGGTTTTTTCCCTGGGCAAAGCCGAAGCCGAAACCCGCGGACGGTCGGATGCCGAGCCCTTTCCACGGATAGACGGTTGCGTCCAGCAGGATGGCGAATGCCGAGAGCTGCGTTTTTTCACGCCGGGCACTGAGGATTTGCACCTGAAAGCCCAGGCAGAAATGTTCGTTCAGGGCGTCGCCGACGCGGAAGAGGTTGGCCGCAGAGTGCAGGGGACCGAAGGCGAGGCGCTGGTGATCGTCGGTGGCGTCGAGCCAGGTCCACAGCTGCAGGTAATTGAGGGAGCCGCCCAGATAGGAAGAGGGACGGCGTTTCACCGTCGGATCGCGGCGCCAGTCGGTTTTTGTTTTGCCTTCCGCGGCGGCGGGTGCCGCGTGAACAGCGGGCAGGAGAAGTCCGACGAGGAGGAGCATGGCGCGCAGGAAACGTGTGGGTGCAGCGTTCACGGCAGTGACATGTGGCACTTCTGCAGTGCGGCAGTCTGCGCGGGAGTCAGTTCGGGTCCGCCCATGATGCGCGTGCCGACCCGGTGCCAGGCAAATCCATGGGGACGTTCGTTGGACCACCAGATGATCATGGCGCGTCCCTTGATGTTCTGGATGGGCACGGTGCCCCACATGCGGGAGTCGCTGGAGCGGTCGCGGTTGTCGCCGAAGACGAGCACCTGACCCGGCGGAACCACCATGGGTTCCGCGTCGTCGAAGAGGAAATCCTCGACAATCGTGTACAGGTGATCACCGTGCTGTTCGACCCAGAGTTCGCTGGTGCGGTCCACCCACTCGTCGGTAATCGGATCGCGGGACTTGAAGGTGGTCCTGCCCACGCGGCAGCGGGGAATCGGCTGGTCGTTGACATAGACCGTGCTGCGCCGGACTTCGACGCGGTCCCCCGGGAGGCCGATGACGCGTTTGATGAAATCGGTGCCCACCAGAGTGCCCGGTGTGCCGTCATCGGTGAAGCCCTGTTCTTGACGGGACGGCTTGGCAAATACGATGATGTCGCCGTAGGCCGGATCGCCGAAGCGGATGAGCTGCTGGTTGCGGAAAGGCAGGGACAGACCGTACTGGTATTTACTGACAAAAATGTGGTCGCCCACCATCAGCGTGGGAACCATGGACTCGCTGGGAATTTTGAACGCTTCGACGGCGAAGATGCGCAAGGAGAGCGCGATGAGCACCGCGATGCCGATGGATTCGAAGTATTCACGCCCCGGGCTCTTGCGGGCAAAGGCCAGATGCCGGCCGGCGATGCTTTCCAGTTGTTCACCCGCCGGATCGAGGCGGTTCCAGTCCGGCGGATCCACGGCCGCGGTCAGCTGGACTATTGCCTGCGCAATTTCGTCCCTTGCCTTGTCGGAAATCCGTTCCCTGTGGCGGGCGGTGAGGCGGGTCATCCGCGACGCGAGCTGTCGGGCGTTGCGCAGACGCCGGCGGCGGTTCCAGGGCGAATCGTTGTCCCGATCCTTCCAGAAGGGAAGATGGTCCCGCAGGGAATAGACCGACATGAACAGGATGGCAAAGAGGAGCAGTACGTACCAGGGCTCGAATTCGTCCACTGCCCGCATTCGATCGAGGATGTCCACCACCGTCCAGGCGACCGTGAGGGGCAGTGCGACAAACCAGATGAAGTACCACAGTTTCTGAAGCAGGAATTTTGCCAGCAAGAGGTTGTCTCCTTGGGGAATCGGCGATTGCCCGCTGTTATATCCGGTCTGCCCGGGATGGCAAGGACGGTGTGTGAAAAGGCGGTGTGGCGGGTCAGTCGGATGGGCGGGATGGTCGGACCTTCAGTTTGTCGAGAACGGATTCCACCTGGCGCGCTTTGTACTGCTTGTGGGATGCATGGCCCTGTTCGTTCTGGCGATGGGTCTGGCGATCGAGGATCTGGATTTCGGCGCGGATGTAGATGATGGGACGGGGCACCGGGTTCACGCCGTCGGTGATGTACGCATTCTTGTAGTCGTCAATCCGGATAGGCATGTCCGCCACCCAGTGCACCACCTGGTAGGTCGGCGATGAATGGGGATTCCAGGCCAGGGAGCCGGCCGTGTCCTCTTCTTCCTTCGGCAGTTCCATGTGCCGGGCCAGCTCGTTGAACTGCGGATGCGCGTTCACGTATTCACCGAAGGGCACCAGCGTGTTGTAGGTTTCACCCGACAGAACGTAGTTGAATGGAAAGAGGGTGCGGGACAGGAAGTTGATGGTCGGGATCACGTCTTCCCGGGTGGCGGTCACCACGCGGAAGCGCATTTTGTCAAAAAGTTCGGCCGCGAGGGGGTCGTCCTTGGACAGCAGTTTGGTGACCATGCTGGCCCGCTGTTTGCGGCCGCCCAGGAATTCCACCACCGGCAGAGCTTGCGCCATCATGGCACTGATGGTCTGGTAAATCCGCGTCTCCGCCTTCTTGAACAGCTCCTGATCCGTGAGCTTCAGGGCCTGCCGCGCCTCCCGCGCGTCGAAGTGGTTGATGATGTGCATCGCTTTCAGCAGGGTGCACGCACAGAACTGGCGATGGCGGCTCGACTGGTTGGCCGCCATGGCGAGCAGGTCCTGCAGGGTCGCCTTCTGGACCGGTGCGGGCATGGGAAACTCGAATTCTTCCTGCAGATAGGCCACGGATTCGTCCCGGATGCGTTCGATGAGGGCGATGTCGGACGCCAGTTCCATGTTCAGCAGGTGCGCATCGCAGAGGGAGTCCGCGTCCTTCTGCGTGGCATTGAGTCGGCTCCAGGCGAGGATGTTCTCGTTGGTCAGGCTGAGCCGGACGATGTCGAGGTCGAAGAGGTTGAACTCGTCGAGCGTCCGGTAGTCCGGATAAAACTGGTCAGTCGATGAATGCACGATCCGTTTTCCGAATGAGTGGGGCGACCCGGTGACAGCAGTGGACTACTCGCCGGCCTTTTCGGCGTCGGGGCGGGGGGCGTTGCCCAGCGATACAGTTCCGAGGAGGATGCCCACCGCGATGGCGACAAGAAGGAGGCGACCCCAGACCGTGCCCGAACAGAGAGGAACCAGTGCCGCGAGGAGAACAATGGGAAGCATGGCGAACTTGATCATGAGTCGGGCTCCTTCCGCAGGTCAATCAGGGAATATCTTTCCCTACCATGTAGTACAATCTGCCACACCGCTCGCGCCGTGTCAAATTTGATGGATTTTTTACGGGGACCGCCGTCAGCGCGCAAGGAAAAAAGTCGACGCATCAAAAATACACCCGCGCCATATTGTTTGACATCGGTTGGCGCGAACCGGATATACTGGCCGCGAATGTCGTAACTGGTTTTGAACAAAGAGGATTTTACCATGTCGGAACAGATTCTGCCCATTCTTCCCCTGCGAAATTCCGTGATGTTTCCCGCATCTGTCATCCCCATCAACGTGGGTCGTCGCCGGTCCATCGCGGCGATTGAAGCCGTGCAGAAGGGTGGGGAACCGCTGATTGCCGTGCTGGCCCAGAAGAACCCGGACACGGAGGACCCGGAGTGGAAGGACCTGTACACCATGGGCACGGTGGCCCGCATGCTCAAGGTCATCCGGCTGGGCGACGACAATTTTTCGGTCGTGCTGCAGGGGGTGGAGCGCTACGAGATCATTGAACCGGTTGCTGCGGAGGGATATCTGGCGGCGAAGGTACGCCGGATGCCTGATCGCACGCAGCGCACGCTGGAGCTCGACGCCCTCGCCAACAACCTGAAGGAGACCGGACGCAAGCTGATCAGCCTGCTGCCGAATCTGCCCAAGGAGGCCTCCGGCATTCTCGAACACGTGACCGAACCGGGCATCCTGGCCGATCTGGTGGCGTCCAACCTGACCCTGGACGTGGCGGAAAAGCAGGCGGTCATCGAGTCCGTCGACGTGGAAGGGCGCGTGCGGACCTGTCTGAAGTTGCTCACCAAACAGCTGGAGCTGCTGAAAGTGAAAAAAGAAATTTCCTCCGCTGTGCAGGAGGAGATGAGTCGTTCCCAGCGCGAATACTTCCTGCGTCAGCAGTTGAAGGCCATCAAGGAAGAGCTCGGAGAAGGGGAGGATGTGGAAGACGAGATCGAGGAGCTCAAGGCGAAGATCGCCCGCAGCGGCATGAGCGAAGAAGCCGAGAAGATGGCCACCAAGCAGCTCACCCGCCTGCGCTACATGCAGACGTCGTCTGCGGAATACACGGTGACCCGCACGTACCTGGACTGGCTCGTGGAGCTGCCCTGGAAAACGACGACGGACGACAAGCTCGATATCGCCACGGTGCGGCAGGTGCTGGACGATGACCACTACGATCTGGAGCGGGTCAAAAAGCGCATCCTCGAACAGATTGCCGTGCTCAAGCTGAATCCCGCCAAAAAAGGTTCCATCCTGTGCCTGGTGGGACCTCCGGGGGTGGGCAAGACCTCACTGGGCAAGTCCATTGCGCGGGCCATCGGGCGGGAGTTCGTGCGCATTTCCCTGGGCGGCGTGCGGGACGAGGCGGAGATCCGCGGTCACCGGCGCACCTATGTGGGCGCGCTGCCCGGCCGCATCATTCAAGGGATGAAGAAGGCGGGCACCGTGAATCCGCTGTTCATGCTGGACGAGCTGGACAAGCTGAGCTCCGATTTTCGCGGCGATCCGTCCTCCGCCCTGCTGGAAGTGCTCGATCCCGAGCAGAACCACACGTTTTCCGATCACTACCTGGAAGTCGTGTATGACCTGTCGCGGGTGATGTTCATCGGCACCGCCAACAGCATTTCGACCATCCCCCACGCGCTGCTTGACCGCATCGAGATGATTGACATCCCGGGGTATACAAGGGAGGAAAAACGGCAGATCGCCGTGCATTACTCCATCCCCAAGCAGATCGGGGAGCACGGGCTTTCGGATCGGCTGCTCCACTTCACGGACAACGGTATCCTGCGCATCATTGATTCCTACACCCGGGAAGCGGGCGTGCGGAACCTGGAGCGGGAAATTGCACGGGTGTGCCGCGCAGTGGCGGTCAAGGTCGCTCAGGACGGGGATGCCCAGTCATTCGAGGCAAATGATGATCTGGTACAGGAGCTGCTGGGGCCGGTGAAGTACATTCCCGAGATGGCGGACCGGTGCGCGGTGCCGGGCGTGACCACAGGACTGGCCTGGACGCCCATGGGCGGCGAGATCATCTTCATCGAGGCCACGAAAATGCTGGGCAAGGGTAAAATGGCCATGACCGGTCAGCTCGGCGATGTGATGAAGGAGTCGGCCCAGACGGCCCTGTCCTATGTCAAGGCGAACGCGCGTCAGTTCGGCCTGGAGCCGGACGTCGCCGAAGAGGTGGATATCCACCTGCACGTGCCGGCGGGCAGCGTGCCCAAGGACGGGCCCAGCGCCGGCGTGTCCATGCTTTCGTCTCTCGTGTCGCTGTTCACCAACCGCAAGGTGCGGCCTGACATTGCCATGACCGGGGAAATTACCCTGCGCGGACTGGTGCTCCCCATCGGCGGTGTGAAGGAGAAGGTGCTTGCCGCCCATCGCGCCGGCATCCGCAAGGTCATTCTGCCCGAGCGCAACCGCAAGGACAGCCCGGATATCCCCGAGGAGATCCGCCGTGACATCGAGCTGGTGTACGTGTCGCGGATGGAAGAAGTCATCGAGACCGCCCTGGAACCCTGAACGTCGATTCCTGCCATGGCCGACCATTCGCATTACACCTGTTTTAACAATCCGTACCTGACCGTGCCGTCGTTCCGCGATGTGGAAGGGACGGTCGATCCGCGGACGATTCTGCGCGCGGACAGTCGTCTGGAGCTGGAAATCGGATTCGGTCGGGGGCGCTTCATCCGCGAACGGGCGATGGCACAGAAGGACGTGCGGATGCTGGGCATCGAGACAAAGCGCAAGCTGGTGTACGAGTGCGCGGAGCGGGTCCGGCGGTCCGGCATTGACAATGCCGTCGTCATGCACGGCGACGCGCGGGAAGTGCTGGCGCGGATGGCCCCCGACGGATGTTTTGACAACATCTTCATCCTGTTTCCCGATCCCTGGTGGAAGGCGCGGCACCGCAAGCGGATGGTGGTCACGGACGGTCTCACGGACCATGTGGTGCGGCTGTTGCGGCAGGGCGGGCACTTCTTTGTGGAGACGGACGTGGACTTCCGCGCGGACGAGTACCGGCAGGTGCTGTTGGCGGATCCCCGTCTCTCGCCCATGGGCGACAAAGGCATCGTGTCCGACAATCCGTTCGGCGCCCGGTCGTCACGGGAAGCGCAGGCCATGGAGCTGGGGATGCCCGTGTACCGGATGCTGTTTTGCAGGAAGTAAGCGAGAGATATCGAAAATCAGATCCGGCAGGCCTTGATGGACGAGGTTTTTCCGTCGGCGCGTTCGACTTCCCGATATTGCTGGGAGTGATGTTTTGCGGAGGTTGGCGGCGGGCGGTTTTCTGGATGATGCGAACCGGTTCTGCGTTGCGGGCGGGGTGTTCGAAGCAGAATTCGTGAACAATTCGACGGGGCAGGAGGCGGGCAGGTGAGCAGTTTTTCGTCGCAGCGCAGACCTCGCCATCGCGAGTTCGTTTCATCGCCGGTGTCGACGTGATGTGATGGCTGCGGCGCTCTACGCCGCCAGTTCAATGAGCGGCGGC
>JAKQNG010000211.1 GCA_029565915.1 Deltaproteobacteria bacterium
ACCGACAACGTCACGGGCAGCGCCATCGAATGGGCGGTGAACGCGTCGGGAGGAGCGGCGACGCTGTCGTGGCACTACGCCGGAAACTCGGACCGTCCGGCGCAGCTCATCATCAACGGAGCCGTCGTGGGCCCCGTTGATTTTTTTGAGCACTGTCGAATGGACCACCTGGTCGACGGCCGACACCTCGGCGACGCTGGATGCCGGTGTCAATCTGATCCGCCTCGAAGCGACAACCGCCGACGGCCTCGCCAACATCGACAATATGACGATCACCGGCGCGGGGCTCCAACCCGGTGCCTGCGATGGAGATGCGGACACGGATGCCGATACGGACACCGATACCGACACCGATACCGATACCGACGCGGATACGGACAGCGACTCGGATTGCTCCGGAGCCCTGATCGGATTCGCCACGCAGAACGGCGGCACCACCGGTGGAGAAGGCGGCCAGACCGTCAGTGTGTCCACCTATGCGGATCTGAAATCCCATGCGGAGAGCAGCGACGCATACATCATCCGCGTGAGCGGAACGATTTCCAACGGCAGTGCCGGCGGACAGATCCGCGTCAAAGCAAACAAGTCCATTATCGGCGTTGGCAGCACGGCCTTTCTGCAGGGCGTGGGCATTGATATCTCCAGCCAGAACAACGTGATCATCCGCAATCTGAAGATCACCCTGGTGGGTGCATCCAATCCGTCCGGGGTCAACGGCGGCGATGTCATCTCCATCAGCGGAACCAGCCGCCACATCTGGATCGATCACTGTGAACTCTATTCGGAAGACCCGGACGCGCAGACGGACAAAGACAAATACGACGGACTGATTGACATCAAACAGCAGACCGGATTCATCACCCTGTCCTGGAATTATCTGCACGATCACCACAAGGGCGGCCTTGTCGGAGCGGCGGATGACGACCTGTATGACGACCGGAAGGTCACCATGCATCACAACTATTATCGCAAGGTACTTCTGCGCGTGCCCATGTACCGCGGCGCCGTCGGGCACTTTTTCAACAACTACATCGTCGATGCGCAGGACGCCACGGAGATTCGAGCGGGCACCTGTGTCCGGGTGGAGAAGAATTACTACGAGCCCCTGCACTATTCAATTTACACCCCGTCGGAGTCCCCGGGCCGCACCGAGCGCATCGACAACATCGAAGTCGAGCGCACCAAACGGCCCTACCCCGACGCCTGCACGGCGGACATTCCCTATGCGTATGACAGTGTCCTGACCGGCACCACCGCCGACGTGAAAACCGTTGTGCCCTCCTGTGCCGGAGTGGGAAAAATTCTTCAGTAACCGCCGGGTCCTGCGCACCGTAAACAGTCCACTCCCCATTTCTTTCCACCCGCTTTTTGCGGTTCCCGCACTCACCTGCTGAAACGCCGACATCGGCCATTTTCAAGGAGTCCAGTGATGACTGATATCCGTCTGATTTCAATGGTGGTGCTGTGGGCCCTGCTCTCCGCCTGTAACAACGGGACAGTGAATCCCGGCGCCGAACCCGACAGCGACAGCGATGCCGACGCAGACAGTGACGCCGATGCGGACAGCGACACGGACACGGACAGCGACGCCGACACCGACAGCGATGCCGATTCGGACAGTGACAGCGACACCGATGCCGACAGCGATGCCGACAGTGACAGCGACTCAGATGTGGCAGTCACTCTGACGATAGAGGAAGAAGCCGCGGGTTTCTGTTCAGCGGACGGCACCATCGATGCGGATCACACCGGCTTCTCCGGCGCAGGCTATGTCAACACCGACAACGTCACGGGCAGCGCCATCGAATGGGCGGTGAACGCGTCGGGAGGAGCGGTGACGCTGTCGTGGCACTACGCCGGAAACTCGGACCGTCCGGCGACCCTGAACATCAACGGAAACACCGTGGGCCCTGTTGATTTTCCGAGCACCGTCGAATGGACCACCTGGTCGACGGCCGACACCTCGGCGACGCTGGATGCCGGCGTCAATTTGATCCGCCTCGAAGCGGCAACCGCCGACGGCCTCGCCAACATCGACAGTTTGACCGTCACCGGCGCGGGAATCACCGAGGGCAACTGCGATGGAACGGTGGATACCGGCGGCACGGACACCGACGACAACGGCTTCGGCGACGAAGGAGGCGAGCTCAAGGCGTTTCCCACGGCCGAAGGGTATGGCCGACATGCGCTGGGTGGTCGCGGTGGACGGGTTATCGAAGTCACCAATCTCAACGACTCGGGACCGGGCAGCCTGCGGGAAGCCGTGGAAGCAACCGGAGCGAGAACAGTGGTCTTCACTGTATCCGGTGTCATCAACCTTCAATCCAAACTGGTCATCAAAAATGAAAACAAACTGCTGACCATTGCGGGGCAGACGGCGCCCGGAAAAGGCATTGTTGTTCACGGTTGGACTTTCGGCATGACTGGTGGAGAAGACGTCATCCTGCGATTCATCCGCACCCGCGTGGGCACCACCTCCGGCGAGACCATGGACGGCATGGGCCATATTGTGGACCCCGAAAATCGGACAGGCTGCTAATATGAATGCAGCGGCTGTCGACGGAAGGGTTTTCAATGACAAAGCAGAGAAGAACATTCACGGCTGAGATGAAGGCAAAGATCGCTCTGGAGGCGCTGAAGGGCGA
>JAKQNG010000213.1 GCA_029565915.1 Deltaproteobacteria bacterium
TCGCCCTTCAGCGCCTCCAGAGCGATCTTTGCCTTCATCTCAGCCGTGAATGTTCTTCTCTGCTTTGTCATTGAAAACCCTTCCGTCGACAGCCGCTGCATTCATATTAGCAGCCTGTCCGATTTTCGGGGTCCACAATAAGTTACAGCCGTGTAACACAAATGAAACTGTATTGATTGTGCCACACCTCCGGATGGAATGCTGCCATGACTGTCCGGGGCGCCGATCGGGTTGTCCGGGGTCTTCAAATTCGTTGACAGGGGATGGACCCGTGCTAAAAGGTGGCCGCCATAAACAGGTAGTTCTGCACCAGTATGGAGTTACCTTCTATCAATTGAATATCATTAAAGGACAGGTGACTGCGCATGGGGAACAATAGCCCGATTCTGCACAGAGTGAAAAGAGGTCTGGAACTGCCGATCACCGGCGCGCCGGTTTCAGACGACGTTGCGGAGGCACCGGCGCCCACCGCAGTGGCCCTTCTTGCAGACGACTACGTCGGCATGAGGCCTTCCTTCCGCGTGAAGGAAGGTGATGAGGTGAAACGCGGGCAGGTGCTGTTTGAAGACCGGAAAAACCCCGGTGTGCAGTTCACCTCGCCGGGGTGCGGCGTAGTCACCGCCATCCATCGGGGTGAGCGTCGGGCCCTGCGGTCCGTCGTGGTGACCCTTTCTCCGGCCGACGGGGATGGGGCGGCAAATGAGATGGCGTATGCATCGTGGCAGGAAAAGGCCCCGGCGCAGCGCACAAAGGACGAAGTGCGGGCCCTGCTGGTGGAGAGCGGTATGTGGACCGCCCTGCGCACCCGGCCATGGAGCCGGATTCCTGCCGTGGACAGCCATGGGGCAGCCCTGTTCGTCACAGCCATGGACTCCAATCCCCTGGCGCCGAAAGCGGAAGCGGTAATTGCGCGCCATAAGGAATTCTTCGAGACAGGCCTCGCGGTGCTGGAAAAGCTGATGGACGGTCGGCCGGTTCACTGCTGTCGGGCCGCCGGAGCGAAACTGCCGGACCTGGACTGGGGTGCCGCCGTGCTCCACGATTTTGCGGGACCTCATCCGTCGGGCACTGCCGGGCTGCACATCCACACCATACTCCCGGTTTCCCGCGCCCGCATGGTCTGGCACATCGGCTATCCGGACGTCATCGCCATCGGGCATCTGTTCGCCACCGGCCGCCTGTTTGTGGAGCGGGTGATCAGCGTGGCGGGACCGGCCGCGAAGACGCCGGGCCTCGTGGCAACCCGCATGGGTGCGGCAGTGGATTCCCTTGTTGCGCAGACAAAGTGCGACGGAGACATCTGCACGATTTCCGGTTCCGTGTTCAACGGGCGGGAGGCCGCCGGGAGCGTGGACGGATATCTGGGGCGCTATCACAACCAGGTGACGCTGCTGCCCAATGATCGCAGCCGGCGCCTGCTGGGCTGGATGACGCCCGGTTTCAACGTGTTTTCCGTGACGCGGCTGTTTGCGTCTACTTTCCTGCCCACAAAGAAGTTCGCGCTGTCAACGGATCGATTCGGCGGATACCGCACGATGGTGCCCTTTTCCAGTTATGACAAGGTGATGGCGTTTGACCTGATGGCGCCGTTTCTGCTGAGGGCGCTGCTGGCGGGGGATCTGGAGACAGCGGAACAACTGGGCGCTCTGGAGCTGGACGAAGAGGATCTGGCGCTGTGCACGTTTGTGTGCCCCTCCAAAAATGAATACGGACCCGTGCTTCGCGATGTTCTCACGCGGATGGAAAAGGAAGGCTGAGCCATGCTGCGCAGGTTACTGGACAGTCAGAAGAAGGCCTTTGAAAAGGGCGGAAAGCTGGAACGGCTTTATCCCCTCTACGAGGCAATCGACACGTTTCTCTACACCCCGGGCCATGTGGCCCACCGGGCGTCCTTTGTGCGGGACGGGGCGGATCTGAAGCGGATGATGGTGACCGTGGTTGTCGCCATGATCCCGGCGATCCTCTTCGGCCTGTACAACGTGGGATATCAGGCCAACCTGGCGGTGGAATCCGGCACCGGAACCCTGCCGGATAACTGGCAGACGGCCCTGCTGCAGATGCTGGGCGTTCCGTTTTCGTCCGCGGATATTCTGGCCTGTGCCGTGCAGGGGCTCCTTTACTACCTGCCCATCCTGCTTGTCGTGTTTGCGGTGGGCGGGTTCTGGGAGGTGCTGTTCGCGGCGGTCCGGCGCCACGAGGTCAACGAAGGATTCTTCGTCACCGGCATGCTCATTCCGATGATTGTGCCGCCCACCATTCCTCTGTGGCAGGTGGCGATTGCCACCAGCTTCGGCATCGTGCTCGGCAAGGAAGTGTTCGGCGGGGTCGGCTTCAACATCTTCAATCCAGCGCTCACGGCCCGCGCGTTTCTGTTTTTTGCCTATCCGGGTCAGATTTCGGGCAACGCCCCGTGGGTGGCGGTGGACGGGTATTCGTCGGCCACACCGCTGGCGCTGCTGAAGGAGCAGGGCATGGCCGCGGTGGCCGGCTCCGATTTGTGGATGCACTCGCTGGTCGGTCTCATTCCCGGGTGCATCGGCGAAACGTCCTTTATTGCCATTGCCATCGGCGCGCTGATTCTCCTCGTTACGGGGGTGGCGTCCTGGCGGATCATGCTGGGGGTATCCCTGGGAACGCTCTGCATGGCGCTCCTCTTCAACGCGGTCGGTTCGCAGACGAATGTCATGATGTCCCTGCCGTTTCACTGGCATATCATGATCGGCGGCTGGGCCTTCGGCACCGTGTTCATGGCCACGGATCCGGTGACGTCGCCGTTTTCGAACCGGGGACGCCTGCTGTACGGCATCCTCATCGGCGTGCTCGTCATGATTGTGCGGGTGCTGAACCCCGCCTATCCCGAAGGAATGATGCTGTCGATTCTTCTGGCCAACGTATTCGGTCCCCTCATCGACCATTATGTGGTGAAGGCGCACACGAAGAAAAGGATGGCCCGCCATGTCGCATAATCACGGAACCGCTTATACCATCTGGTTTTCGGGCGCGGTCTGTCTGGTGTGTTCAATTTTTGTCTGCCTGTCCGCGGTGATGTTGAAGGATCGGCAGGAGGTGAACCGGCAGCTCGACAAGCAGAAGAACGTGCTGCTGGCCGCCGGGCTGGCCCGCGGGGATGAAGAACTGAGCAATGCCGACGTGCAGCAGCGGTTTGCGTCCATCCGTCCGGTGGTTGTTGAGCTGAAGACCGGCAGGGAGCTGCCGGACGTGGATGCGTCAACATTCGACATGCGTGGGGCGCAGGCTGACGAGGCAACCAGTTCTCGTGCGCCGGACAATCCGGCAAAGGTTCTGCGGGTGCCCCACAACGGCATCGTGTATCAGGTGATGGAAGGCGGGCGGACGGTGAAGCTGGTGCTGCCGGTGTCGGGCAAGGGACTCTGGTCCACCCTGCACGGATTTCTGGCCATCGATGCCGATACAACGACTGTAAAGGGTGTGTCGTTTTACGAGCACAGCGAAACGCCGGGACTGGGCGGCGAAGTGGAAAACCCAAACTGGACCGCCGGCTGGGTGGGACGCCGGCTCTTCGATGACAACTGGTTGCCGGTGTTTCAGGTGAAGAAGGGCACGGCAGGTTCTGCGGCCGAAGACCCTCATCACGTGGACGGCCTGTCCGGCGCCACGCTGACGTGCAAGGGCGTCACGGCCCTGGTGAATTTCTGGATCGGTGAAAACGGGTACGGCCCTTATCTGAAGAACTTCCGGGAAGGAGGAAAATAGTCGTGGCAACAAAAATGAAAGACGTTTTTCTCGAACCGCTGATTAAGAACAACCCCATTTCCGTACAGATTCTCGGCGTCTGCTCGGCCCTTGCCGTGACCACCCAGATGAGTACAGCGCTGGTCATGTCCATCGCGCTTACGCTGGTCACCGCGTTTTCCAGCGTGTCCGTCAGCGTCATCCGCAACTACATCCCGTCCAACGTGCGGATCATCGTGCAGCTCACGGTGATTGCGTCGCTGGTGATCATCACGGATCAGATTCTGAAAGCGGTGGTGTTCGATCTGGCCAAACAGCTCTCGGTGTTTGTGGGCCTCATCATCACGAACTGCAT
>JAKQNG010000231.1 GCA_029565915.1 Deltaproteobacteria bacterium
ACCGACGTCGACACGGAAGGGTGGGGCGAGCGGACCGGCGCCATGGGCATGGGGCTGTCGGGCATCGCGGACTGGTCCACGCAGTACCCGTTCATCGATTTCATGAAACACGCGCGGGAATGGGATGACTGGAACGCCGACGGCCAGCAGACACCGGAAATGGATGCGCACGGCTGGGTCACTTCCCTGTCGGAGGGCGCCACGGCGGGGACCGTGTTTCTGGTAGTGGACGACAACGTGCCCGTCGCGTACGACCGGGTGATTGTCACCTGGGAAGGAACCGGCATCCTGGAGTACGACTGGTCCGCGAGCCGGGTGGATGCGGAATCCACCCCCGGAAGGGACGTGGTCAGCGTGGGCCACGGCAACCACCTCATGCGCATCGTCGAGACGGATCCCGCGGATCCGATCCGCCGCATCGCCATCGTCCCCGAACAATATGAAGATGAATATGCACAGGGTGAAATCTTCAATCCGGACTGGCTCGCCCGCATCGACGGATTCCGGGCCGTCCGCTTCATGGACTGGATGGGCACCAACAACTCCACCCAGAGCGAATGGGCGGATCGCCCCCTTGTGGACGACGCCATCTGGTCGAACCGGGGCGTACCTCTCGAAGTGATGATCGACCTTGCGAACCGCATCGGCGCGGATCCCTGGTTCAACATTCCCCACCTGGCCACCGACGAATACATCCGGGAATTTGCGCAGGTGGTGAAGGACCGGCTCAATCCGGCGCTGACCGCCCACGTGGAGCATTCCAACGAGGTGTGGAACTGGCAGTTCCAGCAGGCCCAGTACGCCAACACCACGGGCCGGGAGCGCTGGGGCGACCACGGGGATGCCTACATGCAGTGGCACGGCATGCGCACGGCGACCATCTGCGACATCTGGAAAAACGAGGTGTTCGCCGGGGAGACGCAGCGGGTCTTCTGCGTGCTGGGCACCCAGGCGGGGTGGCGCGGGCTGGAGGACGGTGCCCTGAACTGTCCCCTCTGGGTGGCGGAGGAGGAGGGACGGGAGCCCTGTTACGCCCACGGCATCGACGCCATCGGCATCACCGGCTATTTTTCGGGCTGTCTCGCGGAGGACGATCGGGAAGAGGACATCCGCTCCTGGTTTGCCGACGCGGACGGCGGCATGGCAAAGGGTATGAGCCAGCTCGCAGACGGCGCCATGTTCGAATGCGGCGACAGCGTGGCCGGCAACGCGGACACCTACGCCTACTTCCGGGGCGTGGCGGACACCTGCGGACTCGCCATGGTGGCCTACGAAGGGGGCCAGCACATCACGGGCAACGGCCACGCCATGCAGGACGACGAGGACTTCATCGCTTTCCACATCGCCCTCAACCGGCATGCGGACATGGCCCTGCGCTACGCGGAAAACCTGAACAACTGGAAGGATGCGGGGGGCGACCTGTTCGTGCACTTCGTGGACATCGGTGTGCCGAGCAAGTGGGGCAGCTGGGGCGCCCTTGAATACCTGGGCCAGGAAAGTTCTCCCAAGTGGGACGCCATTGTCGAATTCAACGACCAGTCCTGCTGGTGGCCCGGCTGCTGACCGCGTAAAATCGCACAAAAGATTGCGACACTTCCCGCGATTGCCGACACTGATCACTGACAAGCATCATCCGGACGAAGGATGTGGTAACGGTGGATAACGGCATGACAGCGGCAGATAGGCGGAACCTTCATCTGAAGGTCGTCGAGGAACCGACGGGCGAAGGACCTCTGTGCATCGCCGATCTGTACGCCGCCCACGGGGCCTTCGTCGCGGGCATCGCCCACCGGATCACCGGCAGTGCGGCGGACGTGGACGACATCGTCCAGGACACCTTCCTCGACGCGGAGCGGGGTCTGTCGGGCCTGCGCAACGGCGCGGCGGTGCGGGGCTGGCTGGCGGCCATCGCCGTACGGAGGGCCCGGCGCCACATGCGGAAATGCCGCCTGCTGCGCTTCTTCGGTTTCGAGCGCCCAGCGGACTTTGACGCCGTGGCGGATCGGTCGGCCAGCCCCGAACAGCGCGCGGAGGTGTCCGCCATCTACCGGCTCCTCGACGGGTTTTCCGTGGACGAACGGATCGCCTGGACCCTCCGGTATGTGCAAGGAGAGCAGGTCAGCCGCATCGCGCAGCTCTGCGGGTGCTCCCGGGCCACCATCCATCGGCGTATCGCCGTCGTGCAGACGGCCATCCAGGAGGCCTCCCATGACTGACCGGGAACGGCTTCCATTGCTGGAGGCGGTGCGCCCCGACTGGAATCGCAGCCGGGCCGACGCCGTGTGGACCGCCATTTCCAACCGCCGCCGCCGCCGCACCGTGGTGCGGATAACTGGCCTGTCACTGGCCCTCGCGGCATCCCTCGTCCTCGCGACCGTTCAGTTGTGGCCCGCGTCCCGGATATCCCGGGCGCCTGCTTCCGGGTCGACCCCTTCGCCGGCAATTGTTGAGAGACCAGGAACCGATCCGGTGTCCCGGGCCATCGTCCTTGCGGACGGCAGCGAAATCGCACCCCTGTCGGATGTGTTCCGCATCGACGCGGAGCGCGAAACCGATGAAGAGGTACGCATCCGCATACTGGAGGGAAACGGCCTGTTCACGGTGGCAAAGAACCCCGGGCGCCGCTTTTTCGCGATCCTCGACGATGTGACCGTGGAGGTGACGGGCACGGTGTTTGCGATGGCCCGCAGGGGAGACAGGGTGGCGGTGTCCGTCGAGGAGGGCTCGGTGCGGGTCCGGTGGAACGGAGGCGAAGACCGGCTTTCGGCGGG
>JAKQNG010000251.1 GCA_029565915.1 Deltaproteobacteria bacterium
TCTGCCAGCAACCCGGTTTTCTCGCGCAGCATCGGTTCAATGCCCTCGTCCCGCCAGCGGTTGCAGAGATACGACGTGCGGCGGCATTGCCATACAATGGCGTTGTGAACGGGCTTTCCTGTTTTTCGATCCCAAACGACCACCGTTTCCCGCTGGTTCGTGATGCCGATGGCCGCAACATCCGCGGCCTCGGTTCCCGTGACGGACAGCACCTCCCGCACGGCGTCGAGCTGCGAGGCGAGAATCTCTTCCGCATCCTGCTCCACCCACCCCGGACGCGGGTAGTGCTGGGTCAGCGGGCGGCTGCGGATTGCCAGTGTCTCCCCGTCCGTGGTGTACAAAACCGCTCTGGAGCTTGTGGTCCCCTGATCGAGTGCTAACAGCCTGGCCTTCATGAAAACCTCCTGGGCGTGCGCGGAATCTTTTCTCCATTGTATTACGCCACTCTTGAATCGCCAAGTGGCTTGGTGGTGCCGCTGCGTGGCGCAAGGGGTCAGACCCCAATCAGCTTGTGGGGTCTGACCCCAATCAGCTTGTGGGGTCTGACCCCCTTGGTGACTTGTGCAAAAAAGTGTTTTGTAAACAGGATTCCCATGATGTGCTGTCCGAGGGTTGGCCCTCTCTCCGCAAAATCAGCCTGTTTTCACAAAAAAACCCCCAAAAAAGCGATTTTTGATATGGTAATCCATCCGTTTTGTGGTAGAATAGTCCTGAAATCGTTCCCACAAAACCATTTGAAAGGGGAAACAGCCATGAATAAGGCCGATTTGGTCCAGAGTATCGCACAGAAAACCGAACTGAGCAAGAAAGACGCGGAAGCAGCCCTGAACAGTTTCGTTGAGAGCGTCGAGGAATCCCTGGCGAAGGGCGAAAAGGTCACGCTGGTTGGGTTCGGCACATTTGAAGTGAAGGCACGTGCCGCCCGTACAGGCGTCAACCCGCAGACCAAAGCCAAAATCAAGATTCCCGCTTCCAAAGCGCCCGCTTTCCGTGCCGGCAAGGACCTGAAGGAAAAGGTCAATGTCAAGGAGAAGAAAGCTTCCAAGAAGAAGTAAAACCTGTTCATGACCCAATGGTTCCAACAAGAAGGCTGTCTCCACCGGAGGCAGCCTTTTTCACGCCCCGGGACGTGCCTCCAGACACGCGCGAACGTGCGCAAGGAACAGATCCGCGATGTCGATATCCGTGCAGATGCTCAGCGTGCGGCTTCCCACCGCGTCCTCGATCTCATTGAACAGGAACGCCTGTTGTTCATCCAGCAGGAAATCGATGCCCACGTAGTCGAAGGGAAACGCTTCCGCAATCCGTGTCACAAGCGCCCGCTGCATTTCGGTCAGGAGATGGACCGAGGCCTGACCCCCCATGGAGAAATTCGCCCGGAAACCACCCTGCCCCGTCGCGGCCGCCTCTCGGCGGATGGCCGCGACAATGCGGCCGCCAATGACAAACACCCGCACATCAACCCCGGGCACACCGTCGAGGGGCTGAACGATGTACCGGCCGGCCGGCAATTCCCCGCACAGCCGGTCATACGCCTCCCTGTCCGCCGCCAGGTGCACCTGTTTGCCGCTTCTCCCCCCCACTGCCTTGATGACTGCGGGCCATGTCAGCGAGGGCGCCAGCGCCGGCATGCCGGGCGTATCGGTGAACGCGGTGGGGAGCATGGGCACCGCAAGCCGGCTGACCGCCTGATGGGTCCATGCCTTGTCGTTGCACATGGCACTGATGGCCGCCCGGTTGAACACGCGAATGCCCATCGCTTCGAGATGCATGGCCAAAAAGGGATCCACCGCACGCTGTATGGCGAAATCCGGTGTCTCGGGGAAACCCGGCACGCGCGCATACAACCCATCCGGGGCCACACCGAACTGCAGGGTCTCGTGCACCACCAGCCGCAGCTGAAGCCCATGGGCCGCTGCCGCTGCGATCAGCCTGTCGGCAAACACCCGATTCACTGTCAAATCCGCTTGCCGGTATATCAGCCAGCCGGTTTTTCCTGTTGTCACACAATCCTCCCTAAGAGACGCAATGGGTTCCGTTCCTGTGTTCCATGCCTGGGTTCCGTGCCTGGTTTCCATGCCTGGGTTCCGTGCCTGGGTTCCGTGCCTGGTTTCCATGCTTGGTTCAAGGCAGGTCCAAGCGCTATTTTACGTTGCCTGCGCGTTCCGCTTCCAGGCAATGCGCGATGTGATCCGCAATGGCCGCAGGAACATCCACCCCGGTGCATTGCTCGATGTTGCGCATGTGCGCGTTCGAGTTCACTTCGCAGACCATCGGCTGCTCCCCCGCGCCAAACAGCAGGTCCACACCGGCAAAATCGGCGCCAACCGCCCGGGCCGCCCTGACGGCAAGATCCACAAAGGATGCCGGGGGACTGAATGGGGACATGTGCCCCCCCGCAGAGACGTTGGCGCGGAAATCTGTCGCCGACTGCCGCAGCATGGCCGCCACCACACGGTCTCCCACCACCTGAAGCCGCACATCCCGTCCATGGCTTGTCCGGATGTATCGCTGTGCCAGATGGGGAATCGCTTCCAGGCGGGCATGCAGCGCGAGCAGCTCCTCCCGGTTCGAGACAAGATACACCTGATCGCCAAAGGATCCAAACGATTCCTTGACAACCATCGGGTATCCCAGCACGGTTTCCGCATGAACAACAAAATCGTCCCGAACCGGCAAGCGGCCGGGGAAATTCATGGGCGCCACAACCGTGTCCGGCAACGGGATGCCCATG
>JAKQNG010000253.1 GCA_029565915.1 Deltaproteobacteria bacterium
CCTGCCACTGGCCGGCCACGCACTCGCGCCACAGGGTGCCCCGGTTGTTCCATCCGCAGGGTGTTGCGCCCAGGACCGGATCCCAGAAGTCTTCGCAGACCGCGTCGCCCACGCACCCGTCGGTCGCTTCCCAGCCCTCGCCGGTGCATTCTTCCACGACCTGACCCAGGCCGTTGAGGCCGCAGGAACCCTCTTCCGCCAGCCGGGTGTCGCCCACCGTGCACACGATGCAGCGCCAGTCTTCCCACTGTCCGCCCGTGCACAGCTGTTGGTACAGGCCCTGTTCTTCGCCCCCGCACACATGGGTGCTCATGCGCGTTTCGTCTTCAATACAGGCGTTGTCGCCATTGCAATACTGTTCTTCCCACTGTCCGTTGACGCACTGCAGGTTCCACGTGCCCGAGCCTTCGATTCCGCAGGTATCGCCCGTTGTCCATTCGCCGTTTGTGCAAACGTCGTCGTTCAGGCAGGTGGCCGTATTTTCCCACTGGCCGCCGTTGCAGGACTGCTCGAACACCCCGTTGTAGTTGAAGCCGCAGGGGTTGAATCCGGGCCGGGTCTGGCCGGCCGTGCAGACCACGTCGCCAATGCAGGTGTCGTCGTACCACTGTCCGCCGATGCAGCGTTCCTGCCAGGTGCCCAGCCCTTCGAGTCCGCAGGTGTCCGTCGTGGCGCGGGTGTCGTCGTTTTCGCACACATCCGGATCCATGCAGGTGGCCGTGTCTGCCCACTGTCCGTCCGTGCACTGCTCCAGAAGCCGGCCGTTGTTGTTGAAACCGCAGGCCGTATCGCCGGGCCGCGGGTCTTCCCAGTCCCAGCAGACCGCGTCGCCCACGCATTCGTCCGTCCAGGTCCACGTGGCGTTCACACATTCTTCCACATAGTGTCCCTGTGCGTAGATCCCGCATTCCTCGAACATGTTGAGCCGGGTGTCGCCGTCCGTGCACTCGATACATCGGTCGTTTGTCCACTGACCGCCGTCGCAGCGCTGTTCCCAGGTGCCGCCGTCGCCGCAGGGCAGGTAGCCCGGCTGCACAGCGCCGTCGGTGCAGGCCGCGTCGCCATTGCAGAAACTGTTTTCCCAGGCGCCCAGATAGCAGAACTGCTGCCAGGAGCCGAGGCCCGAAAGGCCGCAGGTGCCGCCGTCCTGCCATGTGCCGTCGGTGCATTCGTCGTCGTCGATGCAGTTGGCGGTGTCTTCCCACTGGCCGTCCTGGCAGTCCTGCTGGTAGACCCCCCGCAGGTTGTAGCCGCAGGCGATGGTGCCGGACTGGGTCTGGCCGTCCGTGCAGACCACGTCGCCGTCACAGTAGTCGTTGCGCCAGTGACCGTCCTCGCAGGCCTGTACCCAGGAGCCCAGCTCCGAGAGACCGCAGGTGCCGCCGTCCTGCCAGTCGCCGTTGGTGCATTCGTCCGTGTCTACGCAGTCCAGCGAATCCTGCCACTGACCGGCCACGCAATCCTGCATGTAATACCCGTTGTCGTTCCATCCGCAGGGGGTGCCGCCGGGCTGGGTATCACCGGCTTCGCAGACATCGTCGCCCACGCAGCCGTCGGTCCACTGCCACATGCCCCATTGGCAGACGTAAATCGTCTGTCCTTCCATGTTGAGGCCGCAGGAGTTGAACTCGCCCAGCATGGAATCGCCGTTGGTGCATTCGTCGGGATCCATGCAGTCGGCCGAATCCTGCCACTGGCCGGACACGCATTCGAGCCACAGGGTGCCGTTGCCGTTCCAGCCGCACGCCGTTACGCCCGGGATGGTCATGCCATTGACGCAGACATCGTCGTCCACACAGTACGTGTGCTGCCACTGGCCGCCCAAGCATTCGAGTTGCGCCAGACCATCCATGTTCATGCCGCAGCGCTGATAGCCCGGCATGGGTTCGTCGCCGTCGGTGCAGGCGGCGTCGCCCAGGCAGGTCATGTCCTGCCATTCGCCGTCGAAGCACTGCTGCCGCCACACGCCCAGACTCGACAGGCCGCAGACCTCCGCGGTGTCCTGCATCGTGCCGTCTTCGCATTCGTCGGGGTCGAGGCAGTTCCCGCTCTGCTGCCAGTTGCCGAAGCTGCAGTACTGTTCGTACACGCCGCGGTTGTTGAACCCGCAGGGGATAGTGCCCGGCCGGGTGTCTCCGTCCGTGCAGATTGCGTCGCCCAGACAGAAAT
The DNA here is from genome assembly GCA_029565915.1 of Deltaproteobacteria bacterium. Lineage (GTDB taxonomy): Bacteria > Myxococcota_A > Polyangia > JAAYKL01 > JAAYKL01 > JAKQNG01. The sequence continues at coordinate 2,170 of JAKQNG010000253.1, forward strand.
ACCGCACCCAGCTTCCATTGATACAGTTTTCCATCCAGGTGCCCTGACCGCTGTTGCCGCAGACATCGGACGTGTTCCGCGTGGTACCGTTTTCGCAGTCGTCCGGGTCCATGCAGGTGGTTGTGTCTTCCCACTGGCCGTCCACGCACTCTTCCATCCACACGCCGTTGTCGTTCCACCCGCAGGGAGTGCTTCCGGGACGTGTACCCCAGTCGGCCATGCAGACCGCATCGCCGGCACAGTCTCCGGTGGACACCCAGTGGCCGTTGACACACTCCAGCACCGACTGTCCCATGCCGTACAACCCGCAGCTGCCGAGGAAACCGAGGGTGAGGTCGCCGTTGCGGCATTCGTCAGAGTCGATACAGTTGGCCGAATCCTGCCACTGGCCGGATACACATTCCAGCCACAGGGTGCCGTTGCCGTTGTAGCCACAGGGGGTGGAGCCGGGCATCTGCGATCCGTTGACGCACACATCCGTGTCCTCACAGGTTGCCGAATCCCACCAGTTGCCTCCTGTGCACTGCTGCCAGAAGACGCCGCTGCCGTTCGCGCCGCAGGGCGTGGTGCCGAGCCGCCAGTCGTATTCCGTGCAGACCGCGTCGCCGTGGCAGACGTCCGTGTCCACCCATTGGCCGTTGACACAGATCATGCGGAAAGTTCCCAGACTGTTGATGCCGCACACCGTGGTGCCGGGGCTGCCGGTCCCGTTGATGCAGATGTCCGGGTCGATGCAGTTGGCGGAGTCGGCCCACTGGCCGCCCGCGCATTCGAGTTCCCATGCGCCGTTGCCGTTCAGGCCGCAGGATGTGGTGCCGGGCATGGTCTGTCCGGCAGTGCAGGCATCCGCGCCGATACAGGTGAGGGTGTCGGTCCACTGACCGGTTTCGCAGCGCTGCTGCAGGCTGCCGGAGCCGCCGACGCCGCAGGAGGTTGTCCCGGTGCGGAGGCCGCCGTCCGTGCATTCATCCGGATCCGCGCACAGCTCGTCGATGACCCACGCGCCTGCCTGACAGATTTCCACAAGGTCGCCGCGGTTGTTGATGCCGCAGATATTGGCCGTCACCCGGGGAGTTCCGTCCACGCAGGTGTCCGGGTCGCTGCAGGCGCCGGAGATCCATTGTCCCGCGAGGCAGAACCGCGGAATGTCGCCACGAGCGTTCAGGCCGCAGACATCCACGAGGGCCGTGTCGTTGCCGTCCGCGCATTCGTCCGGATCGTCACAGGTGGTGTCGACCCAGGCGCCGAGGACGCATTCCTGCTGCTGATCGCCGCGGCCGTTCAGGCCGCAGACAGCGGCCGGGTCGATGCGGGTGGCCGTGTCGATGCACACGTCGGTGTCGTAACAGGGATCGTTGATGACCCACGTTCCGAGGTTGCAGTACCAGCGGGTGTCGCCGCGGCCGTTCTGACCGCAGGTGTCCTCTTCCCAGAAGGCATCTTCATCGGTGCATTCGTCCGGGTCGTCGCAGGTGGTGTCGGTCCAGATGCCGTCCGGACATTCCTGGTTCTGGTCGCCGCGGCCGTTCCAGCCGCAGGAATCGGGAAGGGCGCGCAGGTCGTTGAACGCGCATTCGTCGGGATCCACACAGGTGGCCGTGTCCGCCCAGTTTCCGGACGTGCAGAGTTCCGTGAAAACGCCGCGCAGGTTGAAGCCGCAGGGAGTCAGACCGGGGCGCTCCAGACCTTCTTCGCAGCCGGCGGTATCGCTGTCGGTTTCAGTATCGACAGTCTCTGTGTCGACGGTTTCTGTGTCGGCAGTTTCGGTATCGACCGTTTCCGTGTCGACGGTTTCTGTGTCGGTTGTTTCTGTGTCGGTTGTTTCCGTGTCGACGGTTTCGGTATCGACCGTTTCCGTGTCGGCAGTTTCGGTGTCGGTCGTTTCTGTGTCGGTTGTTTCTGTGTCGGTCGTTTCTGTGTCGATGGTTTCTGTGTCGGCAGTTTCGGTATCGACCGTTTCCGTGTCGGCAGTTTCTGTGTCTTCTGTCTCTGTCCCATCCGTCCCATCACCATCGCTGTCGCTGTCGGTATCCGTGTCGCTGTCGGTATCCGTATCGCTGTCGGTATCCGTGTCGCTGTCGGTATCCGTGTCGCTGTCGGTATCACCATCGCTGTCACTGTCTGTATCACCGGCAGTGGTCGAGTCCGAGTCCTCCGAACCACCGCCGCTGCTCTGGCACGACGCAACAATCAGCAACATGCAAACGAAAAGAGCGGAACGAAGCCACCAACCATTCATGAATTGCCTCCTTGGAAAACACTGGCGTTGAACGTACGATGGGAGAATAACATCGGCCCGGCGGTCTTCAAGGAGATGTAGCGATGTCTGTAAAAATGTGTTGTTGCTTGTTTGCCACACTTCTGCTTTCCAGCATTTCTGCCTGCAACGAAGAAGAAGGTCCGCCCATTGCCGATCTGGGACTGCCCACAATCCCGGATCGGGTGCCCGGATGGACCGATGATTTTGAAGAAGTGGACTGCTGGCCCGACGTCCCGGACCGGGCCAACCAGCAGTGCGGATACCTGACCGTTCCCGAAGACCACAGAAATCCGGAGGGACCGACCATCCGGCTGGCGGTGACCCGGTATTTCAGCACCCGTGCGGAAGTGCAGGCCGACCCCATCGTTTATCTGGAGGGCGGCCCCGGCGGCTCCGGCGTGACCACCATGTCGATGCTGTATCCGGGGCTGGGGGGCTGGATCGGCGCGCGGGATCTGATTGCGCTCGATCAGCGGGGCACCGGGCACTCCATTCCCGACCTGTCCTGCACCGATGGGTCCCTGTACGCGGACACCGATGCCATCGAAGATGAGCTGGATTTCCTGACGCAGTGCCGCGCGGGACTCGAAGGGCAGGGCGTGGATCTTCCGGCCTACAATTCGGCCCGGAACGCCGCGGACGTGGATGCCCTCCGCCGGGCCCTGGGCTATGCGCAGTGGAATCTCTGGGGCATTTCCTACGGGACGCGGCTTGCCCTGACCGTCATGCGGGATTTCCCGGCAGGGGTGCGCGCCGTAATCCTCGATTCCACCGTGCCGCTGGAGGTGAATCTTTACGAAAGGATGCCTGCCAATGCCCAGGGCGCCTTCGAGCGCCTGTTCGCCACCTGTGTCGCCGATGCCGCCTGTGCCGCCGCCTATCCCGATCTGATGGACGTCCTGCTGGCCGCCCTCGACGATCTCGATGCGTCGCCCTTTCAGGGAACCCTGACCGGAGGTGTTTCCGTCGACATTGACGGGAGCGCTGTGCTGGATCTGCTGTTTTCCCTCATGTACGACTACACCTCGCTTCCCTACCTGCCCGGCCTGATCTACATGGTGAGTGATCGCGACATGTCCGTGATCCTCGAAGTCCTCGAATCGCTCACGGCCATCGAATCCGGTATCAGCGTCGGCATGTTCCTCAGTGTGAACTGCGCCGAGGAACTGGCGTGGGTCGATCCGGCGACGTTTGAAGAGGCCACGCAGGGACTGATGCCCCGCTTCATTTCGCATTTCGGCTATGATTCGGAACAGGAGTTCTGCGAGGTCTGGGGTGTGCCCGCGGCGTCCGACCTGGAAACCCGACCCGTGGAGAGCGACATTCCCACCGTTGTGATGGCCGGATACTTCGATCCGATTACCCCTCCGGAATACGGACAGATGGTGAGGGAAAACCTCAGCAGCGCGTTCTACCTGGAGTTCTCCAACGGATCCCACGGGGTATCGGTGAGCGACTGCGGTGCCGAACTCGCCCTTGCGTTCCTGGATCAGCCGAATGCGCAACCGATATCGGCCTGCCTCGACAATCTGACCTTCGGACCTTTCTTCGCGTCCGGTGGATCGGGGGTCGGCCGGATCGATTTTGCCATGCCCGGCGACGACATCCACTTCGACCCGGAAGCCCTGCGCAACGCCCTGCGGAATCGGCGCAACAGACTGCCGCATTTTTGATACGACATCTCGTTCACTTGTTTACATGTTTTGGTAAAAACATATGAAATATAAAACAATTTCATTGTGACACGGTAAATATATTCAATGGAAAACGTACCCATGAATTCCTGAAGGTCCGTTCAGGCCGGCCGATGTCATCTGCAGCAGTGTATCACCAGCAATACGCGTAACAGGTAGCGCAGGACAGTCCGGTCGGCGTTCAGATCCAGTGCGCCACGGGCAATGTAAGGAAGTCCTCCACCGGGATGCCGCCGTCGCCCACCAACAGGGCATGGCGGGGCGCAAACGTCCGGCTGAACGCAGCGATGCCGGAATGGATACGGGGAACCCGGCCGCTTTTTACCTCGATGGCGCAGAGGGACTGTCCTGTCTGCACGACGAAATCGACCTCCTGGTTACCCTCTCGCCAATAATGCAGGCGGCATTCTCCGCGCAGGGCGGCACCGGCCAGATGGGCACCGATGGCGGATTCCACAAGGCGACCACGGAATTCGGGGTCCTGTCGGACTTCCGTCGGCGACAATCCGCTGGCGGCGGTCATGAGTGCGGTGTTGAGCACCTGAAGCTTCGGGCTGGACGCGCGGCTGCGCGCCACATCGCCGGCGTATTTCTGCAACCCCGTGACCATGCCCGCGCCGCTGAGCAGTTCGAGGTAATGGGCGAGGGTTGTGGTGTTGCCGGCATCCTGAAGCTGCCCCAGCATCTTGTTGAACGACAGCACCTGTCCAGAATAGCGGCACGCCAGCTCATATACCCTCCGGAGCAGTGCCGGCTTGTCCACCCGGGTCATGAGCAGCACATCGCGGGACAGTGATGTTTCCACCAGGCTGTCCTGAATGTAGCGGGCCCATCTGGCAGGATCCCTGATGAGCGGAACGGCGCCGGGATATCCGCCGAAATACAGAAAATCTTCGAGAGACCACCCGAATGCGTCCCGCATTTCGGCGTACGACCAGTGAGAGAGTGTCGTGAGCTCGAATCGTCCGGCCAGACTCTCGGTCAGGCCCCGCGTGACCAGAAGCGGCGCAGAACCGAGCAACATCACCCGTAACGGGCAGTTGGAACGGGTGTCTTCATCCCACAGTCGCTTTATGGTTTCGGACCATCCCGGGATCTTCTGGACTTCATCGACAATCAACAGCGCACCCGCCGCCGATACTGACAGCCGCGCGACTTGCCACTGGGATGATATCCAGTCGGTTCCGTGCAGGGTCGGCTCGTCGGCGCTGACATACCGCACAGGGAACGGAAGTTCATCCGCGACCTGCCGGGCGAGTGTCGACTTGCCCACCTGTCTCGGACCTGCAAGTACCTGAATGAAATAGCGGGGTTCACGCAGTCGCTGGGCCAGTGCTGTGAACTGGGAACGCTGATATGAGGGTTTGTTTTTACTCATCATGTTGAGTAATTTTACTCAATATAATGAGTAAAATCAAGATCGCCACCGCTTCTTCCGCCCCATCGTGGGGACCATCGTTCCACCACGGATTACCCTTTACTTTTAAAGGCATCTGTTCAAATCTGGGCGCGCAAACGCCGCGTGCGACAATCATTACGAGGTAAACCGTGGAATCCGCCCGTTTCGAAAGCGCTGTCCGACTTTCCCCCAAGGCGGTCTGGACGGTTTTCTGGTTTGCCCTGTTCGGCGTGGCGGCACTGGTCGCAGAGGTGAAGTGGATCGGACCTCCTTCCGGAGGCAACTCCCCACCGCCGGCTCCGGCCATTCCCGGCGTCGTTTCCCACGCCGGCGGCAGGGTGTCGATGGAATCGGACGCGGCCCTCTTTGCCCGGATGGAGGATGTCCGCGATCCCCGCCAGCCCCTGGAATCCCCGTCGCCGGACGCGATGAAGCAGTTTGTGCGCGACCTGCAGGAGCTCTCCTTCGGCCGCCGCCGCACCCCCGTGCGGATCCTCCACTACGGCGATTCCATCCTGACCACGGACGAACTGTCGGGCCGGGTGCGCTCCATTTTTCAGAACCGGTTCGGCGATGCCGGTCACGGCTTCGTGCTGCTGGCCAGACCCTGGCGCTGGTACAACCACATCGGCGTGGAACAGGGCGCCTCACTGGAACAGTGGCAGATCCATCCGTTTACCTCGGCTCCTCTCGAGGACGGGCTGTACGGCCTCGGCGGCGTTGCGTTCCAGGCGCGTCGAGGCAGCCGGGCCACCGCCTGGGTCGCCACCGCAAAGGAGGGCACGCAGGGGCGTCAGGTGCGCTGGTTCGACATCTCCTATCTGGAACAACCCGGCGGCGGATCGTTCGATGTGTACGTGAATGACCGGTTCCGCGAGACAGTGAAGACGTCGGCGCCGGCCAAGCAGGTGGCCCATCGGAAGATCGAGGTGGATTTCGGGCAATCCCGGCTGCAGGTGAAATACCGCAACGACGGGGAACTGCGGATGTTCGGCACCGTGCTGGAAAACGGGCAGCCCGGCGTCGTGTATGACAGCCTGGCCATCAACGGCGCCCGGGGCACTGCCCTGGCGCGGTACGACGAAAAGCACTGGGAGCAGGAAATCGCCCACCGGGAGCCGTCGCTGGTCATTCTCATGATGGGCGCCAACGAGGGCGCGAACCGGTTTCTCAATTTGAAGGAATACCGGCGGGATTTCACGGACGTGGTCGCCACGTTGAAGCGGGCCGCCGGCAACGCGTCCTGTCTGGTGGTGGGTCCTCTCGATCAGGCGATGAAATCAGAAACCGGTGATCTGATTTCGAAGAAGATGCCCGCCAGGCTGTCCGAGGCCCAGCGGGATGTGGCCCTGCACGCGGGTTGCGCCTTCTTCGACACCTGGACCGCCATGGGCGGGGACGGCAGCATGCCCAGATGGTGGTCCACCGGACTCGGCGGCGGCGATCTGGTCCATCCCACCAAGGAAGGTGCCCGGCTGCTGGGCAACTGGCTGGCCGAGGCGCTGTTATATGAATACCAGTCCCATGGCAGAAAGCAGGCGCAGAAATGAAGCTTCGATGTCCCCAGTGCGGAACCGGTTACGAGATTCCCGATCGGGTCCTGCCCCGTCCGGACGAGGCGGGAACCCTGCGGCGCCTCCGCTGCGTGCGCTGCCGCTGCGTGTTCCTCCTGTCGTCGGATATCGCGGGGCCCGGGGAAGATCTGCTGTCCGGAACGGATTCGGTGTATTTCGATCTCGTGACGCCGGTGCCCCCGGCCAGCCAGTTTGCCGGTGGACCGCTGCCGGCGGAGGCATCCGCGCCGCCGCCTGTGATGATGAAATACCAGGTGCGCACCGCCACCGCCGCCGAGGCCCGGCAGGCTTCCACGCAGGTGGTCCCGGCCGCGGGATGGAGCAGGGAAAACACCCTCGACCTCGGCGATTTCGAGATCAACCGCTTTGCCCGGGCCGCCCGGATCAAAATGCTGGTCGCGTCCATCCTGTTCTTCGGCACCCTCGGATTCTTTGCCTACGTGGCCGCCATGAACGAATGGGCGATTGACGTGAACCACTTCGATGAGCAGGTGAAACGGGCCTTCTTTCTGCAGACGCCCGTGGAAAAGGAAGCAGACCTGCTGGTCAAGCTCGATGTGCGCCTGTTGAAGGGATATCACCTGCGCCTGAAAAAAGGGCTGCTGGTGGGCGTCATCACCGGCGAAGTGCAGAACAACGCGGCGGTGGGCATGCAGCACGTGATGCTCGAAGGGAGGTTGCTGAATCCCTCCCGGCAGGTGATCCTGCGCAAGGAGGTGCCCTGCGATGTCAGTCCGACGGACGCGCAGATCCGGACCACCCGTCGCAATCAGGTTTCTGCACTCTACGAATCAGAGGGCGCGATGCACAACTGCGTCATCCGCAGCGGGTACACGGTGAACTTCAAGGTGGTGTTCGAAGAACTGCCGAAGGAGTTCAACTCGAACTGGGTATTTCAGGTGGGCCCCGCCTCCGCCGCTCCCGTCCCCGCGCCCTGATCGCCTGTCTGCAATCAAGGTTTGCGGCGGGCGTCTGTCCGTGCGATAATTCCGGGCGACAAGGGCGGAAAACGTGCGGATTCGTTCAAAAGTATTGCTGCTGCTGATCTTCGGAACCATCATTCCGCTGACGATCGGCTTTTATTTCGCGGGACAGATCCTCCGCTCCGGATTGGCCGCGGACGTGGAAAAACAGGTGCTGCGCGATGCCCGGCAGGTGGCCGGCCGCGTGGAAGACCGGGCCCGGTGGCTGGTGGAAAGCACCACCATGGTGGTGAATGCCCTGCCGTTTGAGAACTTCGCCGTCGAGGATCTGCCCCGCACCCTGCTCATTCCCTGGCGCCAGCTCTCCTTTACAACCATGGTGGCCCTGCTGGACGCGGAGGGAAGGGCGGTGGTGGAGCCCTTCGTACCCGATGCGGAGGATGCACTGGCCGCCCAGCGGGATGTGGTCACCGGGGCAGAGGTGCAGCGTTTCGCAGGAAGTGTGCCCATGGAGGCGGCGCTGGAGGCCTCCGTGGCGGTGGGTCCGGTCTATCTGTCGGACACGGGCAGCCCTCGCGTGGTAGTGGCCTCGGCCGTCAAACCGCCCCACGGAGTGGGCGAGGAACGGTGGGTCCTGGCCATCGGCGTATCCCTGCAGAGCATCTGCGATGTTGCCCGAAATGAGGGAAAGGACGGGCGGAAGGGCGCCCTGCTCGATTCGGACGGGCGGAGCATCTGCGGCAGCACGGACGGTACGTTGAAGACCGACAGCAACTACCGCCTGATCGCGGGACTGAAGGATGATTCGGTGGGATCCGTGCGGCTGGGACAGAGCGATTTCTTCACGGTCCGCTCAACGGTGCCGCTGACGGACTGGCGCTATTTTCTGCGGGTGAACCGGGACGCGGTGTTCGGACAGATCTACCGACTGCAGTGGATTCTCATCGCGTGGATGCTGGTGTGCTTTGCTGCTGCGGTGGTCGGCGCCGTCCTGCTGTCGCGGGGCATTACCCGGCCCCTGGAAACCCTGACGGAGGCGGCTGCCCGCGTGGCCGGAGGGGATTACTCCCGGCCCATCGACGTGAATACCCGCGATGAAGTGGGGCGGCTGTCCACGTCGTTCAACCGGATGATGGAAGAGATTCGGGCCTGGAATGCGGAGCTCAACGAGCGGGTGAATGAAAAGACCCGGGAACTGGCCAAGGCCCAGGAGCAGATCATCGCCACGCAGAAGATGGCCGCCCTGGGCGAACTGGGCGCCGGGGTGGCCCACGAGATCAACAATCCGCTCACCGGCGTCATCGGCAATGCGCAGCTCCTGCTCGCGGACATGGAATACGATGCCGCCAATCGGGAAATCGCGCTGGAAATCGTGCGCAATTCCCGTCGGGTTGCCGAGGTGGTGGACGCCCTGCTGCGGTTCTCCCAGCATCAATGGGGCGAGAGCATGAAGCCGGTGGTTCTGGAGAAAATTGTGGTAAACTCCGTTGATATGTATCTGGAACGACTGAAGGAAAAGGAAATCGAAGTTTTCTGGAAAGCACGGGAGAACGTACAGGTGCTCGGCATCGAGCGGGATCTGCAGATCGTTTGTTCGTCCCTCCTCGACAACGCCCTGCGGGCGGTGAAACCGGGTGGTCGCATCGGATTCGACGTGCGCCGGGTGGACGGCGGCGCTGTGGTACTCGGGGTGGAAGACAATGGATGCGGCATGTCCGATGAAGTCCGGCTGCGGGCAGTGGATCCCTTCTTCACCACCGCGCCGACGGATTCCGGATCGCGGGGAGTGGGGCTCACCACTGTTGCCCGGATTGTCGAGGAACACGAGGGACGGCTGGATATTTCTTCAAAGGAAGGCGCCGGCACGTCTGTGAAAATATTTTTTCCGGGGAAAGTGGACGTATCCAAGGCCTGACAGTTCGGGCGATGGAGGCAACATTGGGCGAAATCGACGAAATTCTGGCGAAGATGGCAGATGAGAATAGTGAGCAGGTACTGGAAATAGCCCGTTTCGCGGAGCTGGGGATGTCCGCCTCTGCAGTGATTCACGAGTTGCGCCAGCCCCTTACGGCTCTGTCCATGGCCCTGCAGATGACCATGGAGACGGCGCGGGGACGGGATCCGGAAATCGAAGCCGGCATCCGGGAATCCCTTCAGCTGATTGCCAAAGCGGAGATGCTGCTGGAGCGGGCCAGGGATTTCATGCGTCCCTCGGCAGGCCTCACGGACCTGGACGTGGAAGAGTGCATTGCCCGCGTGCTGTCCGTGTTTGAATGGCAGCTGGCGGCAAAGGACAATATCCGGATTCTCTGCACCGTGAAAGGTGGTCCGTTTCACATCCGTGGCGACAAGGCGCAGATCGATCAGATGCTGGCCAACCTGATTTCCAATGCACTCGACGCGGTGACCGATGCCCCCCGGGGCTTTGTTCACGTGCTGGCGCGGCGGCCGTCGGACGGCGGCCTGGAAATCATTGTGGCGGACAATGGCTCCGGTGTGGACCAGGAGACCGCCCGCCATATGTTCGAACCGTTCTATTCCACCAAGGGCGCGGGAAAGGGCACCGGCCTGGGGCTCTTCATCGTATCAAAAATTGCATCCCGGCACGGGGCGGTCTGTTCGTTTCTGTCGGGCCGGGAACTGGCGTCACTGGGTATTCCCGATGTGACCACGGGATTCTGTGTGCGTTTCCGGTCGGAGGAATCGGCGTAGATCATGTGGAAGCGGGTTGCCATCGCCGGTCTTCTTCTCGCGCTGCTTATCGCGCTGGGAATGCACCTGTCCGTCCAGGCGGTAAAGGAAGAGTCTGCCGGGACGGTTGATGCCCCAGCGGATGGCAGTGCATCGGTGGTTCCCCATGACGCGGCCGGCGATCAGGTGCAGGTGCTGCGGGTGAACGGCAGGGCGGAACGTCGGACGGGAGAGGGCCGGTGGACCGGCGTCCTGCAGGGAGACAAGCTGGCAGTGGATGACGCGGTGCGCACGGGCGGTCAGTCGTCCATCACCCTCGATCTGGGCGATTCGTCCACCATTGAGCTGGCCGAGCAGGCCGAAGTGGAAGTCCGGGAGCTGTCCGGCGCGGTGCAGAAACTTGGCCTCATCAGCGGTCGTGCGTCGGTGGACTACCGGGATAACGGCGAGCGCGTACTCAACATCGAAAACGGCGACGGCACCGTGGTGGCGCGGGTGCAGAAAGGTCGCTTCGCGGTGCTCAACAACGGTCAGCTTCTGGCGGTGGCCACAAAGACCGGCTCTGTGGATCTGTCTTCAGCGGGTCGCACGGTGGTGGTGTCCGAGGGAAAGCAGTCCGTCGCCTACGCGGGACAGACGCCCATGACGCCGTTTGAAATCCCTGTAGACGCCCTGCTGCGCATTGCCGACGGGTCCTGCCGGATTCAGAAGTCCGGCGGCGCGGTGGTCAAGGGCACCGTGTCCGTGGGGGCCCGGTTGTCCGTGGACGGCCAGCCGGTGACACCGGACGGAGGCGGGCGTTTCTCCATCGCGTTAAAAGCCGCAGCCCCGGGAAAAAAAGTACTCATCCGCGAAACCGATCTCTGGGGTGAAACGCGGGAGACACAGCTGACCTGCGCAACGGCCGCGCAGAAGGCGGGCATCCGGGAAGTCGACATCAACTGGGGGCGTGACGGCTGATGCGGAGAATCCTCCCCACTGTTGCTGTCGTGTCCGGGTGTGTCCTTTTTCTGTTGGGAACCGCTGCCACAGCCGGAACAGCCGGTTCGAGCCTGGTGAACGTGAAAGTTGCGCCCGACACGCTTCAGCTCGGCTCGGATGACGCCGCTGTCATTTCGGCCCGGTTGCCGGTGGGGGCCACCCGGGTCAACGTCCACTGTCATCTGGGCAAGGTGGAGAACCTTTCTGCCGACGGGAAAGGCCGCGTGTCGGCCCGCTACGTTCCGCCCGCGCAGTTTCATCCCGCCGTCGACATCATCGTGCTGTCCGCGTCGGACGGCCGGCGGACCTTCTGGGGAGTGTCCCGGGTCCGGCTCGTGGGCCGCGGAAAGGCCCGCATCGTCACCAGCCCGGACGCAGTGACATGGCTGCGCATCGGCAATCGCCGGTTCGGCCCGGCCCAGGCGGATGTTCAGGGAGAGGCCTTCGTCGACGTGGAAGTGCCGCCGGGGGTGGCGTTCGGTCTCGACGATCAGGGCAAACCGGTCGATCTGCGCCTGCCGGAGCAGCCCATGACTGCGCTGTTTCTCGATTCCGGGCCGCAGATGAACACGGAGGAGGTCACCCTGGCAAAGGTCCTCGTGGTCGTGCACGAGCCGGACGGGCGGATTTACCGGGGCAGTGAATTCCCCTCGGTAACCGTGGACACGGGGGAAATATCACCCCTGCGGCAACTGGCCCTTGGCGTTTACGAGGCCGACTACACTGTGCCCCTCAACACCTCGGGCGAAGCGACATTCAAGGTTGACCATCCGCTGGATTCACCCGATTTTCTGCGACGGATCGCGCTGGTGGGACGGGCCGGGTACCGGGATGATGCAGTGCCCGTACCGCCGGAATCCCCGGTGGCCGAGGAACAACCGGTTGAACCGGTGCCGGAAGAAGAGGCGCCGGAGCCCGAGCCGGTTGTGCCTCCGCGTTTTTTCATTGGTGCGCAAGGCGGCGTATCCGTGGACTTCTCCGGTTGGATTTCGGGTGTGGCCGCCATCGACGCCGGCATCCGCCTGCCGGTGGACGCCCAGCAGCTCGGGCTGGGCATCCGGGGTGCCTTCTTGCGTTCGTCCCAGAAAAACGAGTTGACCGATCCCCAGGGAGAAGACACGTCCGTGGTGGCCCGGACCACCGTGGTTCCTCTGCTGTTCTCCGTCTGGCACCGCTACCCGGCGATGCCGCGCCTTCACCTGTTTTCGTCGCTGCATCTGGGCACATCGGTCATCACCAATCGCATGACCAGCACGTTTGTGGATGAAAATGAAACCCGATCCACCGAACGTCGTCTCATCCTCACGGTGGGTCTGGGATTTGGTGTGGAGGTGCCGGTAAAGGCCGGCGCCATCGTGGCCGGCGTGGACGGGGTGTTCTACAACAACACGCTGCGCACATTTCAGGGCCGCCTGATCACGCTGGAGGCACTGGTCGGTTACCGCTTCTTCATCCCCTGAAGGGAAGGGGTCAGTCCGCTCCGGAACCCGTGCGCGGGGGAATCTTATAAATCGCGGCGAGCAGGGAGGCCGGCCGGAAGGGCCGCACCAGAACGGGCAGGGTGAACCCATCGTCCAGCTTGACGATGGTGGTGGCGTTGCTCGTGCAGATGAACCGGCGGGACAGGTCTTCGCGACCGGTACAGACATCCTGGTGGAACTTGTGAAAATGGCTGCTGTCGCCGTCCAGTTCGCAGACGATGATGTCCATCTCTTCGTGCTGACCGTTGATCAGGGTTGCGGCCTCGTCGAAGGACGATGCCACGCGGACCTTGTGCATCTGGCCGAAGGAGTTGCGGTAGGCGTCCAGGTGGTCCCCGTTGCGATCCACAAACAGGATGGACCGGCGGGCCCGCGTGAATTCCACGGGAGTGGAGGGCGCGGGCGGCGCATCAATGGGCGGCGGGCAGGACTTTCGCACCTGCGACCTTGGAAACCGGACGTAGAAGCTGGTGCCTTTCTGTTCTTCGCTGACCACTTCGACGGTGCCGTTGTGCTCTTCGACGAGCTCCTTGACGATGGACAGGCCGATACCTGAGCCTTCGCCGTCCGGCAGTCCCGAGAGGGAAACGAACCGTTCAAAAATAAGAGGGAGGTGCTCTTCCGGAATACCGATGCCGTTGTCCCGCACCTCAATCACCACATTCGTCTCATCTTCATAACCGTTGATGTCGATGAAGTACTTGTCCGGGGAGTCTTCCCGGATGGCGCGGCCGGCATTGGTCAGCAGATTGATGAACACCTGGATCAGCCGGCTGGCCCTTCCCATGATGGAGAGGTCGCCGGGGACGTTCACGGTGATGCGGGCCTTTCGCTTGAGCCGGTGGCGCACGATACGCAGGGCCGAGTGCACCGCGTCCGACAGGAATACGGGCCGCTGGGCGGTGTCGTCGCTCCTGCCCAGAGAGTGCAGGTCGGCGGAGAGCACCATCAGCAGGTCCACTGCTTCCTGGGTGGGGGTCAGGTTGCGGGCCAGGCGGGACAGGATATCCAGGGCCCGTTCCGGATGCAGCTGCACCATCTGCGTGGAGACAATTTTCTCCAGCTCCGAAATGGTATACGGGATGGTCATGGACAGCAGGGAGAGCGGATTGTTGATTTCGTGTGCCACTCCCGCCGCCAGATATCCGATGCTCGCCAGTCGCTCGGATTGAATGCGCCGGCGTTCTGATTCCTGGAACTTGCCCAGTGTTTCGCGCAACTCCGCGTTGGCGTTTTCGAGCTCTCCGGTGCGCAGCGCCAGGGCGCGACGGAGAACGCCGGTTTCCAGTGCTCGGTGGATATCCATCCGCAGGGCGTCCAGATCGAACGGCTTGCGCACATAGCGGAACACGCCGAGCTCCACGCACTTGATGGCCGAGTCCGTGTCCGAATAGGCGGTGATGACAATGGATTCGCCGTCGAAATCCAGATTCCGCGCCGCTTCAATGAATTCGAGGCCGGAACCGTCGGGCAGATTCTTGTCCACGATCATGAGGTCGACGGGGTTGTGGAGAAACACTTCGAGCGCCTCGGACTTGGAGGCGGCGGTGATAATGTCGATGCCGTCTTTTTCCAGGGCCCTTTTCAGAAGCGTGCGGATGATTTCTTCATCATCCACGAGGAGGACACGGTTGGGAAAATTGTGGGAGGTGTCGTCCATTTGCGCCCGATAAGTATAGTGTGCCCGGTCGGGGAATGCAAATAGTTCAGTCGGTCGTTTTGTATTGCCTTCCTCTGGCCGGTCCGGTTGTATGGACGGCACTGGATCACGCCCGGCGCGCTCCGGTGCGGCACAACGAAGGAGATGGAGCATGAAAGTCTGTGTCATCGGTAGTGGATATGTCGGTCTGGTGGCAGGGGCGGGTTTTGCCGAAATCGGCCATGAGGTGATCTGCGCGGATATCAGCGAACAGAAAATTGCCAACCTGAAAAACGGCATTGTCCCCATATACGAGCCGGGACTCGACGTCCTCTGTGCGCGGAACGCCTCTGCCGGGCGCCTGCATTTTTCTACGGATATCCCCGCCGGAATCCAGGCCTCGGACATCGTGTTCATCGCTGTCGGCACCCCGGAGCGGGAGGATGGTTCGGCGGATCTGTCGGCGGTATTGCAGGTGGCGGGCCTCATCGCCTCGAACATTGCAAAATATACGGTCGTGGCCTGCAAGTCGACGGTACCCGTGGGCACCAATGCGCTGGTCACGGAAAAAATTGCCTCCCTCACGGACGTTCCCTTCGCCGTCGTATCCAACCCGGAGTTCCTGCGGGAAGGCGAAGCGGTGCAGGACTTCATGAATCCGCCCCGGGTGGTCATTGGCACCACCGATCGGAGAGCGGAAGAGATGATGCGTGACCTGTATGCGCCCCTGTATGGCTACTATGAGGCGCGGCGCAACATCATCTGCATGGATCCCCGCAGCGCCGAAATGACCAAGTATACGGCCAACGCGTTTCTGGCCACCCGCATCACCTTCATCAACGAAATTGCCAACCTGTGCGAGGCCGTGGGCGCTGATGTGACCGCGGTGCGCGTGGGCGCCGGCATGGATCCCCGCATCGGCATGCAGTTTTTTCAACCGGGCTGCGGCTATGGCGGCTCGTGCTTTCCCAAGGACGTGCAGGCCCTGATCAAAATCGCGCGGGAACACACTTGTCCCCTCGACGTGTTGCAGGCGGTGGATGACACCAATGATCGGCAGAAGCTGATTCCGCTGAACAAAGTGCGCGCCCGGTTCCGCGGCAGATTGGAAGGCGTGAAGGTGGCGGTCTGGGGACTGGCGTTCAAGGCCGAAACGGATGACGTGCGCGAATCCCCGGCCAACTATATCGTTCCGGCGCTGATCGAAGACGGCGCCGACGTCTGCGTCCACGATCCGATTGCCATGGAATCGTTCCGGCGACTGGTGGAATCCCGTTGTCGCTTCGCACCAACCGCCCGGGAAGCGCTGGCGGGCGCGCAGGCCCTCATTCTGGTGACGGACTGGCAGGAATACCGCGAATGGCGTCTGTCGGATATCCGTGATGCCATGGCCGGCCGGGTGGTGGTGGATGGCCGCAATGTCTGGGCGGCTCAGGATATTCCCGAAGGACTCGACTACGACGGCATCGGTCGCGGCACGCTCCATCGCTGAATTTCTCCATGCATCGATTGTTGCCAACGGCCGCGGTCATGTCATTTGCGGTGGCGTTCTGCCTGATCGGCGGCACCGGTCTCCTGCGTGCGGAACGATTCGGACCGGCGGCGGATCCCGACGCTCACGAAGATTGGGGCGGAACTCCGGATCTGCGCCTCGGAAATGAACTGGGGTTGTCCGCGGAGGAACTGGGTGAAATGCTGCAGGCGCTGGAGGAACCGGACGTGAATCGACGAGTGGGTGCGGCTCTGGCGCTGAAGCAGAACGCCGTCGGTTCGGAGCAGGTGATCCGGGACGCACTGTTTTCGGAACGGAAGGTGTCCAATGCGGATATCCGCATTGCCGTGCGGCAGGCAGAAAAAAATGCAAAGGACGGTGAGGGCGGCATGGCGGGCGCACTGCTTCAGATGGCGCCGGACGGTGCCGGGATCAGCGCGGCAACCAGAATTGCCGCCATGCTGGTGGCATTGAATCAGTTGAACACCATGGCCGGGTACAAGGTCATGCTGGATTTTTCCGGGCGTCACGCGGGTGCTTTCCGTTCGATGATTGGCGAACTGCTGGTGAAGCAGGGTTTAAAAGCGCTGCCGGCCCTGATTTACGGCCGTGGCAGTCGCGATGCGGAACTGCACATGTTTGCGGTGAAGTGGATCAGGGACATGGGCAATCCGCTGCTCAGCGAACAGCTTGTGGGAATTACCGATTCACGGCGTCTGGCGCAGTTGCTGGAGGCCTATGCGTCGGTGAATGAGCTCAATGCCATCGATGTGACCCTGTCGTGCACCAATCACGATTCCCTGTTTGTCCGGCGCGCGGCCCGGCGCTGCCTCGAAGTGTACGGAAAGAATGCGCGATGGTCCGTGTTTCGCGAATACCAGAACGTGTTTGCGGAGGATCCTGATCCGGATGAGGATGTGGCCCGGTGGCTGGAACGGCTGTACGCGGTGAGGGATGAGGCCCGGGAGGCGGCGGATGTGCGCCTGTTTGAGACGGGCTCCGCCCATGCGAAGGCCGGCCGGTTTGCACAGATGGCAGATGCCTGGGGTCAGCTGCTGGCCGGTTCTCCCCTTCACGAAGAGCGTGCCCGGATGGCCCGGGGATATCTGGACTGGGCCCGACAGCTGGAGTCTGACGGCGATGCGGATCGCGCGTCAGCCATGTACCGGATGGCCCTGCGGCTGGCGGATAACGACTCTGCTGACTACCGGAGTGCCCATGCCCGACTGGCCTTTGTCCGGGCAGAGGCAAACCGGGCCTCCGGCGCCGTGGATGTTACGCTGTATCGCGAGCTTTCCCTTGTGGACGACGGGCCGGCCATGAAGCGGTCCCTGCGGAATTTCCTCGCCGGAGAAGGTTCGGGGCGAAGGGCACTGTTGCGTGTTTTTCTGGTATCGTTGTTCATTTTTATCGCTGCACTGCTGGTGTACCGGCGCCTGAAAGGCAGCCGGGATGTGGAAACGCGTGCGGTATCAGCGTCGCCGGCGGAGCCACCCGACGATCCGCGGCCCGAACCAGGCCAGCAGAATGGCTATGCCAATGATGACAGCAATCTGCGGTGAGCGAATCACACGCAGCAGGATTGGCGTAGCCGCCAGCAGAAGCAGAATCGCCGCAATCTGACCTGCGGTCCTTGCCGTTCCCCGGGCCGGCGACTCCGACACGGGGGCGCCTCCGTGTCCACTGTGATCTCGCGGAGGGGGCGGTCTTTTTACCGCTGCCGCTCGCCGGTCGGCGTCCCAGGAGGCCCGGAGACGGCGATCAGACAGCACCCGGTAGGCCTCGTTCAACGCCACCAGCTTTTCTTTCGCGAGGTCTTCGAGTTCGTTGCCCTGATGCTTGTCCGGATGGTAGCGCGCTGCCAGCGAACGGTAGGCCTTCGCGATTTCCTTTTCGGAGGCGGAAGGGGCCACGCCCAGAATGCCGTAGTAGTCTTTTGTCGTGTCGAAGTCGTTCAGAGGTACACCGCTATTTTGCCGACTTCAGGTATTTTCCGTAGTCGCTGTTGGTGGTCAGCAGCAGCCATGTCTGCTGGCCCAGGGTCATGCGATAGCTCTCCAGGGTTTTTAAAAACTGATAGAGTTCCTCGTCTTTTTCGTAGGCCTCCGCGTAGACGCGGGCAGCCGTCGCATCCGCCCGACCCTTGATGTCTTCGGCGGAACGATAGGCCTCAGAACGGATTTGCTTCAGGTCACGTTCCTTGCGGCCCAGAATTTCCGCCGACAGGCCGTCGCCCTGGGAGCGCAGTCGGGCAGCCACCTTGAGGCGCTCGGAGATCATCCGGTCAAACACGGAACGCTGCACGCTCTCGATGTAGTCGATTCGCTTGATGCGGACGTCCCGCAGCTCGATACCCAGTTCGCGCACCTTCGTGGCAGCCTTTTCGAGGATGTCCTGGGTAATTTTGTGGCGGCCGATGGCAATGCGGTACAGCGATGCCGGATCGTCATCCACCCCTTTGATGGACGGATCGGCCGAGGAGAGCGGAGCAACCGGTGCCGTGGAAGGCGCAGCGGCTGCGGTGCCACTGGCGGTGGTGGGCGCATCGGCGGTTCCGTCGGATGGAGGTGCGGCGGGTGGTGGCGGCGACAGGGAGGCGGTGGTGGCCGCGTCCACGAACGTTTCATTCAGGTATTCGCGTTCTTCCTCGGAAATATTAAACGTCCGGTTCGAACTGCGGATCGATTCAATCAGGTTGTGGTTGGCGATGACATTCCGTGTGGCGCTGTCCAGAATGTCGTCCAGCCGACCCTGGGCGCTTTCTTCGTCCCGCAGCTTCTCAATGAACACCAGCGGATCGATGATGCGCCAGCGGGCAAACACGTCGATGAGGATGTAGCGTTTGTCCAGCGTGGTAATCTGGTTCGGGTCGCCGTCCCAGGCCAGCCAGCGCCGGTCAAACCGCCGCGCTTCGTACCAGGGCAGCTTGAAGTGGAGGCCCGGCTTTTCGATGGCATGGGCCTGCACCTCGCCGAATTCCAGCAGGACCACCTGTTCTCCTTCGTTGACCGTATACACGCAGGTGAACAGCAGGAACAGTGCGATGACGCCGATGGCGATGGCGGCCATGGATGTCCGGCTCATTGCACACCTCCTCTGGCGCCGTCGCCCATCGGGAAGAGCATGGGAACAAGTCCCTTCGCGTCTTCGTCCACAACGATTTTCTTTTCAACGCCGGCAATCACTTCATTCATGGTTTCGAGATAGAGGCGTGTTCGCGTGACTTTTGGATAGGTGCGGTATTCCTCCTGGAGCGCCACAAAACGGGCCACATCGCCCTGTGCCCGGTTGACGCGCTCCACGGCATAGCCGCGCGCTTCTTCGATGACCTGGGCGGCCTGTCCTTTTGCCTTGGGAATTTCCATGTTGTACTGGGCCAGGGCCTCGTTCTGTTTGCGGTCCCGTTCCTGTTCGGCCTGATTCACTTCGTTGAAGGACGGCTTCACCGGATCGGGAGGCGCCGAATCCTTCAGCTCCACCCGCTGAATGGAGAGACCCGTGTCGTAAACCCGGCAGAGTTCGGCGAGGCGCACCTTCGCCTTCTGCAGAATTTCTTCGCGCCCGCTCGTCAGCACTTCGGTGACGGAGTAGTCACCGACGACTTCGCGCATGGTGGACTCGGACAGGTCCCGCAGGGTGTCTTCCGCGTCGCGGATGCGGAACAGGTACTGCACCGGGTCGGAAATCTGGTAGTGGACAATCCATTCCACAACAGCGACGTTGAGATCGCCGGTCAGCATCAGGGATTCCACTTTGCTGCCTTCGCCCCGCAGGTATTCGGACTGGACGTCTTCGCGATCCGTGCGGAAACCGAATTCCTTCTTCAATTGTCGTTTGGTCTGCAGCTTGTATACGGTATCCACCAGAGGAATGCGGAAGTGAAGACCCGACTGCTGGGTTTTTCGATAGCGACCAAAGGTGGTGACGACGGCGACCTCGTCGGCCTTGACCGTGTACATGGTTGCCAGTGCAATGACGGTGGCCACTACAAGGACGAGGGCAATGCGCAGCATTCCGCCGTACTGTCGGTAAAACCGTCGCAGGTCTTCTGGGCCGGGGCCGTCGTTGTAGGCATTGCGGCCGAAAGGATTGTCGTTACGGGGCATTCTCTTCTCCTTGTTGAAAGTCAGTCGGCGCGCAGTATGCCACGCGGGAACGCTGGATGCGAGCGTTTTCCCCTCATTGAAAACGTGTTATGCTGTCAGCTGTATTGCGACGACAGGAGATTCGATGTTTCGCATCCGGACAGCATGCACAGTGGGTTTCGTTTTCGTCTGTGCCTGTACGGAACCCGACCAGCCGATCGCCGATCTGCAGACATCCTCTGACCCGGCGGACACAACAACCGGATCGTCGATGGACGACGACGGTGACGGCATTCCCGATGACGCGGAAGGGAACGGCGATGCAGACAGCGATGGATTGCCGAATGTGCTGGACACGGATGCGGACGGCGACGGCGTCGGCGACGGGGCGGAAGGGCAGGGCGATGAAGACAGCGATGGCGTGCCAGATTTCCTCGATCCATGGGGCATTCCGGTGGATACGGATCCCGGAGAAGGACTCTCCGGCAGCCGCTGCAGCCCTGTCATCCCGTGTCAGTCCCTTCTGACGTGCTGGAACGGTGTGTGCGTGGGGGAAGGGGCACTCCGGTTCTCCCTTTCCTGGACCGTGGAAACGGATTTCGACCTGCACGTGCGGACCCCGTCCGGCGAGGAGCTGTTCTTTGCCCACCGGACCGGGGACGGCGGTGAACTGGATGTGGATGACTGCGTCGGAGACATTTGTGCCAATCCCGGAGAAGTGCATGTGGAAAACGTGTATTTCCCGCTTTCTGCGCTGCCGGGAAGTTATCAGTACTGGGTATACAATTGGGGATGCACCACAGAGGGCACATACGCGCTGGCGGTCTTCGAACAAGGGGAACCGCAGGAAACGCAGGAAGGGTTTCTTCCCGCCACCACCGTTGACACAGATTCGTCCATGACGTGCGGTATCTCGGACGAGTTCATCTTTGCATACGGAATCTGAGGATGGGTCTGGCTGAAACGGGTCAGTCGTTCCCGGCGGGTTTGTCCGGTCCGGCATTTGCCGATTCCTGTTCCCGGCGCAGCATTTCGCGGTGTTCGCGGTAGCAGTCCTGGCACATCGGGTCGTCCTTTTCCTCGGGCACAAAGGGCACCATTGCCTGATTTCCACAGGCGACACAGGTAATCTGGAACAGCGGCCGTTCCGTTTTGCGGAACCCGCGGCGCTGCTGGCCCGGAAATGCCGGTGATCGGTATTCCGCGTCAGGGTGGATGTGGTCGTATTCGCGGAACGCGGGTGAACGGTATTCTTCTTCCGGCTTGATGTGGTCATATTCGCGGAAGGCCGGAGACCGGTATTCCTCGGCGTTGTCCATCGATTCTGTTTCGCGGAACGCGGGTGAACGGTATTCCTCGTCGGGCTTGATGGCATCGCTTTCGCGGAAGGCCGGAGACCGGTAGTCGTTTGAGCGCCTGCCTCCCCGGGGTCCCCGGGGCTCGCTGTCCCGGAATGCAGGGGATCGGTATTCGCCGGGAGGCTGCCTGCGACCGGATGGCTTCTGCGCCCGTTTCAGCCGGCGACAGGCGCTGCATCGCTTCGGCGGCGCATTGAGCTGCTTCTGGGCAAAGAACTCCTGTTCCCCGGCCGTGAATACAAAGGCTTCATTACATTCAACACAAGTCAGTGTGATATCTTCAAAAGGCATGCCGGTCTCTTATCGACGTGCCGTTTTCTTGTCAAGTCCGCGGCCGGGCCGCTACAATGACGCCATGGTTGGAATCATCAAATTCATCGCAGGCCTGATTTCTCTGCTGATTGTCGTCTGGTTCACCTTTTCAGTAAACCTCGGCCAGAAGACTTTGTATCAACACATGCGGGACATCGGCGGAACGCCGGAAGCAAAGGAACTGGGCAACGGAATCCGCGCCCGCGTGGACGAGGTGAAAAATGATGTCCGCACCCAGATCGTCACTCCCGACGACCGTGGGAAAGCCCCGGCGTCCCCGTCCGTGGAATCGGCATCGCAGCCATCCAGAACAGACGTGTCCGCTGCGGACCGGGCCGCTCTCAACGATCTCATCCGCTCCCGCGGCAGCGAACGCTGACACCTAATTTTTCTTTTTTTCAATCTGTTCAACAGCTTCGTAGAATTCGTCGTAGAGAACCAGCCCCTTGCGCATGAGGATGTCGAGCAGAGCGGCCATGTAGGACTGCCATTTTTCGGCTGGAAGGAAATCGTCCATCGGCGTTCCGGCGGCCGCCGCCCGCAGGCCGGCCAGAAGGTCTTCGCGGCTCAGCCGTCCGTCTTTCCTGCCGGTTTTTTTAGCGGGTGTGAAGGACAGCGTTGTGCCATCGAGGAGGGTCAGGGCGAAGCGACGGGTCGGTTTTCTGTGTCCGACACCGTAAATCCGGCGTTCCGCTTCCCGCTGGGCGGCGGTCTTGTCCTCGAATACCAGCGGTGCTTCGTCGGATGCATCGACCGTCGACTCCCTGGGCAGCGTGGCCGTTTCTTCTGCCGGAGCGGCAGGCGTCGGCGCAGGAATCGTTTCCGGTGGCGGTGTTTCATCTTCCTGATGTACCGGCGGGGCGATCTGTTCGGTGCTGTCCGCCTTGGGAGGCATGGTCGATTCAATCGAAACCATTTCCATGACCTCGTCACTGAGGTCTTCGACGTCCATCTGATCTTCGGCCGATGGATGGGATTCCCGCCGGGCGATTTCTGCGTGGGTGTCCCGGGCGAGGTCGGCGGGTTCGGGATAGTCATCGCCGTAGTAGTAGTAACGGATGGCCGCGGCAATGTCGGAGGGACCGGCGATCATGGGCCGGACCGGCATGCCGGATGTTGCCTGTACGAACCGGAGCGCATCCTGATCGGACGGATCGTTCATGGCCACGTACAGAGCCTTCCCACCACCCTTCTCCGTGCGGACGTAAATGGGAATCAGAAAAAATTCTTCGGCCACATTGACGGGAACCAGCCGGATGATGTCATCGGGAATGTCGATCAGTTTGATGCTGACCCATGGAATGGCCAGATGGCGGCTGAGGGCCTGCAGCAGATGGGGCTCGGGAATCAATCCTTCCTGCAGGAGAATGGTTCCGAGTCGGAGTTGTCGCTGCTGCTGAATCTCCAGCGCCCGGTTCAGCGTTTCCTGAGTGATGAGGCCTGACTCCAGAAGGATGTCGCCCAGTCGCAGCCGCGGTTCGTTCATGGAAGTCTCCACTCCGGTGAAGGTTGCGGGAGATGCTGCGGGCGGTGCGCGATTCGAACGCGCGACCTTTGGCTCCGGAGGCCAACGCTCTATCCAGCTGAGCTAACCGCCCCGTGGTCCCGAAGTTAAACCCCAAGACCTCTCAATTGTCAATTGTCCTTCAGCAGCGCGCGCGCCCGTGACACAACATTTTCAACAGTGTAGCCGCGATTCGCCATGCACACATCCCCCGGTGCGCTGCAACCGAAACCGGTAATGGACACCGAATCGCCCGAAGGACCGATCCACCGACTCCAGCCGAAGGGACTCCCCGCCTCCACCGCCAGTCGTCTCGTCACCGCACCGGGAAGCACACTTTCACGATAGTCGGCGGACTGTTCCTCGAATAATTCCCAGCTCGGCATGGACACCACGCGCACGCGGATGCCTTCGGCCGTCAGTATTTCCGAGGCCTGTGTGCACAGCTGGAGTTCCGAACCCGTTCCGATGAGCAGCAGTTCCGGCGTGCCGTCGCAGTCCCGCAGCACATAGGCACCCCTGGCAAGCCCGTCCGGCGATGTGCCCTCCACGGCGGGAACGTTCTGTCGCGTGAGAATGAGCACGGTGGGCCGCTGCCGACTCTCGACGGCCACCCGGTAAGCGCCGGAAACTTCGTTGCCGTCCGCCGGTCGAATCACCGTCAGACCGGGAATGAGCCGCAGGCTGGCCACGTGTTCCACCGGCTGATGAGTGGGGCCGTCTTCGCCCACGGCAATGGAATCGTGGGTGAAGATGTAGATGACACCGGCCCGGGAGAGGGCGGCCATACGGATCGCGTTGCGCATGTAGTCGGCGAAAACGAGAAACGATGCACAGTAGGGGATCATCCCCGAACCGTGCAGGGCGATGCCGTTGCAGATGGCGCCCATGGCATGCTCCCGCACGCCGAACCGGAAATTCTGGTTGTCCCAGGCGTCCCGGCCAAAATCACCAGAGCCCTTGATGAGCGTCTGGTTGGACGGAGACAGATCCGCCGAGCCGCCGAAGAGACCTTTGAAGTGGCGTGCCAGTTCGTTCAGCACGATGCCCGAGTGCACCCGGGTCGCCATGGGTCGACTGTCTTTGCCATAAACGGGAAGGCCCGCATCCCAGCCCGCCGGCAGCGCGTCGGAAATCTGCTGCGTAAAGGCCGCATGCTCGGCTGGATA
>JAKQNG010000255.1 GCA_029565915.1 Deltaproteobacteria bacterium
GTTGGCCAGCAGCGCTTCCTTGTTGGAGTAGGACGGTGTGAATCCCAGCAGGCGTTCCGCCTTTTCGACGGACACGAAGGAGTCCCGGGTGGCGGTCTTGTACACCCAGGGATACAGGGGGGAGAGTTTGAAGAACTCCAGCACCTCGAGGGCAAGGACGACCAGATGGGCCGGCGATGCCTTGATGGTCCGTCCGAACCCGGCCTTGTCCAGGACCACCTGGTAGTCCTCGCGCATGGTGGAGAAGACCTTTGCGCCGATGTTGAATTCGGTGTTCACGAGATCCCCGTTTTCGTTGGACGCACACAGGATGATGGCGCGGCACAGGTCTTCCACATGCAGCAACTGGTACAGGTTCCGGCCCCGGCCGATCATCGGGAAACTGCGGCCCTCGGATGCCCACTGGTAGAAGATGGCAAATACCCCCAGTCGCTCGGGACCGATGAAGGACTTGGGGCGGATGGTGGTGATGTGCATACCCCTTGTCCGGTATTCCCGCACCAGCTTTTCCGCTGCGATCTTCGTTTCACCGTAAGGGCCCACGCCGATGAGGGGATCATCTTCATACAGCGGATGTTTTTCCGGAAGGCCGTACACGGCCGTGGACGAGATGTAGATGCCCCGGGTCACGCCACGGGAGAGGGCCGCATCCAGCACATTCCGCGTGCCGTCCACGTTGGTGGTCAGGATGTCCGCTTTCCGGTACAGGGGCAGGGCCGCCGCGCCGTGCATGAAGACATCGATGCCGTCCATGCGGGCTTCCACATCCCGCCGGTTCCGGATGTCGACCACGTGGTGTTCGATGCGGTGCTTCATGTCTTCGTATTCGAAGGGCTCGATGTCCAGGGACACCACGTCGTGACCCTGCCCGACCAGTTTCCGGATCAGGTTGATTCCCAGGAAGCCCGATCCGCCGGTGACCAGCCATCTGCTCATGGTGATACCTTCATTCCTCCACGAGGAGACCTTCAGCCAGGTGCGCCTCGAAGTCGATGATGTTGTTCTCCAGGATCTGGTAGAAGTCCGCCACGGCTGCCTGCCAGCCGGTGGCGTTCAACAGCGGATCTTCTGCCACGACAGGGGCGATCTGCGCGGCCCAGTCGGTGACCTTGTTCTCCAGCGCGTCGTATGTGAGGGCCGTGTCGAGGAGCTCCTCGCCGATGGGAACGAACGCCTCCCAGGAGGTGGCGGCCAGCAGGCGCATGAAATTGTCACAGCCGCACGGGATGACGGAAACGGAGCCGTACCAGGTCAGGATGGGGCTGCACGAGGAAGGCGTCACATTCCAGTCCGGCACCGGGCGATCGCCGTTGTAGTGGACCGGGTCCATGTACGGATCATAGCGCCACATGGTCTTGTCCATATCCCAGGGAATGAGGATGAGCCGATTCGATGTCTCGATATCGTGATACCAGTACAGGTTGTGGGGCCGGTCGGACCAGTAGAAGGCGGTGATGCCGTCCCAGTTCTTGAACGCCCGGTCCACGGCCATGTAACGGAGGACCTGTTCAATGTCGATGAAAGGAGACATGGCGGACAGGAAGGAGGTTTCATCGGCGGATACCACCGCACTGGCAAAGTCCATGAACATCGACACATCCGGTTCGTCATCGGGGCCGTCGTTTGTCCGGAGCTGATGGATGAGCGAGGCCTCCGAAACCGATGCGGACGGCCAGGTTTCCTTGTACAGGTTGCCGTCGCCACCCTCGGGCCAGTGCCAGGCCGTGAAGCGGCCGTCCATGTGCTCCACGGCAAGCATCAGCACGGGCGCCTGATCGTTGATGAAGACCCGCGCGTGCGCCGTGCGGGAAGTGGTGACGCCGAAGTCGTTGAACACGGAATAGGCCAGGCGTTCGCGCAGCTTGGTGTCATCCTCGGACATGGCGTGGAGATCCAGTCGTTTGAGGCCGAAGAACCGGGCGTCTTCGTTGTACTCGTCGAACTTGATGCTCATGGAGAGTTTGGCGCATTCGCCGGCGTGGCTGCGGATGCCGCCGTGTTCGTCCCAGCAGTGGTGGAGCGAGTAGTCGCCTTTGTAGCGGACACCGACCGCGGCGAAGTCTTCCTGCAGGTCGGCCCCCAGCACCCGGAGGGCCGCCGGACGGTACATTTCATCGTCGCCGTTGGCTTCCATGTCGGCAAGGAGCGCCGGATTCATGTGAATGTGATAGTCGAGCATCGCCTCCGGTGTGAAGGGAACGACGCCGATTGCCGACCGATCCACCGGAGTGAATGCGTCCTCGATGATTTCGGAATCCTGCCATTCGTCGGATGCGGACGCCGTGTCCGCCGGGCCGCTGTCGCTGTCCGTGTCGTCGCTGTCGCTGTCCGTACCGTCGCTGTCGCTGTCCGTGTCATCGCTGTTGCTGTCCGTGCCTTCGCTGTCCGCTCCTGTCTCCGTCGCGGAATCTTCCCCGTTTCCGGCTCCATTCGTTTGACCGCATCCGGTGGCAAGTGAGATCAGCAGCAGGACGGTGAACCATTGTTTGTGGAAGCCGGAAATCATCAATAGGGCCTCTCCTCAGGTGCGGTCTGCCGTTGCGCCGCGTTGTTCTGCAATTGCACGGAAGCGTTCGCCCCGTTCTTTGTAGTTGGCAAACAAGCCGAAGGATGCACAGGCCGGAGACAGCAGCACCACACCGGAACCGTTCAGGGCGGTGATGCCCTTATCCACTGCGTCTTCGAGGGTGGCGCACAGAGACAGGGGACAGGAAACGCCCGCACGGCGGAGCTCGTCCTCCAGCCGGGATGCGGTCTGCCCGATGAGGCAGACGGTGCGGATGTTGGTGCGCGCGCGGATCGCATCGACCAGTTCGGCGAAGTCCGCGTTCTTTTCGGAGCCGCCGAGGATGAGGGCGATGGGCTCGTCAAACGCCGCGATGGCCCCGATGGTCGCTTCCGGGCGGGTGGCATAGGAATCGTTGAAAAAGTGGATCGACCGGTATTGCCCGACGCATTCCAGTCGGTGGGGCAGGCCTTCGAATGTGGAGACGGCCCGGCAGACCGCATCGGTCCGTCCGCCCACGCGCAGGGCGACGAGCACCGCCGCCGCGATGTTTTCCAGATTGAACCGGCCCCGCATGGCGACCCGGGCGGGATCGATGGGCAGCGTTTCTTCGCGTCCGTCCATGCGCAGGATGAAGCGATCGTTGCGCAAAAAGAGGCCGGCGCTGACTTCGCGCTGGAGCGAGTAAGCGAAGGGCTGGGCCTTTGAGGTGGCGGCGATCTCCGCGGCGCCCGGTGAATCGGCGTGGAACACCACCGTGTCCGAAGGGGTCTGGTGGGCGAGCATCTGCGCCTTGGCGCGGCGGTACTCGGCCGTGTCCGTGTGCCAGTTGAGGTGTTCGGACGTGGTGGTGAGAATGGCGCCAACCGTTGGCGAGGATTCGATGTCCATGGCCTGGAAGCTGGAGATTTCCAGAATAACCCGGTGGTCCGGCTGTACGCTGTCTGCGAAGTCGAGGGGGTTGACGCCGATGTTGCCGCCCAGGTGCACGGTGAAGCCGCAGGCGCGCAGGGCAGCGGCGGCGAGGCTGCAGGCGGTTCCCTTGCCGAGGGTGCCGGTTACGCCGATGACCGGTGCGGGACAGTTTGCGAGAAATATGGACAGGGCCGACGTGACGCGGACACCTTGCGAGCGGGCCGCCGCGAGGGGCGCGATGTCGGGGCGGATGCCGGGGGTGCGGATGATGGTCGCAAACCGTTCGAGGCCGTCGAGGTGGCCGTTGCCGCAGACGGCAGTGACGGCCTCGGGCAGGCCGTCCACCGGATGCTGGTCGCGCAGCTCCAGTTGGCGGTATCCGTGATCGAGGAGGTAGCGGATCGTGGCTTTCCCTTCCACGCCGCCGCCCAGAACGGCAATGGGTTCGCGCAGTGGATGCTGATGAGGTGTTTCCATGGCCGGAACTCTGGGTCAGCGCCCGCCGCCGTGTCAAATAAATTACAGTTGCCCGACCCGGGCACCCCTGTCGGGGAATCAGACGGCACGGCAAGGGCATGACCGCATCCACTGTCGCCGGGGCCTGCTGCGGCCAATTGCCCGGTTTTGCCAGGGCTGACGAGATTCTAACAACTTGATATTATTGACTTATTAGGAATTCTGACCGCTGCCGGCCAATTTTCCACACGTGTGGATTATTTCACATTCCCTGAATATTTATTTTCCACATGAAATGTGACTCAACCAGTGGCTTTCCTTGCAGGCATTTCATTCCAGGTTCTTCCATGCAACTCAGGTATTGTATCGATTCCCCGCTGGCGTGTCCAGATGAACGCCAATGAACCCGATGAACCGCTTTCGCGCATCCAACCCCGGTCGTCAACCCCACCCAACCCCGGAAAGGTCGTTTGCGTATCGCGCACAGATGGACTGGTCACTTTTGTTCCCCTTGCGGCGGTTGAAACGCCGGCGGTAGAATTGACCGCATACAAGGCAGAACGGATCCGGAGACCGGAGAGGTGGAAGACACTATGAAACAGAAGATGTCAGTTTTCAGTTCGAGTGATTCGGCGTCGCTCTGACGGTGGCTGATGATTGCCTGCCTTGGTTTTGGAGTGGGGGCGTTGCTGCATTGGCCGCGATGTGCGGAGGTAGAAGGCGCTAGTCCGGCATACAATTCCGAGGTGGGTTATCTGCTTCCGCTGGCGGGGAAACGAAAAGGAAGACACCAATGAAGCATCCGGCAGTTTTTGCGATTCTGTGTTGCCTCTTCTGGCCAGTTCAGAGTGATGCCTGCAGCTGCGGCAACGGGTTGATTTCCGGATGGCCGTTTGTCGGCGCGCCGGATGCCTGGCCGTTGAATCCGCGAATTCCGGTGTCGGTTCATGTCTCCGTTGGAGAAGCGCCGGACATCCGGGTTGCGCTGCGGGATCCGGACGCTAACGAAGTCGCCGTATCTGTTTCGCTGGTGGAGTGGGAGTCGGGACATCTGGCGATGGTCACTCCCGATTCCCTGCTGGCGCCCGATACGACCTATTCGCTGGAAGTGGCGTCCTGCAGCAATGCATTCTGCGATCGAATTGCCGAAGAGGTGCGTACGGGAAATGCCGTCGACGATGAGGTGCCGCCCCTTCCGCAGGTGGAAGTAACGGGAAAGGCGCAGTACCATTCGTCCGGTTTGTGCGGAGCGGAATCGTGGATCGGTTTTTCAGCGGATTATGACGGCATGTTGCTGGTAGACGTGGAAGGCGATGCGACGTTTGACCCGGCGACCCTGTCCGGATATGTGAACGTCGTAACGGATGCGCAGGAGTTTTCTCTGGGTGTCGGCATGTGCCAGGTGGGCCTGCCGCCGGAAGGCGGAAATCTGACATTCCGGTTCGGCGTGCTGAGTGCCGGCGGCAATTTCTCCGGCTGGACGGAACCGCAAACGATTTATGCGCCGGAACTGTTGTCCTGCGCGGTCGGCCGGGTGGGTCGCCGCAGTACGTCTCTCTGGTCGTTGCTGACAGGAGATGTGCTGTGAAACCGGTGCTGACCGGCCTTTTCTGCGCGCTGGTACTGGTTCTGCCATGCCTTCCGGGACTGACCGAAGGCCCGGGTTTCAGACCCGCCGATGTGCGGGACAGGGTTACCGGTCTGCAGGATGGGGATCAGAACGTCCGGCATCCGACGGGGCCGCAGCGGCACCTGTCGTTTTTCACAAATGTATTCAACTGGGTCACGTATGTCATGGCGACCAATGCCGCCGCAAAGTTTACCCCGGGGTTCGGGATGCTTGTCGAAAAGCAGTGGCGCTTTTTTTCCGCCGGATTCATGGCGTCCCACTTCATGGTAGCGGATGTCTGCCACTACCATCCGGACGTGGTGGCCTGGCACGAGCAGTTCGGGCTTCTCCTGCGATTCATCATTCCGTTTTCCCGGAACATACAACTCTCCCTCGGCCATCTCATCGGCTGGAACTGGGCCGTCGTGATGACAGCCCCCGCCTTCGGCACAGGCTATTCTTCCCGCACCATGCTGGGTTTCCGGGCGTTCTGGAGTGATTGGGGGATCCTGCTGGACGCGGGCGCGTACCTGGACTTCCTCTGGGGAATGCACGGGGACACGGAAGTAATTGTCGGGCTCATTCAGGTGAATGCGGGGGTGGTCAGGCGTTTTTAAACCCCGACCAGTGTCGGGAAAGGATTCCGGGAGGTACCTTCATGAAATCTGCAGGGTTGATGCCGTTGGTTCTGCTGTTGTCCTGCGCCGGGAACGTCCCGGAACAGAAGCCGTCCGCACCGGTGGAGAAGGCACATGCCACCGGGGAGGCGATGGCGATCAGAGCGGTGGAATTCGCGGACGGGGGCGAAATTCCGGCCCGGTGTACCTGTGAAGGGGAGGATGTGGCGCCCACCCTGCGCATATCCGGGGTGCCCGGAGGGACGGTCAGTCTGGCGCTGATTGTGGACGATCCGGACGCACCGGATCCGGCGGCCCCGAAAATGGTCTGGGTTCACCAGGTGCTGTTCAACATCCCGCCGGAGACAGGGGAGCTGAAGGCCGGTGCCGTTCCGGCATCCGCGGTGTCCGGTCGCAATGACTGGGGAGAGCCCGGATATCGCGGTCCCTGTCCACCCGTGGGCCGCCATCGGTACTTCTTCCGGCTCTTTGCCCTGGATGCGCCGCTGAACCTGGAATCCCCCACCCGGTCGGAACTGGAACAGGCCATGAAGGGACATGTCCTCGCCACTGCGCAGTGGATGGGGACCTATGCGAAGTCGCTGCAGTAGCCGGCCAGCATTTATGTAAATTTAAAACAATTGTGGAATCCAGGTGCATTTCATGTGCAACCCATGTTCAAATATTTGCGTTTCCATAAACCATCCCGCCCGCCGGCTCCCATTGTAAAATTGAACAAAAACAGGAATGGAGGCGCTGTATGTCCATGTTTTTCAATTTCAGAAGCCGACTGTGGCTGATCGTCGGTCCGGCGATCCTGTTGCTCGCGTGTTCGGGCGGCGGTAGTTCTGCGGGTGGCGATGGGGATGCGGACACGGACGCGGATACGGACGTGGACACGGACGCGGATGCGGACAGCGACACGGATGGGGACACGGACGCGGATTCGGACGGCGACACGGACGCGGATACGGACGTGGACACGGACGCGGATACGGACAGCGACACGGACACGGACACGGACGCCGACACGGATGCGGACAGCGACACCGATTCGGATTCGGACGGCGACAGCGACACCGGCGTGCTGTTTGTGGACATCGACGAAGACGGTTGGGCGGTTCCCCAGGACTGCAACGACAGTTTTTCCAACATCCATCCGGGTGCCGTGGACATTCCCGGCAACGGGATCGATGAGGATTGTTCCGGCGCGGACACGCCCCTGGAGGATACGGACACGGTGGTGGAGAACCCGTGCATGGGTGCCGATCCGCCGCCGGAGTGCGTGATGGTGCCGCCGGGGCCCGGCTGCGGCGACGGCCTGGTGAATCAGGTCTGGGAAGTCTGCGATGACGGCAACACGATCCCCGGCGACGGCTGCACGGGCGGCTGCAAGGTGGAGTCTGTCTGGTATGACTGCCCGGAGGAAGGTGGCCCCTGCGTGTATCTCATCGAGTGCGGCAACGGCGTCCTGGAGCCCGGCGAGATCTGCGACGAAGGGGAAAATACGACGCCCGGCTGCCTGGATTGTGTCTATCAGGATCCCGGATATCGCTGTTATGTGGCCGGGCAGGCCTGCGTGCTGGAGGTGCAGTGCGGCGACGGGCGCGTAGGGCAGGGAGAGGAATGCGACGAAGGGGAAAACAGCACCGCGGGCTGCGTGGACTGCGAGGTGACCGACGGTTGGGTGTGCCGTTATCCGGGCCAGGCGTGCACGGAAGCGGAGCGCTGCGGCGACGGCATCGTCACCGTGGCAAGGGGCGAGGACTGCGACGACGGCGACACGGAAGACGGGGACGGCTGCAACTCCCAGTGCCTGAACGAGGCCCACTGGGTGTGCACGACCCCGGGGGAAGACTGCGTGTACGTGCCCGAATGCGGCGACGGTCGCGTGGAGGGCAGCGAGGTATGCGACGACGGTAACGACGACGACGGGGACGGCTGTCGGGGCGATTGTCTTTACAAGGATCCCGCCTATGACTGCTCCGTGCCCGGACAGCTCTGTGTCCGCCTCGTGGTCTGCGGCGACGGGCGGGTGGAAGGCACCGAAACCTGCGACACGGGTACCGTGTCCAGCGCCGGCTGCATCGGCTGTCAGACGCAGGCCGGTTGGGTGTGCGCGATTCCGGGGGCCGCCTGCACGGTGGCCCAGTACTGCGGCGATTCCATTGTCCAGGCTGCCCGCGGTGAAAACTGCGACGACGGCAACGACGATCCGGGAGATGGTTGCAGCACCG
Source organism: Deltaproteobacteria bacterium (assembly GCA_029565915.1). GTDB lineage: Bacteria > Myxococcota_A > Polyangia > JAAYKL01 > JAAYKL01 > JAKQNG01. The sequence continues at coordinate 8,341 of JAKQNG010000255.1, forward strand.
TGTGCACGCGGGAAGACCACTGGCTGTGCCCGGTGCCCGGCGACCCCTGCGTGTTTCAGATCGTGTGCGGCAACGGCATCATCGAAATCGGCGAGGTCTGCGATGACGACAACACGAACGACGGGGACGGCTGCAGCGGCGACTGCACCTGGCAGGATCCGAATTTCACCTGCATCGAAGGGGAAGACTGCGTGCCCAATCAGGAGTGCGGCAACAGCATCGTGGAAGGCGCGGAGACCTGCGATGAAGGCATGTTCGACACCAACGGCTGCACCGACTGCCAGATTCAGGCGGGCTGGGTCTGTGCGGTTCCCGGCCAGCCCTGCACGCCCGAGCCCCGCTGCGGCGACCGCATTGTTCAGGCGGCCACCCGGGGTGAGGCCTGTGACGACGGCAATACGAACAGCAACGACGGCTGCGCGGGCAACTGCCTGTACATCGAATCGGGCTATACCTGTCCCACTCCCGGCGCCGCCTGTGTGCTCACCCCCAGCGTATGCGGTGATCGGAAGGTGACCGGCAGCGAAGACTGCGACGACGGCAACACCACGGGTGGGGACGGCTGTTCGGCCAACTGCCTCACCGTCGAACCGGGCTATACCTGCCCCTATCCGGGCGCGCCCTGCCTGGTGGACTGCGGCGACGGCATTGTGGCCGGCGCTGAGATCTGCGACGACGGCGACGAGAACGACGGCGACGGATGTTCGAGTGACTGCACCTGGGAAGAGGAAACCCGCTGTCAGATCCTGGGACCGGGCAGCTACAACTGCGTGCCGAATACCTGCGGTGACGGTCCCCATCCGGGCTGGTACACCGCCGAGTCCTGCGACGACGGCGACAAGGAAGCGGGAGACGGCTGTGGCCCCACCTGCCTGAGGGAACCCTCCTGCACGGTGAATGGCGGTTGCACATCGACCTGCGGCGACGGCCTTGTCATTGGCAGCGAGGACTGCGACGACGGAAACTCCGTATCCGGCGACGGCTGTTCGTCCACCTGTCTGGTGGAGGACGGCTATATCTGCACCCAGTCCACATCCCTGGGCGACAGCATGGACGTGCTCGTGGTGTACAAGGATTTTATTTCGGGCGGTGCGAACCCCGATTTCCTGCAGAATAGCATCACCGGCTGTAACGCGGCCACCGCGGGGATGGTGCAGAACCGGCTGGTCAGCGCCGGCGCGGGAAAGCCCGCCAAACCGGCCCTGGCGTCGGGCTACGCGTCCACCTACTGTGCGCCCGTGTCCAGCGCCACCACGTTCCTCGACTGGTACGATCACGGCAACGGCGAACCGGGCGTGATTGTGGACACCCTGGTGCTGTGGAACCGTTCCCTGTGGGGCGGAGACCCGGGCTATGTGAATACCTGGCTGGAAGACGGCACCCGGTGGCGGACCATATCAGGTGGACATACCGCCGGCGAAGTGTTCTGGTGCGCCGACGCGGGAGGCACCTGCGCCGACTGCAATAATCCTTCCCACTGGTGGGGGCCGTATGATCCGGCCACCATGGAGTGCCTCAATCCCTGCACGCCCTGGGGCAACAGCCAGGTCTGCGCCCGGGTGACGGTCACCACGGGCGACACGACGGTGTATTACGACGGCAGCCCCGTGTTCTTCCCCATTGACAACCGGGGGCTGGCCGAAACGCAGTTCAATGCCCGCATCGCACCCGCTTACGGCGGCGGCGACGCCTGGGAGACCGAGCAGAACGTGCTCACCGCCAACGGTGTCACGCCACCGGTGGGATACAGCTACAACCACGATTTCTTCTTCACCAGCGAGGTGCGGTTCTGGTTCCAGTACGACAGCACGGCCAGCCAGACCCTGAATTTCATGGGCGACGACGACGTGTGGGTGTTCATCAACGGCAACCTGGCCGTGGATCTGGGCGGCATCCACATTCCCGTAGAACAGGAAATCAACATTCAGGCCAACGCCGGAACCTTGAACCTCACCCATGGCAAGGTCTACGAAATCGTGGTGTATCAGGCGGAGCGCCAGCGGGATGGTTCCAGCTACCGCCTCACCCTGAACGGATTCAATACGTCTCCGTCCGTGTGCGTGCCCGACTGCGGGGACGGCGAGGTCACCATCGGCGAGCAGTGTGACCTGGGCCCTGCCAACAACAACAGCACCTACGGCGGCTGCCGGACCGACTGCACCCTGGGACCCCGGTGCGGGGACGCGGTGCTGCAGAGCGCGTATGAACAGTGCGACAACGGCACGAACACGGATACCTATGGTTCCACGGCGGCCAACCGGTGCGGGCCCAACTGCATTCTGCCGCCCCGGTGCGGCGACAGCGTGGTGCAGAGCGCTTATGGCGAAACCTGCGATCAGGGCACCGCGCTCAACGACGGCGCCTACGGCCACTGCACGACCACCTGCCAGATCGGTCCCCGGTGCGGCGACAACGTGGTGCAGAACCCGCCCGAGCAGTGCGACAACGGCGTGAACAGCGGCGCCTACGGCACCTGCAATCCCGACTGTACCCGGGCGCCCCGTTGCGGGGACAATATCGTGCAGGCGGCCTTCGGCGAGCAATGCGACGGCACCAGCACGCCGGTGGGACAGCAGTGCAGCAGCACCTGTCGACTCATCGAACAGTGCGGAGACGGCCAGCCCGATGCCGGTGAGCAGTGCGATCTGGGGCTGGAGAACAATGTGGGCGGTTATGGCGGATGCCTGCCGAGCTGCATCCTCGGGCCCTACTGCGGCGACACGGTGGTGCAGAACAACTACGGTGAGGAGTGTGACGACGGCGTGAACGACGACAGCTACAACGGATGCAGCAGCTTGTGTCTGCCGGGTCCCTACTGCGGCGATGCCCACGTGGACGGCGCGGACGGCGAGGACTGCGACGACGGGGTGAACGACGGCACCTGGGGCACCTGCAATCCGGACTGCTCGCCGGCCGCCCACTGCGGCGACGGGATCGTGCAGGCGGACTGGGGCGAACAGTGCGACGGATCGGCCAGACTGCCCGGTTACGAGGCCTTCGATTGTTCCGCCACCTGCCGGATCATCGACGAGTGCGGGGACGGCAATGTGGATGCGGATCAGGGTGAGGAGTGCGACGACGGGGTGAACGACGGCGGATATGGACAGTGCGCACCGGGTTGTGTGTGGGGCCCTTCCTGCGGCGACGAAATCGTGCAGGCGAGTTACGGCGAACAATGCGATCTGGGCGACAACAACGACGGTTCCTACGGCGGATGCACCGATGAATGCCGATTTGCACCGTTCTGCGGCGACGGGGTGGTGGATCGGACGGAGGGAGAGGCCTGCGACGATGGGGCGAACGACGGGAGCTATGGACACTGCGGTCCGGGCTGTCAGTGGGGCGAACGCTGCGGCGACGCGGTGATTCAGGAAGACTGGGGCGAACAGTGCGACGGCACGACGATTCCCGCGGGCGCGCCGACGGGTTCCACCTGTTCGCCCAACTGCAAGCTGCAGGGTGTGTGCGGCGACGCGGTGGTGCAGTCCGGAGAGGAATGCGACCTCGGCCAGGATTTGAATATCGGCGGCTACGGTGGATGCACGCCTTCGTGTACGTTTGCCCAGTACTGCGGTGACGGCGTTGTGCAGCCCGATTATGAGCAGTGCGATCTCGGTGTGTCGGGGAATACGGGCACGTATGGCGGATGTACGGACACCTGCCTGGTGGCGGCCCATTGCGGTGACGGTGTTGTGCAGTCCGATTTTGAGGAGTGCGACGACGGCAATGCCGTGAACAACGATTTCTGCTCCAATTTCTGCAAAGAAAACATCTGGGTTATTGAGTGATGCCCATCGGGCTCGGGCCATTCTGATATTTCAGTTCCATTAAAAACCGGCGAAGAAATTTCAATCTTTTTGAAATTTGGCGCGCAACTTTACTGTAATCGAATATGACGTCCAATTTTTTAGCATATTTTGAATATTGAATAAGGAACGGACGGCCAGCCGGCAACAAATACATACAGCTACCATATCCGGAACTGTCCGGAAATCGAGGAGGGCACATGGGCAAGTCACGTCATTCGATTATCGAACTGTTCGGCATCGCGTTGCTGGCGCTCGGGATTTCCTGCTCCGAGGGAACGACCGGGTCCATCAACGAGCCGGATACGTCCGACGTGGACGCGGACAGCGACGGAGACAGCGACAGCGACACGGACAGTGACGCGGATACGGACAGTGACACGGACAGTGACACGGACGGGGATACGGACAGTGACACGGACAGTGATACGGACGGGGATACGGACAGTGACACGGACAGTGACACGGACAGTGACACGGACGGTGACACGGACAGTGACACGGACACGGATGCGGACACAGACGGGGATACG
>JAKQNG010000263.1 GCA_029565915.1 Deltaproteobacteria bacterium
CTGCTGGTGCACAACGGCGTGGATGTGCTGGTCATCGACACCGCCCACGGCCATACGAAGGCGGTCATCGACGCAGTACGGCGAACCAAGCAGGAGTATCCGGGGCTGCAGGTCATCGCGGGCAACCTGGCCACCGCAGAAGGCACAAGGGCCCTCATCGACGCCGGTGCGGATGCCGTCAAGGTCGGCATCGGGCCCGGCTCCATCTGCACGACCCGCATCATCGCGGGGGTGGGTGTTCCGCAGATCAGCGCGGTGATGAGCTGCGTGGATGAGGCCGCGAAAAGCAACGTTCCGATTGTCGCAGACGGCGGCATCAAGCAGTCCGGGGACATTCCCAAGGCCATCGCGGCGGGCGCCCATGCGGTCATGCTCGGCGGCATGCTGGCGGGCACAGACGAAGCACCCGGCGAAATGATTTTCTTTCAGGGCAGGAGCTACAAAACCTATCGCGGCATGGGCTCCGTGGGCGCCATGCGCAAGGGCAGCAAGGATCGCTATTTCCAGTCCGACACCACCGAAGCGCAGAAGCTGGTCCCCGAAGGCATCGAGGGCCGCGTGCCCTACAAGGGTTCGCTGGGTTCCATCCTCTACCAGCTGGTGGGCGGCCTCCGATCGGGCATGGGCTACATGGGCGCACCGGATATCGAAACCATGCGCACCCGGCGCAACTGTTTCAACCGATCAACGCCACAGGGACTGAAGGAAAGCCATGTCCACGATGTTATCATCACCGAAGAAGCACCCAATTACCGGCTCGAACCGAACTAGTTTCCTGCTGTCTGCAGTTGCCGCCCTGGGGCTCATCGCCTGTGGTGCGCGGATGCCCGACGGTGCAGACCCGCGGGGCACCGTCCGCTTCCACTGCAACCAGACGGACGCCATCCTTGAGGTGGACGAGACCCGTCTGGGCCCCATCGGCATGTTCGAAAAAACGGGCATTCTGCTGCGGCCCGGACCCCACCGCATTGCCGTACGCAGGGACGGCTGGTTCACGGAATTCCGGCTGGTCGACGTGACGGCGGATGCGGTTCAGATCCTATCCGTGGAGCTGAGGGCCATTCCGGACTGACGCCGACCGCCGGGTCGCCGACCGGGTCCGGATTTGATTTTCATTCACTCCGTTTTCGGGCTACACTCCGCCCATGCTGGAAACGGATCGCTCGCTCCTGAAAAAGTGGCTGTGGAGTCTCGGCATTCTCGCCGCATTCATCTTCATCGCGTGGCAGCTCGGCAAGGTCGCCATCCTCATCCTCCTGTCCTTCCTCGTGGCCTACTTCCTCAACCCGCTGGTCACGCGACTCGCCCAACTGCGCTTCATGGGCCGCACCTCAGCAACGATCATCACACTGTGCACCCTGACGGTTGGATTCATTACCGTCATGTTTTTTCTCATTCCGCAGATCACCGTGGAGATGAAAGGGTTCATCCAGCGCCTGCCGGAACTGACTGCCCAGCTTCACGCCACGGTAACCCCGGTACTCGAAAAGCACCTGCAGATCGAAATTCCCCGCAGCTGGAACGATGTATTCAACGAGATCTACAATCAGGTCAGCAAGCAGGGAGACGATCTGTTTGCGCCCGCATCCCGGGTGACCCGTTTCATCTTCAGCACCACGTTCATGGCCCTGTTCGTCCTCATCGCCACCCTCATGTTTCCCGTTTTCCTGTTCTTCCTGCTCAAGGACTTTCCGCGCATCATCCAGGCCGTGGACGGTCTCATTCCCCGGGAGCACCGACATACGGCCCGACGCCTCGCACGGGACATCGACCTTTCTCTCTCCGCCTTCCTCCACGGACAGTTCACGGTCATGCTCGTGCTGGGCACCTTCTACGCCATCGGCTATTCCATCGTGGGCATTCCTCTGGCGCTGGTCATCGGCCTCCTCACCGGCCTGCTGTGCTTCATTCCCTATCTCGGTGCAGCCACGGGATTCCTGCTGGCCCTCATGATGGCGGTATTTTCTTTTTCCGGCTGGACGCCCATCATCGGCGTACTCATCGTGTTCGGCACCGTGCAGGCCCTGGACGCGGTTCTTGTGACGCCGCGGATCCTCGGCGAAAAACTGGGCCTGCAACCCCTGTGGATCATCGTCGCCCTCATGGCCGGCGCGGAGATATTCGGTTTCCTCGGCGTGCTGCTGGCGGTGCCGACCATGGCGGTACTGAAAATTCTCGTGGGCTTCTCCGTGGAAGCCTACAAACACAGCCGCCTGTACCGGGGCGACAATGACACGCCGACGATACCGCCCACGGCACCGCCCCCGTCCTGACGTCCTTCCGCCTATTTCATTCTGGACAGTTGTTCGAGAAGACGACTGGTGGTGGCCACCCGTTCCTGAATTTCCTTCAGGTGCCGGGCCGCCTGCTCCCGATCGCGCTCAATGCGGGCCGCTTCCTGGGAAACAGCAGACAGCTTCCGACGGTTCTGCTCAGCCCAGCCGGCCCGGATGGCGAGTTCGCCGGCCGTGTATTCCCCGCGACCGGTGGTGCAGCGGCTGCATCCGGCAAGCAAGGCTTCTTTCATGGACAGGGAATACTGCCGGGCATCCAGCTCCCGTAAAGTGCTGCGGGCCTCATCCAGTGCCTTGAGTTCCCGGCTCCGGGCCTGTTCCGCTTTGGCGATGAGCGCACTGGTCCGCTTCAACATGGAACTGATTTCAACGAAACCGGCGATGGTGTCAACATGGAACTGCGCACGCATCCGTTCCGTCCCGACCGGGCATTTTCCCCCGCAGATATCTTTCTTGACACTGCTCCTTCCCTGTGGTTAGTTCACCACCTCGATTTTGACGCCTCCGCCCCCGGGTTGGAGGTCCCAGCGATATCGGAGGTCGGTCGTGAAAAGAACATTTCAGCCCCACAAGCGCAGACGGCGCAGCACCCATGGATTCCGGGCCCGCATGGCAACCACCGGCGGACGCAAGGTACTCTCTGCGAGACGCCGCAAAGGGCGTCGCAGCCTTTCCGTTTCCACTTATCGGAAATAGCGATTCACAAGGACCGATGGTCCACATCGAACAGGAACGATTCCCGAAGGCCCATCGACTGCGGAAGCGATGGGAATTCCTTGCGGTTCAGGGGAGCGGAAAAAAGTTCTCCAGCCGCTTCTTCATCGGACTCGCGCTGCCGCGATCCGAAGAAGGACCTGCCCGGATCGGCATCACCGCCTCCGGCCGATTCGGTAACGCGGTGGTCCGGAACCACATCCGGCGTCTGATCCGGGAGGCCTTCCGCACGCACCGGTTCCACGTGCCGTCATCATTTGACGTTGTCATCATTCCCAAAAAACACGCAGCGTTGGAACCCAGCGCCGGAATATTTGAGGATCTCGAGTCCCTGGGTCGACGAATCGCGCAGTCTGCAGAGGGCCGGCCGTGATCCGCCGGGTGATCATCCACCTGATCCGTTTCTATCAGATGGCCATCTCTCCCTGGCTGCCGCCGGCCTGCCGCTTTGAGCCGTCCTGTTCCGCCTACACACTGACCTGCGTGGAGCGATTCGGTGCCCTCCGGGGCTGCCGTCTGGGCCTGCGCCGGATCCTCCGCTGCCATCCCTTCGGAGGCTTCGGATTCGACCCGCCACCACTGGACACCAAGGAAATATAATGGACTGGAAAATACTCGTCGGCGTGCTGGTTGTCATTCTGGGCTTTTCCGTCTATCGCAGCTGCAGCAACGACCATCCGGCGGACTTCGACGAGGCGCAGGCACAACAGACCGCAGCCCGGCGCGAAAAGTTCGAGGCCGACCGGAAATCCCGGGCACTGCAGCAGCGGGAAAAGAAGGTCGCCGCCGCCCGACAGGACCGGGGTTCCCGTCCACCCCGGCAGTCTGCGCGACTGGAAAACAGTGAGTTTGTCGCCACGTTCACAACACTGGGCGGCGCGCTGGAGCGCTTCGAGCTGAAGAATCCCCAGTATCTGGAGCACGAACGGGACTGGTCGACCGGACTCCTCAACAAGAAATCGCCTCTTCGTCCCATCAATCTCGTCACCACGAACCCGGCCGACGACTACTGGACCGCATTCCCCCTGCGCCTCCACTTCTACGAAGGTCTCGACGGCCTGCTGCCGGACGGCGACTTCGAGCTGGTGGACGCGACGGAAAAATGGATTCTCTTCCGCTACGACCAGCCCGATCAACCGGTGGTGATATATAAAAAATACGAACTGGTGCCGGACACCCATCCCTTCCAGTTCTGGCTCACCATCCGCATTATCAACCGCAGCAGCGCGCCGGTATCATTCCGGCCGGGCGTCATCCAGACGGGTTTCCAACCCGAAGAAGAAGCGGCCAGCGGCATCTTCACCCCTCAGCCCAATCTGCAGACCGCCGGTTGCCGGGCCAGCGACAACCTGTACCTGGAACCCTGGGAAGAAATTGAAGAACCCTTCTTCTCCACCGGTGTTTCGTTTGCCGCCGTGGGCAATCAGTACTTCCTCTCAGCCATGCTGCCCGGCGACAGCCGTCCGGTATCCTGCCGGGTGACCGCCGAGACAAGCCGCGTGCTGCGCGCCGATCTGCAATGGGGCGAAATTGATTTGAAACCCGGCGAAGACGTGGTGCTCAAGGTAAAGAATTACATGGGCCCCAAAAAGTACAACCTCCTCGCCTCCGTCGGCGGCCATCTGGAGCAGGCCGTGGACTACGGCATGCTGGAACCCATCTGCCGGTTCCTGCTGTGGATGCTGTTCTATCTGCAGGGCTTCGTGGGCAACTGGGGTATCGCCATCATCCTGCTGACGCTGATCATCAAGCTGGCCCTCGTCCCCCTCACCAACAAGAGCTTCAAGTCGTCCAATCAGATGAAGGCCCTGAAGCCGGAGATGGACGAGCTCAACATCAAATACAAGAATGACCCGCAGGAAAAGCAGAAGGCCATCATGGCCCTGTACAAGCAGAAGGGCGTGAATCCCCTCGGCGGTTGTCTCCCCATGCTGCTGCAGATGCCCATCTGGTTTGCCCTGTTCAGCATGCTCCGTGGCAGCCCCGAGCTCTACCGCGCACCGTTCTTCGGCTGGATCACCGACCTTTCCGCGGCGGATCCCTATTTTGTCACGCCTCTGGTCATGGGCGCGCTCATGTTCGTGCAGCAGAAAATGATGCCCATGGGCGGCGACAACATGCAGGCAAAAATGATGCTCTACATCATGCCCGTCATGTTCACGGTCATGATGATTTTCCTGCCTTCGGGCCTGACATTGTACATTCTGGTCAACACGGTGCTCTCCATTGCCCACCAGTGGATACTGAAAAAGATGGACGAAAGACCCGTGGCTGTCCCTGTCAGACATCACTCCGGAAAGAGGTGACCCCATGACCGGCGAATCCATATCCGCAACTGACAACGCGCTTCCCGAAATTGACGTCTGGCTCGAAGAATTTCTCACGGGCCTGCTGGACCGGACCGGACTGGACATCTGGGTGGCCGAAATGGACATCGACGCGAACACGCGCACCTGGACCGTGCAGCTGGACGGCGCAGACAAATCCCGCGCCATCGGCCGGGACGGACAGATGATTGATTCCATTCAGCACCTGTGCATTGCCGCCGCCGCCAACCGGGGCGTCCAGGACGCCCGCATCGTCATCGATGTGGATGGATATCGCAGCCGCCGCGATTCCAAGCTGGCCGATGACGTCACCCAGCTGGCCAGGGAAGTGCTCGAAACCGGCGTCACCCGATCTCTGGAACCCATGGATGCGCGGGACCGCCGGATGGTTCACATGATCGCTTCCCGCATGGACGGCATCGTCAGCGAAAGCTACGGGCAGGGACGGGATCGGCACGTCCGTCTGTCGCGCCGGAGCTGATAGCTCATGTCCCCTGGCGATCGCAATCCGTTGCGCAGCGCCGCCATCCTCAAATTGTCGTTTGTCATGAAGCAGCTGGAGCACACGCCGGGATTCCTGTTCATCTACCGCGGAACCCTGCGGGACCTGCACGTCACCGAAGAAGCCGTGGATGCCTACATCGCGCAACACCGGGACGAGCTGGAAGCGACCATCAAGGAGCGGGGTCCCCATGTACGAAGCACTGCCAACTGACACCATCGCGGCCATTGCCACGGCCCCCGGTCAGGCGGCCCTGGGCATCATCCGCATTTCCGGCCCCGCTGCCGGCGACCTGCTGCAGCAGGTGGTACAGACATCCCGGCATTGCCTGTCTCCGGACACCATGGCGTTCGGCCGCGTGTTCGACAGAACCTCGGGTGCCCTCGTTGACGAGGTGATGTGCTTCTTCCGGCGCGGACCGCGGACCGCCACCGGCGAAGACGTAGCGGAAATCCACGCCCACGGAGGCCCGTTGGTCCTGCGGGACATTCTTGCCCGGGTCTGCGCGGCGGGCGCGCGGGCGGCCCTGCCCGGTGAATTCACTTCCCGCGCCTTCTTCAACGGCCGCATGGATCTGACCCGGGCGGAGGCGGTCATGGCGCTCATCGGCGCAAAGAGCGAGCAGGCAGCCCGGGTTGCCGCCCGTCAGCTGGAAGGCGCCATTGGAAAAGGGCTGGAGGACACCTACGACGCGCTCACGGATATCCGCGGGCAACTGGAGGCCGGGCTGGACCATCCGGATGAGGATCTGGTCGGACCTTCTTTGGAAACCATCGCTCTTTCGCTGGACAACATCCGCTCAACGCTGGAGCGGGCCTGTCAATCCTTCCGCAGGGGAACCCTGCTGACCCGGGGCGCGCGCATCGTCATCGCCGGCCCTTCCAACGCGGGCAAATCGAGTCTGTTCAATCGTCTGGCGGGCGCTGATCGGGCCATCGTGGACGCGGAACCGGGCACCACGCGGGACGTGGTGGAAGCGATCGGGGAACGGAACGGCATCCCGCTGACATTCTGCGACACGGCGGGACTGCGCGGCGATGCACCCCGGGTGGAACAGCAGGGAATCGAGCGGGCAAAGCAGGCCGCCGCGGCCGCAGACATTTTATTGCTGGTGATGGACGGCACCGCCGGCACACCGCCCGAAGATGTCCTGGAACTGGCGCGATTGTTTGCGGACCGATCAATCCTCATCGCCAACAAGTGCGATCTGCCCGCCTTCTCGCCGCCCGACATGTCACCGCTGCCATCGCCGCTGTGCATCAGCGCCCGCTCGGGTGACGGCCTGGTCCCGCTGATGGGCCGCATCGACGCACTTCTGCAATCGGACATCATGGGTGACGTGGTGCTCACCACCGGTCGGCAGCATGACGCGGTGGATGATGCGTGCCGCCATACGGCCGCGGCCCTGGCCCTGCTTCTCGAGAAACGGGATCCGGAACTCGTCGCGCTGGAGCTGCGCCGGGCCCAGGAAGCCTTCGCGTCCCTGTGGGGACGACACGCCTCCACGGACGTGATTGATCGAATTTTTTCCACCTTCTGTCTGGGAAAATAACCTCGAAAACCGTGTCGTGAACATCAGTCGATATCGTAGTGGAGCAGGCGGCACTCGATGGGGCCGTTCCAGAGCACATCCGACCGACCGGGGGACAGGCCGATGCGGTTGGCGAGAAATCGCGATCCCGTCATCACGTGGGCGGTCATACCCTGACAGCTCCGCCGCAACAGCGCGCCGAGGCGCTTGTACAACCCCGCCAGCTCATTGATGTCGCCCAGCCGCTCCCCGTAGGGTGGATTCGTTACCACCATGCCGGTCGACTGGGGCGGCAGGTCACCGATGTCGCGGCAGACCACCCGGATGATATCGTCCGTTCCCGACCCGGCGGCGGCCGCCGTTGCCGCGCGCACCGCATCCCTTGAAATGTCCGACCCGACAATGGGACATCCGTCTACTTCGCGCACAGCCAAACGGGCATCCGACAGAGCCCGATCCCAGGCCCGGCGGTCAAAGGACGGATGATCCGTCAGGGCAAATGTCCGCCCGAGAAGGCCCGGCGCCCGGTTCTGGGCAATCAGTGCCGCTTCCACAAGCAGCGTTCCCGAACCGCACATCGGATCGACCAGGGGCATCGTTCCGTCGTAGCCGGACAACAAAAGGATGGCGGCGGCGAGGTTTTCCTTCAACGGTGCCGCCCCGCCGGCATCGCCACGGTAACCGCGCCGGTGGAGGCGTTCGCCGGACGTGTCCCAGCTCAGAGTACAGGTGTTGCCGCGCAGGCGGGCGTTGATCCGCAGCCCTGGATTCTTCAGGTCCACGCTGGGCCGGATGCCTCCATTGTCCCGGAACCAGTCCACGATGCCGTCTTTCACTACACGGGAGGTAAACTGGGTGTGGATGAGCTGGTCATTGGTGCCCACGGTGTCCACCGCGAGTGTCGTCTGCGGCGACAGGTGGTCGGACCAGCGGATCGCCCGCGCGCCGTCATAGAGCTGCTGCCGGTCCGCCGCGTCGAACGTGGCAATGGGAAAGAGAACCCGATGGGCGGTGCGGCTGCGGAGATTCACCTTGTACAGGGTGTCGATGGTGCCGTTGAATTGCACGCCCCGGGCGCCCGGACGCACGGCCTTTGCGCCCATGGCCCGCAGCTCTTCGGCCAGGATGGCTTCCACGCCCTGAAAACAGGTGGCAAAGAACGAATGGACTGTCTCGTCCTTAGTCCCTTCCCGCCGCACGACCCGATTATCCGCCATGGGAATCCATTCAGCTGGTGCGCTTCTTGCGCAGCTCCACAGCGGCCTTCTTGACCACGCCGGGAATATCCTTGCTGCGCTCCAGCATGCGGATGTCGTTGGGCCGCAGGTGATTGAGAAATCGCAGCGCGTGCTCCACGGGGGTGCGCGGGTTGTTCACCAGGTTCAACTTGACCGTGTAATTTTTCGTCCATTCCCGCTTGGTGGCAATGTGGCGAATCGCCTCGTCCGGCAGGGATTTCAAACACGAATAGCGCCGCACCTCCGCGTCGTTCACGGATGGCGATTTCAGCACGGCCATGATGACCAGCTTATTGGCGTCGCGGATGAGGATGGCCCGCTGGGAGGCATTGCCGAGCATGGCAGTGCGGACTTTCTGGGACACGGTCATTCGCGAAATTGCGTTCTGCAGATTGTTCACCTTCTGTTTGTCGTCCTCGCTCAGCTCCTGTCCGTCCGTCGTGTCCATGGACGAATCCAGTGCGTCCAGAATGTCGTTCACCGCGTCCACTCGATCTTCCTGCTCGCTGTCCGCCAGCTCTTCGGCGGTAAAATCCAGCGCGTCCATGAACATCAAATCGTCCGGGTTGGGCGCGTCATCCGGTTCGAAAATCAGCTCGCCCTCGATGGCTTTCTTTGCTTCTTCAAACGCGGGAATGCCCGTCAGCTCGATGCCGTTACGCACCGCCAGCTCAATGGCGCGATCGATGGACGACATGCGCGAGTGCTTGTTGAAATACAGCTTTTCAATGATGACGGGACAGGCCAGCAGGCGTTGCTCATTGGCGCAAATCATCTCCAGCAGATTTTCGGACTGCAGTTTTTCGGCCAGCCATGCCACGGTTTCATCCGGGGTGTGGTGATTGAGAATAATGCGCTGCTGCGCATCGCCGTGGCGCAACAGCAACCGGGCGAGCCCGTCCAGCACCGGCGCCTCAAGACCCTGCGAAAGGGTGCCCAGCAGAATCGGATCGGGCAGGTCCTGCAGTGACGCCCGTGCCCGATCACTCACCTGGGGATCCTTGTCGAAGGAGAGGACGTACAGCACGGAAACCAGATCGGCCGGCGGCAGGGGCGCCATGCCTGATGCAGCCATCATGCGCGCCGGCAGCGGCGCATCCGGCGACAGGATCTTTGCGGCCTGTGGTCCGACGGCCTTTGGTACGATGGGATGTTCCATCTGTTGTCTCCTGCGGCAGACCACCCGATGGGGCTTCCGGTGCATGTCGTTGCCGCAGGTGAATGATTCCCGAACTATTGCGACATGACAAGGTGAAACGGAATCGTGGGTCTATCGGCGATCACCGGGCGATGAGCTTCGAGGGACCTGATCGAGAGCAGCCCGGATGCGACGGGCGAGCTTGTCCTTTTCAAGCGGCTTGCGGAGCACTTCGCTGACCCCCATGGCCCGCGCGCCGTCTTCCTCCAATTCGGACATGTTGCCGGAAATCATCACCACCGGCATGTCGGCGCGCTCTTCGAACACGCTCCGGGCCAGCTCCAGTCCGTTCATGGCGTCCATCCGCAGATCGGTAATGACCAGATCAAATCCGCCGGGATTGGCCCGCAGCATATCCAGCGCGACCAGCGGATCCGCCGATGTCGTTACCTGATAGCCGAGGGCGCGGAGCGTACGGCTCTCCAGATCGAGCAGGCGCACATCGTCATCCACCAGCAGAAGGTGTTCTCCGCCGATGATGGCCGCCTGTGCCGTGCCGGACGGCCCGGCTTCCACAACGTCCATCCGCGGAAGCACCAGACCCGCTTCGCTGCCGTGGACTGGCGCAGGCCGCAGGAAAAGGCCTCCTTGATGCTCAATCGCGATGCGCAACGCCACGGGAAGCCCCAGTCCCACAGCGTCTTCGCGAGTGGTGAAATAGGGTTCGCAGGCAAGGGATCGGATTTCATCGGTCATACCTTCGCCCGAATCTCGAACCACAATTTCCACCAGACGCGTCGGGTCGACGGGCTTGCCCTGATAATGGGCATCGCACAGGGACGGCACCGTGGACACCCGGATTTCCATGTCGCCCTGCCCTGCCGGAACCATGGCCCGACAGGCGTTGGCGCACAGGTTCATGAACGCATGGGCCAGATCCCCGGGACGGCCCATGACCTGCACATCCTCCGGTGGCAGAAGAAGCGAAACGGTCACGGGAATCGAAAACGACGATTTCACAAGGGGCAACGAAGATTCCAGCAGGCGCCCGATGCGGACCGGCTCCCTGCGGCCTCCCGGAGGTCGACTGAAGAGCAGCAGCTGGTCCACGATGACCCGGGCGCGCCGGACCACCGACAGGATGCGTTCTATCTCTTCTGACGCCGCTTCGCCTTGTGGCAGGTCCTGCAGTGCAGCGGCGGAGAACCCCTGGATGGACGCCAGGAGATTGTTGAAATCGTGGGCAATGCTGCCGGCGTATGTGCCGATGGCCTCCATCTCCTCAAGCTGAACAAGTTCGTCCATTCGATCCTGAATTTCTTCTTCCAATCGGGCCGCGCTGCGTTTCAGCACTTCCTGCGCCCGCCGCTCATCCCGCAGATCGCGCATCACGACCAGCTCTCCGATCATCCGACGGCCGCGGCGGACGGGAAACCGGCGCAGCAGATGTTCCGGATCCTGCGCCACAGGAAGGGATTCCAGCGGTTGACCAATGGCTTCGCCCGGGCGAGTCCCCATCATTTCCTCCGCTGCGCAATTGAGCTGCACCACACATCCCGCCGGATTGAGCAGGGCAATCCCGTCCTTTGCCTCTTCAAATACCTGTCGAACGCTCTGCCGCACATCAACCGTGAAAAAATCGTAACGATGAATCGCGGCCGCCGCGAGGGGCACAAACAACACATCGGCAAGGGGCACGAGGCGATTCATATCCGCCACCGTACCGGTGATCAACGTGTTCATCGAAAGGACGATGCCGATGCCGATCACCATCAGAGTGCCCGTCAGGAGAAACTGCAGACTGCTTTTTTCAGCCTCTTCCTGCGGTTGCAGTCGCCTGATCAATCCAACGAGCAGCCCCACATTGGCCATCCAGCCGAACGCCGAAATCGAATGAAACGCATATTCCCACCGATGGGACAAATGGATGTCCCCGGCGTGCCACATCCAGACAGAACAGATGGCGTAGCCGATGGCACCTGCGGTCACAGCGATCACTGTCCATCGCACGAAAAGAACTGTTCCGGGGCTGCTCTTTTCAAGGGTGTCCCCGATAGCGGAGATGAACCGGGTAAACAGGACGCTGTTGATCAGGCACAGCCAACCGGTCAGTCGCTCCACGGGAAACCCTTCGCCGCCAACCGCGGTCACCCGATCCATGTACGCCACGCCGATCATCACGGCGTTCAACAGGAAAAAGTCGCGGAGAAAACGGATCGGCCTGCCGTCCGGTTGTGCAACCAGCATGCCGATGGCCACGAGCGTTAAAAAGAACGCAAAAAAATACAACGCGGTCAGCCACAACATGGAACGCCTTCTTCCGGTTCCGTGACGTCATCGGGGTTCTCCCTGGCGGCCGGAAGATAAATGTGAAACCGGGTGCCTTGCCCCGGAGACGATGAAACGTCGATGACGCCGCGGTGCTCGTCGATGATGCGCAGGGTGCCCGTCAGGCCGATGCCCGTTCCCTCGCCCTCCTTCTTGGTCGTAAAGAACGGCTCGAAAATCCGATCGAGCACGGAGGACGACATGCCCGCTCCCGTATCTTCCACCGCAATCGACACCCACGTCCCGGGACGAAGGACTCCGGTGGTCATTGATCGATCACCGGAGAGATTGACCGACTGCACGGAGATCAGCAGTCGACCGGCACCTTTTTCCATGGACTGGATCGAGTTGGTCAGCACGTTGAGCAGGGCCCGATGCAGACGCATCGGATCGCCCATTACCATGCATCGTCCGCTTGCCGCCGTTTGCACCGACACGGAGGACGGGATCGAAAGCTGCATCACCTTCAACACGTCCTTCACCAGGCGGGCCGCATCCACTGCCTGCATCCGTCGTTCGCCGCCTTCGGAAAACGACAACATCTGTTTCACCAGTGCCCGTGCGCTCATGGCTACCTTCAGCGCGTCATTCAGGTCTTCCTGCACCGGATGGGCGGGTGGCAGGAGGCGGCAGGCAGCGGCCATGTGGCCAATCCCTTCCGAGATGATTCGGTTGAAATCCGCCGCGATGCCGGCGCTCAACGTGGCCAGCGCTTCCATCCGCTGGGCCTGGCGAAGTCGCCGCGTACGGCTCCGGGCGGATTTTTCCAGTTCGTCCCTGGATTGCCGCAGCACGGCGCGGGCCCGCTGCTGCTCGGTTTCGTCCCGGAGCACCAGTGTTTCGCCCAGCACAAAATCGCCTTTCTTCCGCAAAAAGCGACTGACGGCCAGGGTCCGCTCCTCACCATCATGGGAGAACACCAATCGATGGACCAGCGGTGGAACGACCGCTGACAGCTCGACACCCAATGCCGCCCCGTGGGGAATCAGCAGCTCCCGCGCGGCCCGGTTCATCCGGCGCACCCGTCCGGCCCGGTCCAACAGCACCACCGCATCGTTCATGTCCTCGAACAGGGCATCCGCCGCTGTTTCCACGTCCAGTTCCAGAAAGCGATGCTGCCGCACGGCAATCATGACCAGAACGGAAAACCAGGCGAACATGCTGGCGCCGGGCCGCGGCAGGTGGGCGGCGCCCAGCACGTTGGGCAGAACAATGTTGAAAAACGTAATGGAGAGAAGAACGATGACGCCGCCGGTAAGGATGAGTCGGTAGATCTGCCGCGCCCTGGGCGTCAGCTTGCCGCGCAGGGCACGAATCACCAGAATGGCCGCCCAGATGCCACCGGCCACATCAGGTATGCAGACGATGGTATGCCAGAACGGATTGCGCACATCCATGGGGCCGTGGGCGTACACGGCATGTCCCCGGATGGCCAGATCGGTGGTGACGGTCACAGCGACGGCGATGAGTGAAAAAATGAATACAGCATAATATGCCGCGTCGTTCCGCCGGCCAAGCAGGCGATAAACAAAATGGACCAGCCCGAACCCCAGCAGCATCCAGAACGGCACCATCAACCGCACGAGAAAGTCCAGAATCGGCGCAGCCCCGGGCATCTGCATGAACAGGTCGATGCCGACAAAGCCCATGCCGAGTCCCGAAAAAAAGAGCAGCGCGCGCTTCACGTCCCTCTCGCCCCTGCTGAAGAGGAGAAACGACCACACCAGCGCGATGACGCAGAAACTGACAAACGGAACAAGGGAAAACAGTGTCATGAAGAAGTTCAGATGGTGTCCGAATCCGCCGTCTCCGTGTCCACCCCGGTGTCTGTCTCCGTGTCCGTATCCGGCAGGTCAACCTCCCGCACACATCGGAAACCGAGATCGATCTCGGAACCGATCTTTCCATAACCCCGCCGACCGGTTGTCCTGAGATAATCCATGGATGTTGCAATGAAACCAGCGCCGCGGATCACCGCCATGTCGCAAGGATCCGGCTCCTCCTGCCACGGGATGTCGTCGGAGCGGGCGGATGTATAGTCACTGCTCCAGTCGTCGGCCATCCATTCGTAGACATTTCCGGCCATGTCGCAGAGCCCCTGCGCCGTGTTTCCCGCCGGATGCGAACACATCTCGTCGGTCTGATTGAACTCGTCCGTGCAGTTCCAGATCGCCGCCAGGTCGCAGTCCACTTCTTCTTCTCCCCAGGGATAGGTGTTGTCGAGTCCCCGACTGCGGGCCGCGTACTCCCATTGCGCTTCAGCGGGAAGGGATCCGCCCGCCCATGCGCAGAAATCCGACGCATGAAAATGGGTTACGCCGTTCACCGGATGGTTCCACCGTTCCAACCGGCCGAAGGTGTGCTGGGGTTCTGACGTCGCGGGCTCCGTGCAGTCCCCGTCATTCACGCACCGCTCGAACTGGGATGCCGTCACCTCAGTGCGGGTGATGTCAAACGTACGGACCACCACGTCGTGAACGGGACTCGCGGCCACGTCCTCATCGTTGCCCATGGCAAACACGCCACCGTCAATCCGGATCCAGTCCAGATCGACGTAATGAACGGAAGTATCCGAGTCGGGAGGATCGTCCGAATCGTCCGAATCATCCGAATCGTCTGAGCCGATGGGGATGGCGGAATCGGAGTCGGAATCGGAATCGCCGGGAAGCTGCGTCGTATTGTCCACGCACTCGCCATCGACACAGATCTCCAGCCCGATGCAATCGCCGGTTGAATGACATTCCGCGCAGGCTCCGGCACCCCACGCCAGAAGCAGCGCGGTCATTGCCCGTAGTCGAAAGGTCGTCATTGCGGATACACCTCCTGCAAAAGTGCCACGGGAGTCATTGTAGCACGTCTTCCCGGTGTCAGCAGCCGTTGTCGGACAGGGGCGAAGGATGCAGCGGACAGGCATCCTCCTCATCGGGCACACCGTCCCTGTCGTTGTCCGGATCCGGACAGCCGTCTCCATCCTCGAATCCGTCCCGGTCTTCGCGCAGCACAGGACAGCGATCCCTGCGCCGCGGCACGCCGTCGCCGTCGTCGTCATCGCCCACCGCCACCGCCGTCACCCGCAGGCCGCCAAGGATGCCGGGGCCGGTGCCGCCCGCGAGCACGGCCAGATGAAATCCCATGCGCCCGTTCGCCCGGAACGGATAGTCCACGCTGCCGCCCAGCCACACGGGACAGGACTCCACCCCCGGCCGGAACCTCTGCCGGGTGGCCACGCCGAGGCGCCCTTCCGACTCCAGCGAAAACACCACGTCCTCTTCCCGTGGAATCCGGATACCCGCCTTCCAGATGATGTCGTCGTCCTGTTCAAAACGCCGACCGCCATCGTCAAATGACATGTGGGCGGGCCGCACGAGATATCCCAGATTGACCACCAGCTCCGCGCCGAATACCCGCAGACCCAGGGCGATAAAACCTTCAAATGAAAATCCACCTTCGCCGAGAAAACGGTCATTGTGACCCGTGGGCATAAAAAACGCAGTTCCCGCCAGGATCGACAGTCCGCCCTGCGCGGCTTCCTTCAGCACCATCCGCAGGGTCAATCGCAGATCCCCCAGGCCCGGCCCGCTCTTCCCCGGTCCGTCGACAGCACCCATGGACAGGCCGACAGGCAGGCCCATACCCACCTCCAGACGGCCGGGAAGTCCCATCCCGAGGCCACCATCAAGCCGCATCTGTCCGGCCCGCGGCGCTGTCGCCAGCGGTGTCACATAGCGCAGCATGAATGCGGAATATCGTGCAAACGGCTTCATCACAGAAGCCCCGTGGACGAAATGGCCATCCCGATCCGAGGGCAGTCCGTCCACCTGGGGCAGGGGCAGCGTCCCACCGGAGGCTTCGTGGCAAACAGCGCCGGCAGATATCAGCAGAACCGCAGAAACGACACATGGGCAAACACTGAATCCCCGTCGAAACCACCGGGTGAAATGGACGGACATTCAGATGCCGGAGGGCGGGGCGCTGTCCGGAGAGATCATCCGTCCTTCCCGGTACACCACCGTCTGCCTGGCTTCGCTGAACCGATCCGCCACCGGTCCGGCAGACAGGGCATGGGCCAGCACCTGATCCATGTGGTCCACCAGAATGATTTCCATGGCGGAGAGGATGCGGGTGGGCACCTCGTGCAGGTCCTTGCGGTTTTCTGCGGGAATCATCACGGTGGCCATGCGACCCCGGTGCGCCGCCAGCAATTTTTCCTTGATGCCGCCCACCGGCAGCACCCGACCCCGCAGCGTGATCTCGCCGGTCATGGCCAGGTCGGCCCTCACCTTTTCACCCGTCAGGGCCGATACGATGCACACAGCGGTCGTGATGCCCGCTGAGGGACCATCCTTTGGCACCGCACCTTCTGGAAAATGAATATGAATGTCCCGTTCCTTCTGAAATCCCTCGTCGAGACCCAGCCGGGATGCCCGCGACCGCACGTAGGTCAGCGCTGCCTCGGATGCTTCCTGCATCACCTCGCCCATCCGTCCCGTGCGCATCAGCTTGCCGGTTCCCTGCACCACGGACACTTCCACCTGCAGCAGCTCTCCGCCGACGCCGGTCACCGCAAGTCCGTTTGCCAGCCCCACCTGATCGTCGCGCTCCTTGCGGTTGACCCGGTGCTTCGGCACGCCCAGATACTGGGGCACATCCCGACCGGTCACCCGCACGGCGCCGTCGAGTTCGCCCCGGGCCGCCTTCCGCGCGATCTTCCGCAGGATGGAGGCAATTTCCCGCTCGAGATTCCGCACGCCGGCCTCCCTTGTGTAATGATTGATCAACGTGCGGATGGCCCCTTCGGTCAATGACACCTCCCGATCGACGAGGCCGCACTTTTCCTTCTGTCGCGGACACAGATAGCGCAGGGCGATGTTCAGCTTTTCAAATTCCGTGTAGCTGGACAGCTCGATGATCTCCATCCGATCCTGCAGGGGCAACGGAATGCCCGACAGGCTGTTCGCGGTGGTGATGAACAGCACGTCCGACAGGTCGTAGTCGAGATCCATGTAGTGGTCGTTGAACACGTGGTTCTGTTCCGGATCGAGCACTTCCAGCAGGGCAGAGGCCGGATCGCCCCTGAAATCCGAACTCATCTTGTCGATTTCATCGAGCAGGAACACGGGATTGTCCGTTCCCGCCTTTTTGAGGCTCTGGATGATTTTCCCCGGCATGGCGCCGATGTACGTGCGCCGATGCCCCCGGATTTCCGCCTCGTCCCGCACGCCGCCGAGGGACTGACGGACGAATTCCCTTCCCGTGGCCCGGGCCACCGACCGGGCGAGAGATGTCTTTCCGGTGCCCGGCGGCCCGACGAAGCACAGGATGGGACCGGTCAGCTTCTTCGACAGGGCCTGCACCGCCAGATGCTCGATGATGCGTTCTTTAATTTTGTCGAGGCCGTAATGATCTTCTTCGAGGATCTGTTCGGCGCGCACCAGATCAAAACTCTCCTGCGTCTTCTTTCCCCATGGCAGAATGCTGATCCAGTCGAGATAGTTGCGGATGACCGTGGCCTCGGCACTCATGGGAGACATCATCTGCAGCTTCTTCAACTCCCGCCGGCTCTTCTCCAGCGCTTCCTTCGAAATGGCCGGTTTTGTCTTGATCTTCTTTTCCAGGTCCACCAGCTCAGCGCGGAACTCGTCCTTATCGCCCAGCTCCCGCTGAATCGCCTGCATCTGCTCGTTCAGGTAGTATTCCTTCTGGGAGCGCTCCATCTGCTTCTTTACCCGGGTGCGGATGCGCTTTTCCACCTGCATGATCTCGATTTCGCCCTGCATGAGCTGATAGAGGCGCTCCAACCGCGCCACCGGATCGAGCAGCTCCAGAATGCCCTGCCGATCCTCCAGCTTGATGGACGTCAGATGGACTACAATGGTGTCCGCAAGCCGGGAGGGATCGTCGATGCCCTCGACAGTCGCCAGCATTTCGGGGGGAATCTGTCGATTCAGTTTGAGGTAGTGCTCAAAGGTGCTGCGCACTTCCCGGACCAGCGCATCGGTTTCCACAGACGAAGCGACAGTTTCCTCGATCACTTCATATTCCACCTGAAAGAACTCTTCACCGGGCAGGTAGCGGAGAATCCGCGCACGCCGCTTTCCTTCGATGAGGACCTTGACGGTTTCGTCCGGCAGGCGCAGGAGCTGCACGATGGTGCCCATGGTGCCCATGGCATGAATGTCCTTGGACGACGGATTGTTGACCCGCGCCTGGCGCTGGGCGGCGACAACGATGGTCTTTTCCTTTTTCATGGCTGCTTCGAGGGCGGCGACGGATCGGTCCCGTCCCACGAACAGGGGCACCACCATATGCGGAAACACGATGATGTCGCGCAGGGGCAGCAGCGGACCTCGCAGAACCGGCGGATACTCTCGGGTGTCAGGACGACCGGGCATCAGGCGAGCTCAGCCTTGTCTTTTTCAAATACCACCAGGGGCCGCTCCTTCTTCACCACCGTGTCTTCGCTGATGACCACTTCCCGGGGCGAATCCATGGACGGCAGGTCGAACATCACATCCAGCATGGTCCGTTCCAGAACGGAGCGGAGACCGCGGGCACCGGCGGAGCGCTCCATGGCAGTCCGGGCAACGGCAACCAGCGCCTCGTCCGTGAACCGGAGCTTCACGCCGTCCAGCTCCAGCAGCTTGGCGTACTGCTTGACCAGCGCGTTCTGGGGTTTCGTGAGCACCTGGACCAGCGCTTCCTCATCCAGCGCATCCAGGGTGGCAATGACCGGCAGTCGTCCCACAAACTCGGGAATCAGGCCGAATTTCAGCAGATCTTCAGGCTGGATTTCCGCCAGCAACTCGGAGACGCCCTTTTCCTGTTTCTTTTTCACCGCCGCGCCGAAGCCCAGGGATTTCTGGCCGATCCGGCGCTCAATGATGTTTTCGATGCCATGAAAGGCACCGCCGCAGATGAACAGGATGTT
>JAKQNG010000284.1 GCA_029565915.1 Deltaproteobacteria bacterium
AGGTCTTTTCTTGGGTTTTGGGCTGCATCAAATCACCAGCTTTTCGGGCCGATCGGCGGTTTCATGGTGATTTGATCACGAATCACAACGAAAAGATATCAATCTTCCCGGGGCCTTTGCGGTTTTTCAGGGACGACTCGGCTATCTGAACTGACAGGTCAGGCGGAGGCCAGGACCGCGCGACCCCGCAGCCCTGCCGTCCGTCGAGATGTAAAAAGTCATCTGACTGCCAGTTGACTCTCCACATCCATCCGACCGTGCAGAATGCCGATGACTTGAATATGGTCGGGTGCCCGGAGATAGAAGATAACGTGCTGTTCAACGGGGAAGGACAGGTAGTCAGCGTTGATTTCCGGTCGCTCCCTGCCCATTTCCGGATTGTCTGCCAGCGTATTGAGGCATGTTTCGATACTCAGAAGATAGCGCTCCGCCTGCTCCGGGCTCCATTGCTCTGCCGTGTAATTCCAGATTTCGATGAGATCGTCCCGTGCGGCCGGGGTCAGTCTGTAGAAACTCACCCTTTTTGACTCTGGATAATGTCCCGCACGGACTGGGAAACGAACTGACCATTTTTTGCCTGGCCGGCCCCGATTGCCAGACGGTTGCGCAGGGCATCCAGTTTCAGTTGCTGGACCAGTGCTTCGTTCTGTTCCCAGAATCTCAGCGCGTCGCGGATGACTTCACTTGCGTTGTTGTAGTATCCGCTCTGCACCCGGCGGCGGACGCAGGACTCAAGCTCCGGAGTGAGGGAAATGTGCATGGCAGACCTCCTGTTCAAAAAGAACAGTAAGGCCATTTCAAAGATTGTCAAAGTTTGGATTCGGACGCGTGCGCGCAGTGCACGGGGAGTGCCCATGAATGCTTCATGTAAACGACGACAGGTCCGACAGGATGGTCTCAAGGCGGGTATCTGCCTGTTGAACCTGTTCCGGGGTCTGGTCTCGGTTTGTTTTCTGCTGTTGTTTCCGGGTTGTTCTATTTTTGAATGACGAACGCATCCGCGGATAACGAAAGTTTTTCTGTTTTCGTCAGGCTGTGGCCAGGACCAGGCGGATGCGCTCCAGGGCCCGGTGGTGGATCTGGGACACCCGCGCGTCCGATACCCCCAGGAGCCGTCCGATTTCCCGGACCGGCATGCCCCGGAAATAATGGAGGTGCAGGACCAGCCGGTCCCGGCTGCTGACCGTGTCCAGGGCCTGGTTCAGGGACTGGGCGGTCCGCTTGGCATCGAGGGCCTCAAAGGGATTGTCCGGCCGATCTGTTTCGGGTCCGGTTGTATCCGCGCCCGCCGGGAGGTCTTCGAGATGGACGATGGAGGCAGCGGGAGCCGCAGGAGATGCTTCACCGTCGTTCTGTTTCTTTTTTCGCGGCAGCCAGTTGCACGACCGCATTTCGTCGTAGATGGCGCCCCGGATGCGCATCCGCATGTAACAGGCAGAGGATATGTCGTTTTCAGATTTGTTCTTCCGGATGGAATCGAGCAGTCCGAAGGCGCCGGCGCTGATCAGGTCGTCGGCCATCATTCCCGGCGCAGCCCGGAAAGCGATTTTTCTGGCGATCCGGCGGACCAGGGGCATGTGACGGCGGATGGTCTGATCATCGATGGGTGTTTTGAAAACCAGGGAATTTTCTGCCAGAACTGTCATTTTGTAGCCTTTTTGGAATTTCAGCGGTCGCGACGGACGTATTAAGCAATAGTCGTGCCTGTGGGAAACGGGTTGTCGTTTCAACAGGTTTCGGGAGACTCGTCCAGCCGCATGGGTTATTAGTGACACAATCTTGTCCAGCATTTGTAAAATTGCGAGCCTGCAAATATGACAGATTCTTAATTGTTGTTTTATTTTAATATGTTATAAAAAGTGTCAATATTGACATGATATGGTCATTTTTGACATGTCTGTCCGGATTGATGCATCCGGAGGCCGCCGGACCCGATTATGCAAAAAATTTGACCCCTTTTCATGGACAGGCGACAATATTCCTGTCGTGAACTCCACCGGTACTATAAGTCGAGCTAAAATTAAGCGTGAATTATATGCTATTATCTTGACACGGTGTTCGGGATTTTTGACCCTTCCTGTTGAGGATTGTTGAATGATTGACAGGCACTCAGCGAAGCGCAGCCATTTTAACCGGTCCGGGAATGGAACCGGGAGGGCGGAGCAATCCGGCTCATCCGGAGGTGGAGGCCGATGATGACGAATGATTCCAAGAATGACCCGGTCGTGGCGCCCGTCGCTGCAGCCGTTCAGCCCGATACGGATGTTCAGCCGGTGGAACCGACCCGGGCGCCTTCCGGCGATGGGGCGGGGATGTCCCCCAACTTCCTTCGGGAAATCCGCATTGAAAACATGATGAGCAAGGCGGAGCTGGCGCGGAAGGCCGGGCTGTCCGTGTTGACGATAACGAGGATCGAAAACGGGTTCGGATGCAGAATGGACACGAAACGGAAAATTCTGAAGGCGCTCGGACTCAAAGTCTCGGATCGCCGCAAGGTTTTCAAGGATGATTAAATGTTACTAGAAGGAAAACATTTAATAGGGGTGGATATCGGAACCTCGTCCGTGAAGGTGATTCAGGTGCGGAAATCCGGAAAGGGATATCACCTGCTGAAGCACGGCGTCGAGAAGCTGCCTCCCCAGTCCATTGTGGACGGCCACGTGATGAACCACGGAGCGGTGGTGGATGCCCTGCGCAAGCTCTTCCGGGAATTGAAAATTTCCCAGAGGGAGGTGGCGCTGTCCATTTCCGGGAATTCGGTGATCATCAAAAAGCTGAATCTGCCCCTCATGAAGGCCGAAGAGCTGGAGGAACAGATTCAGTGGGAGGCGGAACAGCACATTCCCTTTGATATTTCCGAAGTGGAGCTCGATTACAACATCCTCAGCGAAAATCCGGCAGCGGGCCAGATGGACGTGCTGCTTGTGGCCGCCAAGAAGGACGAAATTCAGGATCTCGTAGAAGTGGTGCGGGAAGCAAGGCTGAAACCCCTGGTCGTCGATATCGATGCCTTTGCCATCCAGAATGTGTACGAACTGAATTACGGCTATTCGGTGGGAGAAATCATCGCGCTGCTGAACGTGGGGGCCGAAGTCACGACCATCAACATCGTGGCGGACGGCATTTCCCAGTTTACAAGGGACATTTCCAACGGCGGCAACATGATTACGGAGGAAATCCAGAAGCAGCTGCAGGTGAGCTACGAGGAAGCGGAAGCCTACAAGGCCGGCGGCACCATCGGATCCCACGAAGTGGTTCCGAGGGAAGTGGACGGCATCGTGGGCAACGTGGTGGATTCCCTGGCCGGTGAAATTCAGCGGTCCCTCGATTTTTTCATGGCCACGTCCAACAAGGGCGAAGTTCAGAAGATCTACCTCACCGGAGGCACGGCGAATATCGCCCAGCTCCGCGCTTCGATTGAGCGACGGGCGCGGGTTCCGGTGGAACTCCTCGACCCGTTCCGGCGCGTGAATTACGACGACCGGAAGTTCAATCGGGAAATGTTGCGGGCCCAGGCTCCTCAGGCGTCCATCTGTTTAGGGTTGGCGCTGCGAAAGCAGAAGGAGCGGATCTGAATGATTAGAATCAACCTACTTCCGATCAAGCACGATCGACGCAAGGAAGCCGGTCGCAATCACATCATCATCGGCGTTCTGGCGATCGTTGTGGAGCTGGTGGTCGCCATGGCCCTCAGCTTCAATGTCGACAGCGAGATTTCCGAGCAGAAGAACAAGAACGCATCGGTCAAGGCAGACATTGAGCGCATCAAGAAGACCATTGCCGGCCACGATCAGATCCTGAAGGAAATTGCCGAATACGAGAAGCGGCAGGCCGCCATCGAAGAACTGCAGGCGGCCCGTACCGGTCCGGTTCACGTCATGCTGGAAATTTCCCGCATCCTGAGCAAGGGCGGTCGTCCCACCATCGACGACGAGTATTATCAGGAGATTATCAAGAAGAGCCCGGCCAGAGGATACGACGAAAACTGGGACTATCGGCGGATCTGGATCAATTCCTTTGATGAGAAGGCGAGGCACGTGACTATCCGCGGGCAGGGCGTTACTCACGAGGACGTGGCGGAGTTCCTGCGGCGGATCAATCTGTCGGCCTTCTTCGTGTCCAGCGAGCTGGTATCGACGAAACTGGACGCTCCGGCCGTGCCGCCGGAGTGGCTGAAGGCCCGCAAGGCCGACAGCGTCGTGAGCTTCACCATCGTCGGTGACGTGCGCTATCGCTAGGGAGGACATCGGATGCTGGATCAATTCTATAAAATGCCGGTGGCCAAAAAGGCACTCATCCTGGGCGTGGTCATGATGCTCGTGGGCCTTGTGTTCTGGTATGCCTACTATTCACCGCTCACTGAAGAGCTGGACAGCCAGAAGACCCAGTACACCCGGGCCCGTACGGAACTGGCCGAAGTGGAAAAGCGCAAGAAGACCTACGACGAAGACCTGCAGCGCCGCGAAGACCTGAAGATTGCCTCCGTCAAGCAGCGCGAGATGCTGCCCGTGGAGACGGAGATGCCCTCGTTTCTCAATAACCTCAACACGGTGGCGGATTTGACGGGGCTGGAGATCCTGGCCGTGAAGCCTCTGGAGGCCTCCCCGGAAAAATACTATGCGCGCATTCCGGTGGAACTGACTCTGCGGGGCAATTACCTGCAGTTTTCCAAGTTCTTTTATCAGGTGGGCAAGCTGGACCGGATCATCAATCTGGAAAACCTCAATTTCACCAGGCCCGAAATCACCGAGAGCGGTGTGCAGCTCAACGTGGTGGTTCTGGCCACGACCTTCCGGGCTCTGGAGTCGGAGGCCGGCGGCCCGAAGAAGAACAAAGGGAAATAAGCGAACAGAGGGAACATGCGATTCGAGGGCAATATGAAACTTCGATTCCTGGCGATTCTGGCACTGGGCCTGTTTCTTTCGGGATGTTTCGAGGATGATGAGAGCAATCCGCCGCCGCCCCGGTTCCGGCAGGGCTCGGGCAGTGCCCTCGGCGCGCCGTCCATTGATGCCAGAGAAGCACTTCAGAAGAACGGGGCCGGTCTGGTGGCCGAGAAGAATTTTGACAAGGCCACCATGGAAATCCGGCTGCCCGCCATTGGAGAGACAGACTTCATTGAAAGCAGCAAGCGGCGCGACCCCTTCCTGCCCTATCTCGAGGTGATTGTTCCGGCCCAGGAAGTCAAGGAAACCGTTCAGCGCGAAATCAAGTTGGAAGAATACGATATCGAGCAGCTCCGGCTGATTGCCATCATCACCAACGTGGGCGATCCCCGCGCGATGGTCATCCCTCCCAACGGCGAAGGCTTCATTCTCCGGACGGGCGACTATGTGGGCAAGGCCGACTACGTGGATCCGGGTTCCGGCGCAGAAAAAATCCAGATCAACTGGAAGGTCCACCGCATCCATGGTTCCGGAAAGGAAGAGGAGCGGGGCATCTATCTGGTGCGCGACGATCCGTTAACGCCCACGCCCAACGATGTGACCCGTTTTCTGCCGCTGCACGCCCAGAACTGAAAAGTTCTTCAAAAAAAAACAGCAAAAAATTTGAGAACCGGAAATGGCGTGGTGTAGGATAAAACCACACACAGGTGTACATGCGTCCTGCGCATGTCCACCGCGGATGCTTCTGCTGGAGACAAGGAGAGGACAATGATTACGTCCCGGAAAAAACTGAGCAAAACGGTCAGAGCGCTGATGGCGGCGCTCGCAGTTGTCGCATGTGCCGGCACTGTCATGGCGGCGACACCTGACAAAACCAATCACATTCACGCAGTGGATGTGAGTGCGCGGGGAGAACAGACTGTCATCACGGTCAAAGGGTCGCTGCGGCCCATGTACACCGCGTTCAAGCTCTCCACACCACAGCGACTGGTCGTCGATCTGGCGAACAGCCGCGTAAAGGGAGTGCCGTCTCTTCTGGAGCGGAATACATCTCTCATTGGCGGTGTGGCGGTTTCCGAGTTTACCACCGGAAAAGTGCCGGTCAGCCGGGTGATGATCAATTTCAAAAAGGACGCATCCTACCGGGTGAAGGTGAGCGGCAATGATCTGATTGTTACGCTGCAGGGCGGTCCCGTTCAGGCGGATGGGGAAAAGAATGATGAGCAGGTCATTTCTCTGGCCAATGCCCGGGAGCAGATCGAACAGGTGAAAAAAGAGGCGGACGAGCGCGTTGCGCAGGCGCAGGACGATGCCCGGGATGCT
The DNA here is from genome assembly GCA_029565915.1 of Deltaproteobacteria bacterium. GTDB lineage: Bacteria > Myxococcota_A > Polyangia > JAAYKL01 > JAAYKL01 > JAKQNG01. Next base: position 6,210 of record JAKQNG010000284.1, read on the forward strand.
CAGACCCGGTGGCGTTCGGCGACGGCGGAGATCAACAATCTCAAGGCGCAGCAGAAGCTGTACCAGTCCAATCTGGACGAAGCAAAGAAGGAAGCAGATGCCGCCCGTGTCGAATTGACGAAACTGCAGAAGGCGCACTCCGAAGGGAAGTCGGCAGCGGACAGTCGCGCGGCCGCAGCAGAAGCAGAAACGAGCCGGCAGATTGCCGCCTTGAAAAACCGCGTTGCGGCGGCGGATGAAACGGCCCGGCGGGAACAGGCCGAACGAACCCGGCTCGAAAAGATGCTGTCGGAGCTGCAGCGGTCTCTCAATGCGGCGCGAGCAGAAGCCGCCACTGCCCAGACGGCACGCAAAGACGCGGAATCTGCGGCGTCGTCCACAAAGGAAGAGTTGACGCGGGCGTTTCACGCCATGGAATCGGCAAAACAGGATGCCGCCGATGCGCGCAATGCCCAGCAGGCCGCGGAGAAGGCGTATCGGGAAGCCGGCGAGCAGGACCGCAGGGCGCTGTATGATCGGGTGCAGGAACTGTCGAAGGAGACAGTGGCCGCGCGTTCCAGATATCTGAATGCGGAAAAGCAGTATGGAGATGCGGATCGCCAGCTCGACAATGCGCTGCGGGCCCTGGAGTTGTCAAAGAAGAATGTCGCGCGGGCCGAGCAGGCACTGGCTGCGGCGGAAGTCCGATCGGCCGAACGGCAGAAAACGTATGAACAACAGCTGGCAGCCATGGAAAAAACGGTGGCAAAGGCGACGTCCGATGCCGCTTCGCTGAAAGCGGAGCGCGACCAGCTGACCCGGTCTCTGGAAGATGCCCGGTCTGCGGCCCGGAAGGACAAGGAGCGGGCGACGGCGGACGCACAGAAGGCGATTGCTGACGCGGAAAAGAAGGTGGCCAGGGCGGAGTCCGCGGCCAGAGAAGCAGCGACCCGCTCCAGCGAAGTGCTGGCGAAGATCAGCGGGATGGAAAAAGAACTCGAAGAAGCCAATCGCACGATTACAGCCCAGAAAGCCCGCATCGGCGAGTTGGAAAAGAATGCGGTAAAAGAACAGATCGCGGCAACGAAAGAAAGCCAACCGTCTGTCGTCGCATCGACAACGCCTGTGGCGGCACCCGTGGCGGCACCCGTGACGGCACCCGTGGCCGCGGCCGCACCTGCGGCAGCACCTCCGGCGCCTTCGAAGAAAATGACCCAGGAGGAAAAGCGGCTGGCGCGGCTTCAGGAGCTGAGCGCATCCAGATCCGCGGTGTCGACTCCGGCGGTGGCCCCGACGGCACCCGCTGCCGCACCTGTGGCAACACCTGCAGCGGTACCGATCGCGGAACCGGCGGGTCAGCGGGCGATTCAGGATATCCGGTTTGTCAATCGGGGAGGCACCCAGAAAGTGGTCATCTCCGGCGACGGCGCACTGAAATATGCAAAATCCGAAGGACGCAATAAAACCTTTATCCTCGAACTGGCGGATGCCCGCCTGCTGCCCATGCTGGAGCGCAAGCTGGATGTCCGTGATTTCGGCGGCGCCATCAGGGAAATCAGCTCTTATCGGGACGGCAGCAGTGTGCGGGTGGAAGTGGCCCTGCAGTCCGGCGCGAAGAACAGCGTTGCCGTGGTGGATGGAAACCTGGAGTGGACGTTTGTTTCGGACCAGGTCAATCTGAACGACATCACGCCCATGGGTGATACGACGCGGGTGGTCCACCGGGAAGCCAGTGACGCCTATGACTACCCGACAGAGCGGACGGCCGCCTATTCGCTGACGCTCAAGGATTTGAATCAGGCGCCCAAAAGGTATACGGGTCGCCGGATCGATCTGGATTTCAAGAACGCGGACATCCACAACATCCTGCGGCTGCTGGCCGATGTGGGCCATGTCAACATCGTGACCTCCAATGAAGTGTCCGGGTCGGTGACCATCCGCATGCGGGACGTCCCCTGGGATCAGGCGCTGGATGTCATCCTGGAAACCAAGAGCTATGGAAAGGTGCGGGAAGGCAATCTGATTCGCGTGGCACCGCTCTCCGTCCTTGAGGCGGAGTACGAGAAGGCCATTGAGCGGATCAAAATGAGCAAGGAGCTGCAGCCCCTGGAAACCAGGCTGATTCCCGTGTCCTATGCCACCGCGGACGAACTCTCTGCCCGGGCGAAGGACCTGCTGTCCGATCGGGGCAAGCTGTCTGTCGACAAGCGCACGAACGTCATCATCGCAAGGGATGTGGCGGAAATCCTCGACCAGATTGAGGCCCTCATCCGGAACCTGGACACGCAGACACCGCAGGTGTTGATCGAAGGGCGCATCGTGGAAGCGACGAGCACCTATGCGCGGGAAATCGGCATCCAGTGGGGAGGCGACTTTTCGGCCAGTGCGGCCACCGGGAACCCGACCGGACTGGCATTCCCCAGCTCCATCGGCGTGGCCGGCGGCGCAACGGACAACAAGGCGCCCACGGCGGGCCTGACACCGGTAGCCGGCGGCAGCCCGAATCCGAATTTTGCGGTCAACCTTCCGGCACCGGCAGGTACCGGCGCTGGTGGTGCGCTGGGTATTTCCCTCGGTTCCATCGCCAACAACGCGAATCTGAACCTGCGCCTTTCGGCCATGGAAGAAGAGGGCACGCTGCGCATTCTGTCCTCCCCGAAGATCCTCACGCTGGACAACCGCCAGGCCAGCATCGAACAGGGCACGCTCATTCCTTACAGCCGCGTGTCGGCCAGCGGTGTGCAGACCGCGTTCAAAGAAGCCAAGCTGAACCTGACGGTGACGCCCCACGTGACCGCGGACGGCTCCATCCTCCTGTCCATCAACATGACGCGGGATGAACCGGACTTCAACAACAAGGGCGCGGCCGGCGACCCCACCATCCTGAAGCGCGAGGCGAAGACGGAGCTGCTGGTCAACGACGGCCACACGGCGGTTATCGGCGGTATCTTCACCCGCAACCACGGACGCAGCTACAAGAAGGTGCCCTTCTTCGGAGACATTCCGATCCTCGGCTGGTTGTTCAAGACCCGGTCCGACTCGGATCGCCGTTCGGAGATGCTGATCTTCATCACGCCGACCATTGTGAACCGCGCCGAGAGCATCGGTCAGTAATGTGAGGTGCAAGGATGACTGCAATGAAATATAATGGAACCGACAACAGGGCCTGTCGTTTGAACAGGAGGTGGCTCATGAGATGGATGAAAGGGATGGCCGTTACGGCAATGGTCGCAGCGATGTGGGGATGCGTGGACAACGAGAGTTCGTTCTTCATCGAGCACGCCAAGGTTGTGCCGGATGCCCCGGACTGCACCGTGTCCTCCGGCGACGAGGAGGCGGCAGCCTATGCGCTGAACCTGTTCAACGCAGTGACGCCCGGGACGTTTTTCTATGTCACCAATGCCATCATGTCCCAGCAGGACTACGGCACGCTGAAAGCGGAGTCGAACGGCATCATCGTGGACGGTTATGAGCTGTATACGCTGATTCCGGGCGCCGGCGCGGTGGGTGGCACCGAGTACTTCGAGTACAACAGCTATCTCGATCCGGAATCATCGGACATTCTGTATGCCGATATCATGTCGGCCACCACCATC
>JAKQNG010000287.1 GCA_029565915.1 Deltaproteobacteria bacterium
CTTCCAACACAGGGACTTTTGCAGCGGCAGGGTTCATCACCAGGGGGATGGCACTGCCATATCAGGGTCTACTGCTGCGGCGGTGCCTCATCCTCGAGAATTTCGATGTGAAAGGAGCTGCCGATATGCTCCAGGAACGCCGCCTCAGTCCGGTCGGCATCTCCCTGTCTGAGCACGTCAACCAACGCGCGATGCGCCGGAATGAGGTTGTCCATGGGCAACCGCCTCTGGCTGATGTTCATGTAGCGGATCATATTGTCCTGAATGCGGGCCCAGGTGTCCTGCACAACATGGTTGTCGCACAATCCATACAAATAGCCGTGGAACTTCAGGTCCGCCATGGCGGCGCCCCATTTGTCCCCCGTGTCGACGGCGTTCGCCATCTCGTCCACCAGGCGGTCGAGCACAATGATCTCCCTTGTTCCGATATGCCGGAGCGCGCGCCTGACGGCATAGCCTTCCATCAGCACACGGACATCGAACAGCTCCTGCATTTTTTGCCGGGTAATCTGCGAAACCACCACCCCCCGGTTGGGACGGGCGTCCACCAGGTTGTCCTGCTTGAGTTTCTCGAGCGCGTCCCGCACAGGGGCCTGGCTCACACCAAACCGGCCGGCCACCTCCTGCACCAGGATGCGATCTCCCGGCATCAGGGTGCAATCCATGATTTCACTGCGCAGATGCTCGTGGATCTGTTCACTGATGGACATGCTCAATCGTTTTCTCATCGGCTCCCTCACACACACCATTATCGATAATAGTATATCGCACCGGCGACGTGTCGTCTTGTGTTTTTCAACCGACTTGTGTTTTTCCGTCATCTCGTGTTTATCCGCCGCCCCATGTTTATCTGCCGTCTCGTGTTTATCCGCCGTCGCATGTTTTCCCGCCGTCACCCGTTCCCGGCATGCCAGGCATGCGCTCGGCGAGAAAATCGTGGGATTGCATCCTGTCAATGAACCACATCGGGATTCCCCACGTCTGATTGGATGAACCCCAAAAAAGGTAACGATCATCCATGCGGCTGTGCAACGTGTGGTGTCAGGATATATTGCCGGTATGATGCCGGTGATTTGCAACAATCTTGGAGGTATGTCATGAAAAGGAATCCATTTGAACGCATCCCCGGCAAACGCGCCCTCGCGGTGCTGTTGGTCATGGCACTGGCCGTTCCCGTTTTCTGGCTTGGAACGCCGCTGTCGCCATCCCTGCGGGCCAACGCGGACACCTACAGGAAAGGATACGCGCTGGAGGCCGACAAGTCCGACAGGACCGGCATTTTCCCGGACACCACCTTCCTGCTCACCGTTCCGGACGAAGAGATGGCCATCTTTTCCGGCCCGGACACGGATGATTTCCAGGCGGCGCGCGTCCTGGCCGAGCTGGGCAATCGGCTCAAGCTGCGCAATCCGCCCGCAATCACAGCTGCGGTGGACAGCACGGACAACGGTTCGGGCGGTGCGTCCGACGGTTCGGACGGCGCGTCCGACGGTTCCGCGGAGACTGAAAACAACACTTTCAGCCTGAAGCTCGAACCCGTCTCCCGCAACACCTTCCGCGTCACCCCCTCCCATCCGCTGGCGGACAACGCGCTGTACTTCTTTGACATGACCGCTTCGGACAGCGAGGTCATCTCCTTCGCCTTCCAGACCCGGAAGGATTTTGGCGTTGTCGGCACCCTGCCGGCCCACCAGAGCTCCTATGTGCCTGTGGACACCGGCATTGAAATCTATTTCTCACATGCCGGGATCAATCTGGACAAGGCACATTTCAGCATCTCTCCCGAGGTGGACGGCCGGTTTGAAACCCATGGCACCGCCGTGGCCTTTGTGCCGCGCAGGCCGCTGACCCCCGGCACACTATACACCGTCACGGTCAAAGAGGGCCTGCCCCTCACAGGAACCGACGAGAAACTCCCGGCGGATCTCACCTTCTCCTTTGAAACGAATCCGGACGAGAAGACCTCCGCCAATCCGGACAATGGCTGGCTCTCCATTGGCAGCAGCTGGCTGGAGTTCCCCACGGCGGAAAAACCCGTCATCCCCTTCAACCTCTCCCTGCCCGCGCATCTGCAGACAGACGGCAAGGCGGACATGACCGTCACCGCGTACCGCTACGCGAACGCGCAGGCCTTTGTCGATGCCCTGGCGCAGAAGGACAAGGTCCCGGACTGGGCCTGGTGGTCCCACAGCCAAAACCTGCTGGATACCGGCAAGCTGGCGGCGGTGGCGCTCTTTTGCGTGGGCACCGCCAGCGCCTTCGGCTGGCTGCTGGCGTATTACCAGATCCCGAAGGCCATCCTGGAAGGTGTGGGCGCCTGGCACATGGGCCTGACGACCACCGGGTTCTTCATCGCGGCCGTCTTCCTGGTCGTGGGCTGCTTCCTGGATGCCATTCCCGCGATCATCATCGTCGGCACCATCCTGCAGCCGCTGGCGGT
>JAKQNG010000298.1 GCA_029565915.1 Deltaproteobacteria bacterium
CCCGACTATGCCCTGCATCGCAGATGGCTTGCGGAACACGCGCACGGCATGGTGATTTGAAACGGAGGCGGCACATCCATGAAATGGGTCCATCAGCTGGACAATTTCAGACGGGAACGGCAGGCGGCGCGCGCGGCGCGGTTCCGTTTTCTTCGCGGGTTCGAGGAAATCCGCGGGGACGGATTCCGCCTGGTGCTTGAGGAGAAGCTGCCCGAAGATCTGGTCCATGGCTGGGTGCCATCGTACCGGTTCACCATGCGGCCGCTTCATGGCCGGGCCGAGCTGGGAACCATCGACATTCGGATTGGCGACAACGAGAACATCTATTACGCGGGGCACATCGGGTACCGGGTGCATCCCCCCTACCGGGGCCACCACATGGCCGAAAAAGCCTGCCGGCTCATTGTGCGCATTGCCAGGGCACATGGCATGAACCAGGTGGTCATCACCTGCAATCCGGACAACCTGCCGTCCCGGCGGACCATTGAACGGCTGGGGGCACGGTTGGAAAGCATTGTGGACATTCCACCGGACAACGAGCTGTACCTGTACGGGGACAGGCAGAAGTGCCGGTTCATCTGGGATGTGCCGGCAACGGATGTGTCGGCAACAGATGTGACCGGCGACGGGCAGTAATCGCCGGCGCTCAGCGATCCGGGGAGAGCAGCAGATCCGGCAGGGCGGCAATGTCGCCCGCGCCCATGACCAGCAACACATCCTCCGGGGCTGCCTGCTGGCGCGCCAGCTGTGCCGCCGCCGCGAAGCTGTCGGCATACGTGGCGTTTCCGCCCCTTTCCCTGATGGCCTGTACCAAATCCCGCGCGTGCACCTGCCCCAAATCCGGCTCGCGCGCGGCATAGATGTCAACCACGACACACAGGTCCGACCGGATCAGCGCCGCTGCAAAATCCTTGAGCAGTTCCCGGGTCCGGGTGTAGGTGTGCGGCTGGAAGACACACAGGATGCGACCGCCTGTCATCTGGCGCGCGGTGGCCAGGGTTGCCCGGATTTCCGAGGGGTGATGGGCGTAGTCGTCGTACAGGCGCGCGCCGTTCACCAGTCCGCGGAACTCGAAGCGGCGTCCGGTGCCGGTGAAGGCGGACAGGCCGTTGGCGATGACTTGGGGCGGAATGCCCGCCCGGTGGGTCAGGGCGAAGCAGCCAAGCGCGTTCTGTACATTGTGCGCACCGGGGACATTGAGCCGGACAGTTGCCACGCGGACCTTGTCCACATGAACATCAAAGACGGGCAGTCCGTTTTCCGTCCGGACATGCCGCGCCTCATACAGGGCTTGCGGTTCGGAAGCCGTCGGCGTTTTTGATGCCGGTGCCGCCGGGATGTCTGTGCCGGACGTGGCGTCCATGGCGGCTGCCGTGCCTGACGTGCCGTCCATGGCGGCGACCGCTCCGGTGGCTGAGGACTCCGGTGGGGTTTCCGTTTGGGCGCCCATGGCGGATTCCAGGACCCGGTACCCGCACCAAGTGCGCTTCAGACGGTTCGCCAGTGCCAGACAGCCCGCGTCATCCAGATTCAGCACCAGCGAGCCGTCGTCCGCGAGGTTCTCGGTGAACCGGGCGAAGGAAGCCAACACATCGTCCAGATCCTTGAAGAAATCCAGATGGTCGGCCTCGATGTTCAGGATCAGGGCGTGCGTGGGATGGAAGCTGTGATAGCTGTTTTTGTACTCGCAGGCCTCCATGAGAAACCAGCCGGTGGATCCGCTGCGGGTGTTGCCGCCGATGGCCGGCAGCATGCCGCCGATTTGGATGGTGGGATCGGTGTCGGCGGCCAGCAGCAC
>JAKQNG010000300.1 GCA_029565915.1 Deltaproteobacteria bacterium
GATGGTGCCGTCTGTGCGGATGCCGCAGGGCGGGCCGCAGGTGGAAATGTCGGTGAAGGTGCCGGCGGGCAGGGCAGGGCTGGTGACGTCCGGATCCCAGTAGGTCAGGGTACCGTCTTCCGTCAGCCCCACGAAACCGGAAATTTTCTGCAGCGGCTCGCTGAGGGGGATGTGGATCGCATCTTGATCCCAGCACGTCACCGTATCGTCCATGCGCAGGCCACAGGCGGTCCCCGCGGGGCCGATGGCCAGATCGGCAAAGGGAACATCCACCGGAATCAGGCCGACCAGATCCGAAGTGCCCTGGCACGCGATCAGGTGGTCATCCCGCAGACCGCAGGCGATGCCTTCTTCCGCATATACGTCGATAAACACGCCTTCGGACGCCTCTGTGACGAACCAGGCCGACCAGGTTTCACTGCCGTCGTCGTAAGTCCGGCAGGACATCGTTCTCGCCGCGGAGAGTGCGCAGATCGTTCCTTTGCCGCAATCCACGTCCAGCCACGTGCCGGCCACCGGCTGGTCGCTGTCGGAGCAGAACAGCTCACCATCGGTGTTGATGCCGCAGGCGTGCCGGTCACCGGTGGCGATAATGGAAAAGTTGCCGTCGGGGTCTCCCAGCCCGGTCGTACCGAGGGTGAACACGTAGTACCCGTCGTAGCTCGTGCAGACCACGCTGCCGTCGGAGCGGATGAGGCATTCGTTGTCCAGACGGAAGTCCATGTCTGTCCATGAACCGTCCCGCGTCGACGATGCGACGTTCCCCCAGCAGGCCACGTCGCCTCCTGCGGTCAGGCCGCAGGCATGGCGTGATCCCGCAGCAATTTTTGTGAAGGGACCGGATGGCGGCTGGGCCTGGCCAAAGGAATTATCGCCCCAGGCAGTTGGTGTGCCATCCGCCGTCAGGGCGTATCCATTCCATTCGCCCACTGCGATGCGCGCAAACACGCCGGTGGGCGGAAGGTCTGCGCCTAAACCGGCGTAAGTCGACGGCGATTCTTCACCGTTCAGTACGTGGACGACCTCCGGGGTGCGCAGGCGGGTGAATGGGCCGCAGGCGTCGAGCTGCTGCAGGTTTTCCACATGGGCGATGACGCCCGATGGCGGGTCTATGCCGTAGCTGCCGGCGCAGACGATCCGGCCGGTGGTTGTTGCGCCGCAGACATGGCTTTCTCCGGCTGCTGCAGAGGCGTACACATCGTCAAACGGATAGGTCCTTGCGTAGTCAGCGTAAGGGGACCAGAAATGGGCCAGATCGCCAACGCCGTCCTCATCATCCCAGAGGTGAAACAGGCCGTCCTGTCCGATGGCGGTGATCAGCTCGCCGGAAGCGATCTGCCCGGGAAGGAAGAGGCCGCCGGGAGGCTCGTTCATGTCCGTGTGGGCAGGGCCGTCGCAGGCGACCGTGTAATCGGCGAGCAGGTGGCAGGGTTCCGTTTCGGGCACAACAGCGGCATCATCCCCCCAGCACACGGCGGATCCGTCATCGCGTCGGGCGCAGAGACCGTCTTCATCGCCGGTGATGTCCACAAAGGTGCCCTCCGGCGGGTCGCAGTTCCAGTTGATTCCCCAGCAGCGGATCCGCTGATCAAAGCCGAGTCCGCAGGTGCACCATCGGAACGCATCATCAAGGTACTGGAAGGCGAGTTTCTGCGCGGTGAATTCGTGGGTGCAGGTGGCCAGATCGGCCATCAGATACCAGCCCGGATCGCAGACGGGAAGGGTGTCCGTGTCGGCGGTTTCGGTGTCGGCGGTTTCTGAGTCGGCGGTTTCAGTGTCGGTGGTTTCGGTGTCGGCGGTTTCCGTGTCGGCGGTTTCGGTGTCGACGGTTTCGGTGTCGACGGTTTCGGTGTCGGCTGTGTCCGTGTCATCGGCCGTGTTCGCCGATCTCCAGCAGCCGGCGGTTCCGAAGAGAAGAAACAGCGCGACAAGTGTCGTGTGGATGGCCCGGATGGTTGTCATGGATTGATAGTAGAGTCCGCGACTTGATCTCCGCAAGCGGAACTTTCGGTCCTGTGGACACTTGCGCGCAACAGTGGAAGCACTTGCATTCATCAAACCCGACTCCCGCCGATTCCCCAATGATTCCCGCTTTCACGGACGGGGTGCCTGTGGCAGAATGCGCCTCCGTGAACACCCCCGTGCAACAGGATGCGTCCGCAACGCTCAACCGGCTGTTCGACGAAGCCGTGCGCCGTTTTCCACAGCGGCCGTTCCTCATCGCCGAAGCGGACGGCTCCCGCTTCACTTTTTCCGATGCGGCGCAGGTGGTCCACCGGATTGCCGCGGCCCTTTTTTCTGCCGGTCTGAAAAAGGGCGATCGGGTGGCCATCGTCTCCGCGTTCCATGCGGAAGCGGTGCTGCTCATCCTGGCCTGCTGGCAGCGCGGACTCATTCCGGCGCCGCTGAACCATCGTTCGGCGCCCCGGGCGGCGTTTCAGGCCTTCGAGCTGGTGACCCCCCGGATGGTCTTTGTCGACCGGCCCCGACGGGATGTGGTGTCGTCCTTCGAAGGACCGGTGGTCGTTTTTGATGACAGCGACGAATCCCTTCCGACCGCCGGAACACGTTTTTGCGACTGGCTGGATGAAAAGGGTGATGGCAACCCGCCGGACGACTGCCCCGATGAACGGGATCCCGGCGTCATCCTGTTCACTTCGGGCACCACGGGCGAACCGAAGGGCGTGACCCTCAGCCACGGCAGCCTGTGGCGCAGCGGCGCGCTGGTGCAAAAAATATACGGCTGGAACGAAAACGACACATTGTGGAGCATCGGTGAACTTCACGCCATGAGCGGATTGCGCAACCCCTGCATCGCATCGCTCCACGCCGGGTGCGCCGTGCTCTGCGCCCGGGAATCCGCCAGCGCCAACGTCCTGTCGGTGGTTGACTGCGCGGCGCGGCAAAGGTGTACGATCGCCTCCGCCACACCGGCCCTGCTCCGGCAACTGGTGGACCAGAGCGGGCGCCTGTCCGGCGATGGCATCTCCCTGCGGCACATCATCTGCACGGGCAGCGCGCTGCGTGTCGACACCATCACCCGCTTCGTCGAACACTACCGTGTGCCCGTGTACAACTACTACGGACTGACCGAAACCACGGGCATCTGCACGGCGGTGCCGCCCGGCAGCGCGAAGGCGATGACCGACACGGTGGGGAAGGCGGCCGGAACAACCCTGCGCATCGAGAACGGCGAACTGCTGGTGGGCCCCTGCAACCTGATGCTGGGCTACTGGAACAACCCGACCGCGACGGCGGCCATGATTCGCGACGGCTGGCTTCACACGGGCGACGAGGCCCGGATCGACGACGAAGGATATGTGACGCTGAAGGGCCGCATCCGCGACATCGTCAAGGACAGCCGGGGCGACCTGATTCATCCGGCCGAAATCGAAGAAGCACTGTTGAAGAGCAGTCTCCTGAAAGACGCCGGCGTCTGCGGATTCCTCTCCGCCCACGGCGACGAGCGGATGGCGGCGTTCGTGGTTCCCCGGCAGCCCGGGGCGGACGAAGCCGCGCTGGTGGATGCCCTCCGGCGACAGGTGGCGCTCCAGCTCGGCAATCACCGGATTCCGTCGCGGTTTGTCCTGCGGAAGTCCCTGCCCCGGGACGGACTGGGTTCCCTCCTGCGCCGGGAGCTGGCCATGGAGTTGCGCGATGCCTGAAGCAACCGCCAGAAACGCGGTGGAGGCATTCGAACGGATCGGCCGTGCCGACGTTCGCCGGAAACCGTGGTTGACCTTTGCCGACAGAACCATATCGTACGGCGCCCTCTCGGATGCCGTCCGGCGTCTGTCTGCCGTCTTTTTTAGCATGAAACTCGCTCCCGGCGCGCGGGTGATCCTGTCCACGGCGGATGAACCGGCCATGTGCGTGATGTTCATTGCCCTGCTGCGCAACGGCATCACCGCCGTCCTCGTCGATCCGGACACCCGCCTGGAGCGATTTCACCTGCTGCGCGCCATTGCGGCGCCGGACGCATTGATTCTCGACGAAAACAAGGTGGACGAATGGCAGGTGTCCAATGACCTCCCACTGCTGCGCGTCCGGTCAGAACAGAAGAAAAGCCTCCTCTCCCGCTTGCTCCGCCCGAAGGACCCGGCGACGGGTGATGGCGTCCTCCGATATCCGGACATCCTCGACACCGTGTCGCCCGCGGAGCCGCCGGCACACATCGATCCATCTTCGGGCGCCTATTCGCTGTTTACGTCGGGAACCACGGCAGCGCCCCGGGCCGTGCTCATTTCCCACCGGTCGCTCTTTGCCCACGCGGCCACCCATGGCCGGCAGTACGGCTATGATACGGATACCCGGATTCTCAACGTACTGAAGCTCTACCATGCGGACGGCCTGATTCAGGGGCCGTTCATGGCGTTTGTCCACGGGGCCGCCGCGTTTCGTCCGGTGGCGTTCCAGATTCACCGGATGGGCGCGCTCCTCGATTCGATTTACACTCACAGGATTACCCATTTCATTGCGGTGCCGACGCTGCTGGCACTGATCCGGCGGCTGGGCAACGAGTATGTGGACGCATTCCGCACCGGGGATTTCCGCATGCTCATCTCCGCCGCAGATCTGCTCGAAGAAGAACTCTGGCGCGATTTCGAGGAGCGATTCGGCGTGCGGATCTGCAACCAGTATGGCCTGACCGAAACGGTTACCGCCGGCCTGTTCTGCGGCCCCGGGGACGGGAACTGGCGCATCGGAACGGTGGGCCGGCCCGTGGATTGCCGCGTGCGGCTGGTGGACGAAGGGCACAGCGAGGTCAGGGACGGCGAAACCGGCGAGCTGCTGCTGAACGGCGACATGGTGATGGACGGCTACCTCAACGATCCGGCGGCCACTGCGGAAGCCCTGGTGGACGGGTGGCTGCGGACCGGCGATTACCTGTCCTGTGACCCTGATGGCTTTTATGTCTTCCGGGGACGCCGCAAGATGCTCATCATCCGGGGTGGCATCAACGTGCATCCCGAAGAAGTCACCACGGCGCTGCGCCGGCATCCGGAGGTGGCGGATGCGGTGACGTTCGGCGAAAAGGATGACACCTTCGGTGAACGGGTGGAGTCCTGTGTGGTCTTGACGGATGGCGCGGTATGCACTTCCGGCGATCTGGTGGTCTGGTGCCGCGAACAGCTCGAAGAAGAAAAGGTGCCGTCGCGGATTCACCTGCTGCCGGCCCTGCCCAGGGGAGCGGCGGGAAAGGTGAACATCGCGGAAACCCGCGCCCTGCTGGCGCAGGAAACGGTTATTGCGGCCCGCGTGGCGACCGATGACAACATCGCGGATACCGTACGGCACATCGCGGCCGGCGTATTCAACGAAAAGGTTGATGGCCTTGCGATCCATGCGACTGCCGCGGATGTGGCCGGCTGGGATTCCCTGGCCCACCTGCAGCTGGTGGCCGCCCTGGAGGAGCATTTTCACATTGCCCTGTCCACCGCCGAAATCATGGGTATCGAGCGGCTGGCGGATGCGGTGAGGATGATTGAATCAAGGCGGCGCCCGTGAAGAAAAAAAAGAAGAAAGGCATTCCGTCGTCTGCGGTACCTCCCGGGGAGATGCCGACAGCGGCACCGCTGGCAGCCTGGATCCTGTTTGTCCTGTTGTCGCTGGGGCTGCTGTCGGGCAGCTGGCTGTGGATGACCAAACTTCCCGCACCGCCGCTGGACGAGGCCGATCTGGACGGAATCCGCCGGCGCATCGACGGGGCGGGCCGCCAGCTGGTGCACCGTCGCCAGACGGGCGAGAAGCTGGTCCTCGTGGTGGGTACGTCGTTGACCCAGGCGGCGTTTTTCAAGGACGCCCGGGCAAAGGCGGTTGCCGCGGACATGGGCTATCCGGGCATCTCGTTCCTTCGCATCGATCAGAACGGTCCTTTGCTGGTCCACCGACTGGTGCCTCTGTTCAACGACATCCTGCGCGCGGCGCCGGATGCCGTGCTCATCGAGGATCAGGTGCTCACCTGGTACCGGGAACGGCGGGAGCCGGGATTCCTCGATGCCCACCGGAAGTTCGTGCTGTCCACCCTGCGCTCTTTTTTTTCGGCCGGTACCGAGAGCCGGGCGTTCACCGATCCGCACCTGGACGCCGAACTCGACTGGCAGGACCATTTCGAGAACTTCAAGCGGTGGTCCCCCGCGAAGCAGGCGCAGCGCATGGCCGCCCTCCATTCCGACGAAGAACTCTACCGGTTGAAGATGCGGCGCGACGACTGGAGCGGCTGTCCCGGGGAGCTTCCCGATGCGCTTTCGTCATTTCTGGAGGAGGCGCGCCGGCGGAAGATTCCCGTGGCGTTGCTCGACATTGTCCCTTCCGAACCGGCCCGACGCGTGATGCCACGGCGGTTTGTGGATTGCCAGGAGCGGATGAACGGCCTCGTGGGCAATCGATATGACGTGCCGCTGCTCGTATCGCCGCAGAACATGCCCCTTTCCCACTACATGGACTATGCCCACTACAACCGGGACGGCCGCATCGCTTTTACCCGGTGGATTCTGCCGGAACTCCGGCGGATGTTGCAGCAGGAGGACAGAAATTGACCTTTCTGCAGTTGCATGTGCTGCTGTGGCTGTGCGGGGCGGCGATGCTCGTCTGGATCGTCCCCGGACGATTCGCCAGGTGGGCCATCGCCCTTACGACGGCCGCATTCCTCGGCGTATACGCGCCCGTGTCCCTGGTCCTGCTGCTGATGTCGTCCGCCATAACGGTTGCACTGGCCCGCCGGTCGAGTTCTGCAGCGGTCCTGTGGTCCGGTGTGTCTCTCATGGCCATGCTGCTCGCCTGGTTCAAGCTCGGCGGGCTGTTTCCGGCCATCGTGCCGCGCCGCATCTTTCAGGAGGCGGTTCCCCTGGGACTCTCCTACTACACGTTCCGCCAGATTCACTATCTCTTCGAAAGGATGAAGAACCGGCTGCCCGAACACGGCCTGCTTGATTTTCTGGCCTACATGTTCTTTCTGCCAACGCTGATGGTGGGGCCCATCAATCTGTTCGGCGACTTTGCCAGGGACCTGAATCGCCGGCGGTTCGACGGGGCCATGCTGTCCCGGGGGCTGGAACGGGTGCTTTTCGGATATGCGAAGATTGTCATCCTCGGCAACTACGTGGCGTCGTTTCTTGTCGCCAAGGCGATCTTCAAGGTACAGGCGGGCAATCCCGCTCTGGCGCAGTACCTGGACTGTCTGCGCCACGGGGCCAATCTCTATTTTCAGTTTTCGGGTTACTGCGATGTGGCCATCGGCTTCGCGGCGGTGATGGGGTTCCGGATCGTCGAAAACTTTCATTACCCGTTCATTGCCCGGAACATCAACGATTTCTGGAATCGCTGGCACATGTCCCTGTCATCCTTCTGCCGCCACTACGTCTTCACGCCCGTGGCCTCCGCCATGCGACTGCCCTATGTGGCCATCCTCGTCTCCATGCTGGTGCTCGCCCTCTGGCACGAGTTCTCCCTGCGCTATGTGGCGTGGGGGGTGTATCACGGCGCCGGCATCGCCCTGTGGCAGGTGTTCAACGCCCATCGCCACCGTCTTCCCGGACCCGGCGGTCCGGTGGGGAAGGCGCTGGTGCAGGCGCTGTCCATCTTTGTCACGCTGAATTTTGTCATCGTGGGGTTCATTTTTACCAAGGAGCCGGATCTGCCGGCCGCGGGCGCCGCATTCCTGCGCCTGCTCGGACTGGAGGGGTGACCATGTATGCCATCCTGTGTCGAATCTTTCCACGGCGCGTTGCCGTTGTCCTCACGGCAATGGTCTGGACGCTGCTGCTCCTCCTCATCTATGCGCTGTCCGTGGGCCCCGAAGGGGACTTCCGCTATTTCCGGATTTAAGGCCATGTGGAAACCCGCTGCCCGGGCCGCCGACCCCGCCATCCGCCTTCCCGCCAGCCTGCGCACCCGGGCCGGCTGGTCGCGTTTTTTCGATCTGCGGCGCACCCGGGAGCCTCACCTGCATCAGATTGAGCCCACCAACCACTGTGTTTATTCGTGCGTCATGTGCCCCCGCCGAACAATGACACGGCCCATCGGGTTCATGGACATGGACGTTTTCACCCGGGTGATGGATGAGGTGGCCGGATACGCAGAGCCCGTGCGCAGCCGGGAAATCGAGCTGTTCCACTTCGGCGAGTCCCTGTTCCATCCCGGGCTTCCGCGGATGATCGCCATGGCCACCGAGCGGCGCCTGAACACCGTCCTGTCGGTCAACGGGCCCCAGCTGACGGCGCCAAGGGCCGCTGCCATCCTGGATGCGGTGCCGACAAAGGTGATTATTTCGCTGGATGGAGGAGGGCAGGAGAGTTACGCGGCGGCCCGCGGACAGGGCGCCGACTACGGGGTGGCCCACCACAATATCCGGCACTTCATCGACGAGCGCAATCGACGCCGGAGCGCCACGCGGATTGTGCTGCGGATGATTCTCATGAAGCAGAACGAGGCCCTGGCCCCGGCATTCGAAGAAGAATGGAAGAGGCGCGGGGTGGACATTGAGCTGCGGGAATTCTTTCCCTGGGGCCAGCGGGAATTCGCTGCCCTCGGCGATTATCGGCGATATCCCGCGGGCATGCCCTGTCCGTTTCCCTGGCAGTATCTGGTGGTGCAGTGGAACGGAGACGTGGTGCCCTGCTGCCGCGACTGCAACGGGGTGCACGTGATGGGCAATGTCGCGGACATGACCCTTGCGGAGATCTGGAACGGCGATCGGTTCGAAGCGTTCCGGGATCGGCACCGCACGGGAAACTACGGAACAGGCGATATCTGCGAGGAGTGCATGAACCTCTACTGGACAGCGGAGGAGGGCGGTTGACCATGGCGAAGCATTCCAAAAAGGCCCGGAAGCCCGCGATGAAGCATCCGGCGCCGGCAACCCCGTCCACTTCGTTCATTCTCTCTCCCCGGTGGGAACCCTTCCTGGCAGGTGTCATTTTTCTGATCGGACTATCCCTGCGGCTCGTCCACCTCTTCGAATCAAAGGGCAGCGATCCGTTTTTTGCAGCGCCCAGCGTGGACAGCAACGTTTACTATGAGTGGGCGCAGACCATCGTCCAGGGAAACGGCGAAGCGCAGGGGGTGTTCTTTCAGAGCCCTCTCTATCCGTATTTCCTGGCGCTGCTGTTCTTCTGCTTCGGCGAAGGGTTTGTGGGGCCCCGGATCGTCCACGCGTTGCTCGGCGCCCTCTCCGGCGTGCTGGTCTTCTTCATCGGAAAGCGGGTGTTCGACGCGCGGGTGGGGCTCATCGCGGGACTTCTGCAGGCCACCCATCTTGTGTCCATCTATTTTGAGAGCCTGTTTCTGGTGGGAGCCATTCAGATTCCGCTGTTGCTCGGCCTTCTCCTCGTGCTGGCCGTGCCCCGTGAACAGGCGGGTGTTGTGCGGATGGCCGTCGCCGGCCTGTTGCTCGGCCTCGCTGCTCTGGCCAGACCTGACGTCCTGCTGTTCGGCGGGTTTGTCGTCGGCTGGCTCCTCTTTGCCGGCCGGGACGTCGTGGGGATCGCCCGGCGGGCGGCAACGGCAGGGGTGTTCTGCGTCGCCGCGCTGGGGGCCATCCTCCCCGCCACCCTTCACAATGTGCGTTCCGGTGATGCGGTGCTGATCAGCACCCAGGCGGGGGCGAACTTCTACATCGGCAACGGCCGGGGCGCCAACGGCATGTTCAATGTGCCGCCCGACTTTTCGGCCACGGATGCGGACGATCCGGTGCAGCAGCGGGAGGTTTATGCCCGTGTGGCGCAGGAACGGTCCGGACGCGCCCTGAAGCCGTCGGAAGTCTCGGCCTTCTGGTTGAAGGAAGGATTGTCCATGGTTGCCGCCCATCCCCTGCGGTGGATGGGCCTGGTGCGGGACAAGTTTCTGCTCTTTTTCAATCACTACGAGATTTACAACAGCGGCGACTTCTATTCGGCAAAGGCGTTTTCCACGGTGCTGCGGCTGCCGCTGCCGACGTTCGGCATCATCGGTGTCCTGGGCCTGCTGGGGATGGTTGCGAACGTCGGCAG
>JAKQNG010000315.1 GCA_029565915.1 Deltaproteobacteria bacterium
GATGGTCATGGCCTCCAATTTTCGACGGCGGATCTCCATCTGTACGGCGGAAACCTGCGCCGATGAAGGGCCGGTCGGCGGCGCCGGTGGTGGTGTCCACCTCTTGAAAACGCGCGGTGGTGCAGAAATCCATGCCAGCAGGTCCGCGATGACCCCCGTCCACGCGCTCGGCAGAAGTCGCGATCCGTTCCAGTCCTTAGGCCCCGCCAGCAGTCGCGCCACCGCGTGACCCACAGCTGCCGGGTCGCTGTCGACCGCGCCGGCTATGCCCCGGCGCAATTCATCGGACATTCCCTCCTGCGGAACGCGGACCGCGCTCCGGATTTCGGAGAGCTGTCCGCCGAAAAAGTGATCGTCGCATTCCCCGGTCAGGTGCTGCTCGATGAGCCCGGAAACCCGCGCCACCATGGGTTGACCGGCGATGCGGCCCAGGAGATGAACACAGAGATCCCACCGGGAATCTTTGTCGAGGAACTGCCGGCAGATATGCAGCGCGTCTTGAATTCCACGTCGCTGTAAGACCGTGGAAAGCGCGATTTCCTCGCCCTCGATGCCGGCGCAGTCGTTGAAAAAATGCCGCCACTGATCCCGCTCATCGGGGCGGAGACTGGCTTTCAACTTGTCCACACTGATTGAGAAATCACACACGGGACACCCCCTCCGGGCCCGCAACGGCGCGGGGTTCCGCGCCGAGGTCCAGGTCGGCGATGGATACGCCCAGCAGCTTTTCGATCTCGGCGATGCGCCACAGGAGCGGACCACCTCTTGAAAATTCGATTGGAGCAATCGGACCGTTCCCCTCCATGGCCCAATGGCGGAGCGTCTGCGGAGCCCTTCCCAGCAGAGCCGCCGCGTCCCTTGTGTTGACAGCAATTTTTCTCATGACCGTTTCTCCCTGCCGGAATCCCCGGCGTTTCACGCGGCGCGAAAGTGCGCCGTGTAAGTCCGGGATAACCGGCGTCGCCGTGACAAATCCTTTGGCGCGTAATGTCACCCCCTGTCAGGGAGTCAGAGCAGGGAGCGGACGGCCTGAACCCATGCGGGTGTCAGCGTTTCGTGGTGGGCTTCGAAAATTGCGCGTAGCAGAACGCGGGTTGGCCTTTCGAGGTCGCGCCAACCCGGCCAGTGAGCATCAAGGGCCATGCGTGCCCGTGCGATGCAGAGAACCCGCTGTGCGGTTTCCTCGATGGTGGCCGCGCTGCCAGCGAGGTTAATGTCTTCGACGGTGATGCGGATGGAAGGATCTCTTTCGCGGATGCCCGTCATGACCTGCCGCCGGTGTTCCATGTCTTCGACCATGAACTTGCGAACCCGCTCGATGGTGCAGCGCAATTTCTTTTTGATGCGCTGCACTTCGCGAACGGAGCACCCCGCGTTCCGTGCGATGTCCGCGTTTTTCACCTCGGGGTCAAACAGATCGGCAACCTCGATGCTGTCCAGCTTCGCGCGTCGCGCACCACCTTCGGCGCTGATCCCGAGTGCGGAGCACAGGCGGGATCTGGCAAGGTCGCGTCGCTTCGGATTATCCGTCGTCAATACGTCGGCCGCACTGCGCAGTCCAGCAATGAGCGGCTCCGCATCGGGAACGGGTCGTCCATCCTCGAGGGATGCAGCTACATGGGCGAGGTACTCGGCAACGCCTCTGTCATGATCAATAGAATCGTCGTTTCTTTTCCGTGGCATGGTCACCCCTTCGCCCCGGATGAAAAGAAATCCCGGGCAGTGGCGGATCGGGGTTCATCCGCCACCCGCGCGGCTCATGACTTCCGCGCGGTGCCCGGGGCAGGAACTACTTTACCACGCGCAACCCACCAGCGCGGATGGATTCCGGATCGAAGGGGATGCCCGCCTCGGTGAGTATCCACCGTTCAAGTTTTTCATGGTGTACGCGCAAGAGATCCAGCGGTCTCACCCGGTAGTGTTTTTCCGCCGTTGCGGATGGACGGTGCCCCATGAGCTGGGCGACCACGCCGGCGGGCAGTTCAACCCACTCCGCCAGTGAGCCGAAGGACCGGCGCAATCCGTGTAACGTCACATGCGGAATTCCCGCCGCCTGTAGTGCCCGGTGGTGGGCAATGCGAGGTTCATTCATGCGCCCGCTGTCGGATGCCTTCGATGAGAACACCCATTCATTCCGGCGGGGTAATGTGGACAGCAGGTATTCAACATAGGGGGTCATCGGAATCATCCGGCCGGCCGCGTCTACTTTGTCCTTCATGTGAATTGATTTCCACTGGAATTCACAGTCGGACCATTTCAGATCGCCCAGCTCGTTCCGCCGTGCACCGGTCAACAGCAGGATTTGAAGGTACGCGCGGATTACAGGATTCTGAATTTCCCCCACTGCCTTGAACCATGCGGGCAGGTGTCCGCGTTCAAGAGAATCACGCGCGGGGGACACGGAGGGAATGACCGCCAGCAGATCGGAGCGGTTGAACAGTGCCGGATCGGCCAGCTTGCCGAATTCTTCCGGCCGGCCGTGAGCCCATCGCCAGAATGCCTTGAACCGTGCGAACCCCTGTCGGAGTGCTGCATTCTTGCCGGTCGCATGGCCGGAAGGTGGACACGGGTTTTTCCGTCTGCGTTCCGGTTTCCGCTCTGCATTTTCTTTCCGTCGTCTTTCCGCATCCGCCACCTTGTCCGCGTGCTTTTTCGTTTCCGCTTCCGCCCAGCGGATGAGCGCCGGCGCATCGATGCTTTTCACAGGGAGGGACAGCAGGGGGAACAATACACCATCCGGATCGCGTGACAGATAGAGGGTGTCCGCAAGGTGCCGGTCGCCCCATTGATTGCGGTTTGCATCAATCCACCGGGTCCACAGGTCATCGACCACGGCACCCTTCTGTTTCGCCGCTGTCAGCCTCTCCCGCTTCGCCGCCATCGGGTCCGCATTGCCGTCAATCTCCGCGCCGATGCGCTGGGCGGCCTGCCGTGCGGCGGCCAGTGTCATGGTGCTGGTGTCGCCGATGGTGACGCGGTGTAGATGATAGTTGTGACGACGTTCAAAGACATATGCCTTGGCACCGCCAGCCGTCGCGCGGACGGCCAGTCCCTTGATTTCGGCGTCCCGGAGAAATGCCTGCCCGCTTTCTGCGTTGAACTGTCTCACCCGGTTTTCTGTCAGCTTTTCGGATGCCATTTTCTACCCCTTGTTGACCACGGTCTAATTCCCGTGTAGACACTGTGTAGACAATAAAATAGCATTTTACGGACCGGGGGTCAACACAATGGAACACACAAAAGCAGCAATCAGCCTTATTCCATGCGGTCCAGAGCATCTTTGCAGAATTCAACGGAACACGGCGGAACCCCCGCCTTTTCGGTTTCCTAAACCGAGGGTCGGCTGTTCGAGTCAGCCAGGGTGCGTTCTTCGGAGTCTGCCATGATCCATCTGCATATCCGGCCGTTTGTGGAATCCGATGCCGCCGATCTCGCGGCATTCATGCATCACTGGGGAGAGTTTCCGGCAGGACTGACCCCTGCGGATATTGTGCAGCAGGTCAGCCATTGTCGTCAGAAGGTGTCCGGCGATCTGTTCCTCGCGTTTGCGGCGGAACACAAAGAGCAGATCGTGGGATATCTGCAAATGAGTGAAGTGTCACTCGTTTGCTTTCCACCCGGCGCTGAAGTGTCGGCAATTCTGGTTCACCGGGAGATGAGAGGATGCGGAATCGGCAGCCAATTGATCGCATTTGCACGGACATGGGCAATGGATCGAGGTTTGCGCCGGTTGCTGCTGTCGTCCCAGCAGCATCGAGAGGCCGCGCATCGGTTTTATGAGCGACATGGTTTCCGCCGATGGAAAGAGTCGTTCTTTTTTGAACTCTCCTGGTGATCATCAAGATGGCTGATTCACTGAGAAGCGTTAATAGCGCCATGTCCGGCATTCCGGCGATGTAAACTCGGTCCGGTCTATTTGTTCGTTGTCAGGCAACCGCCGCAGGCGCCGTTTTCGGCGACGACTTTTTCACAGAGGCCCAGGATGTCCGTTGTGGTCCAGGTGTCGTTTATCTTGATGGTGTAAGACTCCCCGCAGGGGGTACAGCTTGAGCACATGAATAATGCCACCCCCACCTCGTATTCCTGTACGGAAGGACTCCAGAAGCCCGGATCAGTGATGGTCACATTATCCGGATAGTACAGGATGTAGCCGGTACCGTCCTCGCAGTCCCCATGGCAGGGGCATGGCCAGGCATTGAATTCGTCCATGCACTCCTGAACGTCCGGATCCGTGTGGGAATCCGTATCTCCGATGTCGGAGCCGGAGTCGGTGTCGCTGGAGGTGTCGCTGTCGGAGTCGCTGTCGGTGTCCGCGTCGGTGTCCGCGTCGCTGTCCGCGTCGGTGTCGGAGTCGGATTCCGTGTCGTCGCCGGAGTCGCCGGCATTCCAGCAACCGACGGCAGAAAGGGCGATCAGAAGGATCAGCGGTTTCCAGTCAGACATGTTGGCCTCCAGTATCAGTCAAGCAGGGTCCCGGTATTCAGTGTACTTCAGATGTGGCTGTCGGTGGGAAAAGTCGTTCTGCGCTTCAGCACGGATTGACCAGAGAGGGAATTTTCAGTTCCCATGCCTGCCAGACGTCGCCATCGCGGTACATCAATTTGCGCGTGCCCACGAATTCGGGAAACCCGTCGCGATCGATGTCCACGGCGCACAGGGGTCGGTGGTCGTCCACAAAGGCGTCCAGATAAAAGTCGGGCGGATGTCCCAGAAATGCGATCTCACCTTTTTTTTGTGCAAACAGGCCGGTGATGCTGCCGAAAAAATCGCCGCAGCCGCTGCCCGCCTGCACCCGGATGGCCGCAAATCGCCGCCGGCCGCTGTCGTTGCGAAAGCCCTGTGTCCATAGCTTGCTGTCGTGGTGTGAAAAATCGCCGGTTCGACCACCCGCCGCAAAGCGGTCCTGCAGCACCTGCCAGTCTTCGCGCTTCTTGAGACGCGCGAGGAGTTCCCGCCGTTCCCCGCCAATCACCGGCACCGGGTGGTACAGCTCGGGTGCATTGCCCTTGTCCACCATGGCAAAGAGCGCGCCGGACCGTTTCGGGCGCACCTGTCCCACGAGAAAAATGCTGCCGGTCGCCTGTGCAAGGCGCCACAGATCGGCACCCCGCTCCTCCTCGCTGACGTCCGCATCCCGCCAGTACTGCCGCATGGACGCGTGCACTTTGAAGCGGGCGACCAGGCGTGTGCCGGAGATGGACACGACCCCGGTGGTGCCGTCGGCATAGCCGAGAATCAGGTTCTGCTTGAGGGTCCAGCGCAGGGGTCGCGTGAGGAGTTCGTCGGGAACGGGTCGCATGGCGGTTTCGTCATCCACGAAAAGGGCTCCGTCATCGGGTAGCGGCTTGTCGAGTACCTGAATCACCACGTGGCGGTCGTCGAGCATGAGAAAGAATCCGCTGAAGTCCTCGGGCAGCGGTCCGTTTCCGGATGCCATCCGGTCACCCCACTTTTCCCGGGCAATCCGGGCTCCGTCTTCGTCGATCACCAGCAGGGACACGGTCCACCGGACGTCATCCCGCGCGATGGCCGCAGTGGCCAGGCCGGTACCGGCGATGAAGTCGGTCGGGCCGTCGGCAACGCAGGACGCGCCGGCGATGCGGTCCATCTGTCCGCCGAGCCACTCTTCCCGGGTGAAGTGCTGCGCGGGACCATTGCCCTTCAGGATGCCGTCGAAGCGGGTGGCGTACATGGCGTCGAGGGCGGCGGTGTCGCCGCTGGACAGGGCGCTGCACCAGCCTTTTACCAGCGCGTCGGCGTCCCTCCTTGTCATCGCGGCGGGGGCTGACGGTTCATCCGTCGCGACGGCGGCAACGGGCGCCGGAGGTGCGCTGTCGGGATTTCCGCAGCAGGGAGCGGCAGCGAAAAGGACGTAGGGAAGAATGCGTCGCATGGCTTTTCGTGGGCCAGCATACCAATGGCGACCCGGGACTTTAAGATGTTTTTGAACAGCCAATCCGCTAAGATGCGTTCGATCAACGAAGATGGAACGAAAGGATTTGAAGATGAAGAAATATGCATTCTGCGCAATCTGGTTGCTCTGCAGCGCATGCGGTGGTGCGGCTCCGACAGCACCTCTGGAGGTGAAGGCAGCGGCCCCGGCGCCTTCTGCACCCGAGGAACCGGTGGTCATGGAAACGGCGGATCCGCCGGTGGTGATGGTGAACCAGGCGGGATACCTGCCGGACTTCCGCAAGACGGCGGTGTACCGGGGCGCAGAAACCGACCCCGTGGAATTTGAACTCGTGGACGCTGCGGGCGTGGTGCTGTTGCGGGAACGAACGCAGGTGTACGGTCCGGATACGGCATCGGGCGATCACGTTCACCGCATTGATTTTTCAAACTGGAAGGACGAGGGCGGGCCCCTGCGGCTGCGGGTGAATGGACAGTACAGCCAACCATTCAGTGTGGGAAAGGACGTGTACCGGAAAATGAAGCTCGACGCGCTGTCGTTCTTCTACCACCAGCGATCGGGCGTGCCCATCGAGATGCCCTTTGCGGGTCGGGAAAACCTGGCGCGTCCCGCGGGCCATCCAGAGGATGCGGCGGTGGAGTGCCTGCCGCCGGACGCGTTCATCTTTACCAGCGGTCAGGTGGATCGACGTTACGCCTGCAGTGGTGTGCGGGACGTGTCGGGGGGATGGTATGACGCGGGCGACCACGGAAAGTATGTGGTGAACGGCGGCGCGGCCCTGTGGACGTTGCTCAACCTGTTTGAGCGGGCCAGATACGGCGGCAGCAATTTTCACCAGTTTGCCGATGGCACTCTGTCCATTCCTGAAAACACCAACCGCGTGCCCGATATCCTCGACGAGGCCCGTCATGAGCTGGCGTTCTTTTTAAAGATGCAGGAGGAAAAAGGTCCCTTTGCCGGCATGCTGCACCACAAAATCCATTCGGACCAGTGGACCGGGTTGCCCCTCGCTCCCCATGCGGACACCATGCCCCGCCATCTGTATCCGGTGACCACCCAGGCCACCCTCAACGGTGCGGCGGTGTTTGCCATGGCGGCCCGCATTTATGACACCTACGATCGGGAATTCGCGGCGACCTGCCTGAAGGCGGCGAAGGCGGCGTGGAAGGCGGCGAAGAAGAACCCGCAGGTGGTTGCGTCCACGGATGGCGGGCACGGGGGCGGTCCCTACGACGATCCCCGGGCGGATGACGAATTCTACTGGGCCGCCGCGGAGCTGTTCATCACCACCGGCGAAGAGGTGTACAAAAAAGAGCTGGTCGCTTCCCGTTATTTCAAGGTAGTGCCGTCGTTCCTGGAGTTTGACGAGGCGGACGGCGTGTTTACGTGGAAGGATATCGCGCCCCTCGGCAACCTCTCGCTGGCCGTGACGCCGAGCCGGCTGGGCGAAGCGGACGTCATCGCCATCCGCCGCAACATCATCAACGCTGCTGCGCAGTTTGCAAAGAAGGCGGGTGCAACGGGTTACGGGGCACCGCTGACCGTGGGGCCGAAAGGCACCTATCCGTGGGGGTCCAATTCCAACATCATCAACGCCCTCATCGTCATGGGGCTGGCATTTGATTTTTCCGGCGACCTGAGTTTTGTCGACGAGGCAGCCGACGCCATGGGCTATCTGCTGGGGCGCAATCCCATGGATACCTGTTATGTGACCGGCTACGGCGCCAGGCCCGTGCGCCATCCCCACCATCGCTTTTTTGCCGACCAGCTCGATCCCGCGTTTCCCGCACCGCCGCCGGGCATCTTTTCGGGCGGGCCCAATTCGGGCATCCAGGACGACCATGTGAAGGAGCTGCTCAAGGGCTGCGCGCCGGCAAAATGCTACGTGGACCACATCCAGTCGTGGTCGACCAATGAAATTGCCATCAACTGGAATGCGTCCTTTGCCTGGGTGGCCGCGTTCCTCGATGACGCGGGTACACGCTGACGATGTAGCCCTTCCTGCGGAACATAGGACGAATTAAGCCCCTTTTCCTGCGGTCCCGCTGGAGGGTCCAAGAAGGTGCCCCATGACCGCTGAGAAATTCGGGATGGATTGTCTAAAAAAATAGTTTCAACAGGACAGATTCTGTCAAAGGCGGGGTTCATGTTCAGAGCATGGAGCTCGTTGCCATCGATTTCGAGATCGCTACTTTCTTCCGGTACAGCGCCTGTGTCGTGGTGAAGATTACTGACCACGGCCCTTGCGCGTGGCGCAAGACATCATCTGCGCCATTTTCCAGCCGACATTTATTTCGAATTCGCCAGGCGTCCAGGCGGCTCGCGATCTGGCCATGAAGGAGTGTACGCTGCTTCTGCCGTCACGGCGCCTTTTAGCTGAGAGGGCTTTTCTGCAAGCCAACCTCGATGGGACGGTCATCGCGCAGATGGCGCGCTTTTCCACCGACGTATTTCAGATCTGCGGGCTCGTCATGCGAACGAAAGAAGGGCTGTCGCTGATCGCCGATCACCCGGCCATCGGATACCTCGTGGCGCTCAACAATGTATTCATGAAGCCCTGTGCCCGGTGACAATATTTTTAGCAAAACAACCAAACACAAGGAGAAACTCTATGAAACCTGATTTGGAAAGGCTGGCCCAGATTGACGCAGCATACAAGCTGAAGAACGGAGTCTTGAAAAAGGATGGGATAGTTGATCCGGAGAAGTTCGCGTCCGCGTCTACCAGAATTCTGTGGATCACCAAAGAAGCAAACTGGGACAACAGCGAAGATGTCGACTTGAAGAGGTTTTTTGCTGATGTGACCGTCTATCGGAAATGGAAAAGGACCTGCAAGCTGATCGTTCTGGTCTCCTGGGGCATCCTTAACAATTGTCGGACGCTTAGAGACCTTCCGTCGCCTGAGCAGGCGCTGCCGATTCTTCAAAACCTTGCGATCGTGAATGTGAACAAGGTGGGCGGAACCAGCCGTTCATGGCAACCGGCGATCAATGCCGCTTATGATCGAGATAGTGCGCTGTTGCTTGAGCAGGTTGAGGCCATTCATCCAGACGTCGTCATCAACGCCAGTCGGGTAGACCGCTTCTTCCGGGATCTGGTTGGCAGCGAGGGCAAATACAGCAGAGTTGCAGGATCGTCATTTGAATGTGGGAGGAACCAGAAGCTGGTAGCTGTGAATGCTCACCACCCGAACCAGACGAAGATTTCCCACGAGCAGTACGTCAACTCCGTCTTGGCGTATTTCAACCAGAAGGCGGGTTAGCAGAACAAAGCGGCTTCATTATGTTGAAACAAGGCAACAGCAACAAAGCCCTTTGCAAGGACTCACGACGAAAGGCCTGAACCCTCAACCGGCTATTCTCCCGATGGGACGACAAGGTCCTCATCGAGGAATGCGGGGACGCCGAAGTCCGGTGTCCCGTCCGCGGTCCAGTTGATCTTCTGGGCCCGGGTGGTCCGCCAGATGTAGCAGCCGTCATCGGGCCCGGTGTTGGCGTGGTAGACGTGCCACCACTCCGTATTGTCCGGGGATTTGAAAATGCCGTTATGGCCGGGTCCGTAGACTCCCTGCTGCCCGGATTCGCGCCACGAGAACACGGGCTCGGGAGCCTTCACCCAGTCGGCCGGGTCCATCGGGTCGCCTCCCGCGGTGAGCTCCAGCAATCCCAGCTTGTACTCGTACCCCATGCATCCGCTCGCGGAATAGACAATGAACGTGCGACCGTTTCGCTGGAGGGCCTCGGGCCCCTCATTCACATTGGAGTCATGTCGCTCCCAATCATATTCCGGGCAGGAGATCACCTGAGCGCTGCCGCCGATGGTCCACGGGTTGTCCATCGGGGCAATCCACAGGCACTGGTTCTCCCCCTGCCACCTCGAGAACAGGAAGTAGCGGCTGCCGCCGTGCTCGAGCACGGAACCATCGATGGCCCACCACCCCGCCACGTCGTAGATCTGGCCGACGAACGTGTAGGGCCCCATCGGGTCGGTGCCGATGCTTTCGAGCACGTACATCCGCTGGTAGCCGAAGTCGTCCCCGGACCGCCCGGCGGTGTAGTAGTAGTACCACCTTGGGCCGTGGGGACCGTCGAGAAGAAAGAACTCCGGCGCCCACATGTTGCAGCAGTGGTCGGTGGTGGTGTCGGTCTCCTCCCGGATGACCTGTTCCTGGGCGGACTTGAGGCCTTCGAGGGTGGTCGCGCGCTTCATGGTGAGCTGGTTGGTCCAGGTGGTGGCGGTCAGATAGTAGTACCCGTTGTAGTAGCGCGTGAACGGGTCGGAGCCGCGGATGGTGTTCAGGGGATTGCGGAAGGTGGCCGGCGGTGTCGTGTCCGTCCCCGTGTCCTGACCGGTTCCGGTGTCGAAAGTGGTATCGGTGGTGTCATCGGGAAGACCGGTGTCGCTCGTCGGCGGTTCGGTGTCGGTGGGTTCGACGGCGGTGTCCGTTTGCCCAATGCCACCCTGATCGGTTTCGTCGGGAACCCCGCTGTCCGGACTGTCAGTGGGTTGGGTCTCCGCGGTGTCGGAAGGGGCAGCCGGGGATTCGTTACAGGCGGCCGCAATGATCAGCAGGCCCACCAGCCCGCGGATCAGCAGAAAAGAGAGGCCATTCGCACCCAGTCCGAGGGTTCGTATTCCATTCTCCATACGGGAAAAGTGCCCGGTGTCCGGATTCCAGTGCCATGGAAATCGGGCCGGTGCGTGGCTGGCGGGACAGGCGGTGTTGTAGTCGATGTCTACGTATTCGAGTTCCAGTTGCGGTGGCGGCCGGGCGCGGCGATCTCCAAAATGACGGACGGAAGCCCCACGCCGTCGAGGCAGGTTTTGATCGACGCCGGATCCGGGCAGTTCACCGCCCTCCGTCCCGGTCTGCGCCAGGAACGTCGCCGGATGCTCCCGCAGCACCTCGTAGAGCAGCTCCTGTTCGGGCGTGCGACGACGGTACTCGACCTGTGACAGTGGGAATGCAACCTGCACTCCCGGTATTTCGGCCGTTCACGCCGAATGTTGCCGAAAATCGTCAACGCGGCGATGTCGTTGCCAGCAAGAACTGACCGCCACGGGATCTGATGTCTGCTGCCTCGACCCCCGGTTGCCTGACCGGCGACGGGATCTCCGGGCGGGTAGGCGATTCATTGCGGAACAGCCCGGGAAAGGATGACGATCCGTTTCAGAACCGGAAGGAGGCGACCACACCGAGGGGTTGATGGGGACCGGCTGTGAGATGGATTCCGTCCAGAATGAATTTCTGTTCCCGCTTCAGCCGATAGAATTTCGCCGCGTATCTGTTTTTGGCAATGGAGCCGGCGGTCAGCATGGTGATGCCGGCGGTCAGCATCGCGACGCCGTGAAAGAAGAGAATGGCGGAAAGCACAGGCATCACTAAGTCGTAACTACCGCGGGTGGCCCACAGGGTGTAGGAGAACAGGAAGGCTCCCATGCCTAAAGTGGACCCCGTGTCCAGGACCACCTGGACGGTTGTTTAATGTGATTCCTCCGGTTTCCTTTTCGTTCCATCCATTCAGATTCCAGAGGGTTCGTCCGGAGACGACCGGTTGTCTGTCACCATGTAGCCGCATCGA
>JAKQNG010000028.1 GCA_029565915.1 Deltaproteobacteria bacterium
GGAAGAAGCCGCGGGTTTCTGTTCAGCGGACGGCACCATCGATGCGGATCACACCGGCTTCTCCGGCGCAGGCTATGTCAACACCGACAACGTCACGGGCAGCGCCATCGAATGGGCGGTGAACGCGTCGGGAGGAGCGGCGGACATCTCCTGGCGCTATGCCGCCAACACCGATCGGCCGGCACAGCTCATCATCAACGGATCCATTGTGGGTGTCGTTGATTTTTTGAGCACCGTCGAATGGACCACCTGGTCGACGGTCGACACCTCGGCGACGCTGGATGCCGGCGTCAATCTGATCCGCCTCGAAGCGACAACCGCCGACGGCCTCGCCAACATCGACAGTTTGACCGTCACCGGCGCGGGAATTTCTGCCGGTTCCTGCGACGGGGACGCGGATACGGATGCGGATGCGGATGCGGACACCGACGAGACCGATTTCGGCAGAGAAGGGGATGAGCTGAAGGCCTTCCCCACCGCGGAAGGATACGGGCGCTATGCCGAGGGCGGACGCGGCGGACGGGTCATCGAAGTGACCAACCTCAACGACTCCGGGCCAGGAAGTTTTCGAGATGCCATTGATCAGACCGGACCGAGAACGATCGTGTTCAAAGTGTCGGGTGTCATTGAACTGCAATCAAAAATTTTGATCACAGGAACCAAGGGAAACGGAAACGTTTACGTTGCCGGACAGACCGCACCCGGAAAAGGAGTTCTGTTCAAGAACTGGACGATTGGCATGACCGGCGGTTCCAACGTGATCATGCGATTTTTCCGTACCCGGATCGGACTGGAGAGTGGCGTCACCATGGACGGAATGGGGATGTCTTCGGCCGACAACTCCATTTTCGATCATCTGTCCATCGGCTGGAGCATCGATGAGGCGTTCAGTTCGCGGGGCGCAAAGAACATCACCCTGCAGCGATGCCTGATCTCGGAGCCGCTGAACGACGCGGACCATGAAATCCAGGAGTCACCCCATGGCTACGCGGCCAGCATCGGTGGGGACATCGGTTCTTTCCACCACAACCTGCTGGCCCATGCGGCGGGCCGGAACTGGAGCCTTGCGGGCGGACTCATCCACGGGACGGTGACGTACGCCGGGCGACTGGATATCCGGAACAACGTCGTCTACAACTGGCAGAACCGCACCACGGACGGCGGCGCCCACGAAGTAAATTTCGTGAACAACTACTACAAACCAGGACCTGCATCAGAAATATTCACCGCGCTCAATCCGACAAACGACGGGTTCGAGGGCACGCAGCGGTACTATATGGTCGGCAATGTCATGCCCGGTTATTTCGATGAGTCCAATCAGGAAGATGGCGCGAATCCGAATGGACTGCCATTTCCTTATGAACCCTTCGTCGATGAGGAATTCTTCCTGTCATATGTGGAAACCCAGACTGCTGAAGAGGCATACGAAAATGTACTCGCCAATGTGGGCAGCAATCGCCCCCTCGATGACCATGACACACGCATTATTCAGGAAACCCGCGACGGCACGTACACGTACTCGGGAAGCCGTACCGGCCTGCCCGGCATCATCGACAATCCGAACGACGTGGGCGGACTCGAAGACTATCCGGAGCTGGTC
>JAKQNG010000041.1 GCA_029565915.1 Deltaproteobacteria bacterium
TATCCCATCGGTCTGCCGCCGCCTTGACCGCCGTCGCGGATGGTGCACTGGAACCGTCGTCCACAATGATGATCGGATATCCGAGGGGCGCCATGCGTGCCAGCATGTCCGGGAGCGTGGTCCCGTTGTTGCAGGTGGGAATAACGATGCAGGGGTTCATCATCGGCCCATCAGCTTTCCGGAGGCGAAGATTTGTCCGTTCTGGTGGAGCCGGTATTGCCACCCTCCTTTTCCCCGTTCGATGGAAATAACAAACGAGGTGTCGGGCACCAGCAGGTTGTGGAATTTCATCCGCGCCAGCTCCCGGCAGGGAAATGGCGCGCCGGTCAGACGGGCCACCGCTTCGAACACCCAGTGGATCTGGCAGACTCCGGGGACCACGGGCATTCCGCGAAAATGGCCGTCGAATCCGGCAAAACGGCTATCCACGCGGCAGTGGAAATCGGCGCCAGATGCCGTCTTTTCGACCGTCTGCAGCACCCGGGAGAGGGAGAATGCGTCATCCATGAAACAGCTCCGAAAGCAGGGCGATGGTCGTCTTGCCCTGTGTATCGACGGGCAGGGATGCCACGAAGCGCCATCGCCGTGGCAGGGTGACGGGTTCGAAACGGGCCAGCAGGAGGCGCCGCAGCTCCTGTATCAGTGTCGGCCGGGCATTGTCCCGGGTCGCCGATTCGTCGGACAGGACTGCGACGACCGCCAGCGCGGAGCGATCGGCCCGGCGATCCCCGGTCATCTGGAATACGCGCACGTCGAGGATGCGGGCATCCGTTCGCAGCAGGTTTTCCATCTCCAGCAGGGAGACCCGTTTACCGGCGATCTTGGCAATGCGGTCTGCGCGCCCCAGGAGCCGGAAGCGCCCGTCTTCGATGGCGGCCCGGTCACCCACGTCGGTCCATGCGTCCGGATCGTCCAGCCAGGGAGAGCGCAACTGCAGGTGCTGATGCGCGTCACACCGCACCTCCACGGGCGCAAACGGCGTGAATGCGTCATCGCCCTGCCGGCCCTGACAGCGCCAGGCGGCACCGCCGGTCTCCGTGGAACCGAACACCTCCACGGGGGCTGCCAGTCCGGTGTCTTCGATGGCCCGGGCCACCGCCCCGTCCAGTGGACCGCCGGAGGAAAAGAGGACCGTTCCTTCCTTGTGGAATCGGCGGGATGCGGCCACATCCGCCAGGAATCGCAGATGGGCGGGGGAGGAGGAAATACAGCAGGGGCCGGTTGCCCGGTCGAGGATTTCTTCCCAGTAGAACGATTTCACCGGCGGAAACGAATCCCCCGCGCGCAGGGGCCACAGGATGTTGAACAGCAGTCCGTAGATGTGAAAGTGGCTGACCGTCGTGAAGCGGGGCAGGCCGGCCACGCGAGGGCCGAACGCCCGTTCCAGGTTGTCCGTTTCCTCGAACAGGGAGCGAAACTTTTTTGAAATCAACTTTCGTTCGCCGGTGGTGCCCGAGGTGAAGAGTTCCAGCGCCGTGTCTTCGCCGTTGAACGACATGGCGGGATCGGTGCCGGTATCGACGTCGCCTTCTTCGGTGGTGACGCGGATGGATGGTTTCAGCGTGTGAACAGGTTCGTCGTGCACCACGCCGTCGGCATGCTGTTCCAGTTCAAGGAGGGTTCCCGGCTGCAGGTCCGCCGAGATCACGGGGATTGCCCGCTTTTTCCACAGGGCGATCAGGGCGGCAGCGAACAGGGACGGTTCCTGGACCGCGAGCAGCCATCGGGATTCCGGAGGCATGGGAGGCAGCTGGTGCGCCGTTCCGCAGGCCAGACGCAGAAACCGGCGGTGGTTCTCCTCCGGGCCGGGCGCGGATCGGGCCCGCAGCAACGGATAGCGGACCGGTTCAGGCCTGTTCACTTTGCTTGGTGAGGATGGCCTGCACCACGTCGGCGATGGTGCGGATCTGACGGAGGTCGTCGTTGCTGAACCGGATCTGGGTCCGGGTTCCCAGCTCGGCAGCCAGATCGATGGCATCGAGGCTGTCGAGATCCAGGTCGGTGAACAGGTTCTTTTCGGGGGCGACGTCTTCACGGGTCAGATGGAACATGTCCATGAGAATGACCTGTACCTGGTCGAGAATGGCGGATGGGTCTGTCGTGCTCATGTTGAATTGTCCTGACTATCTGTTTTTATTGATAAAATCTGCCATGGCGCGGACACTTGCGAACACCTGCCGGTTTTCGTCGGGGTCGTTGGTCAGCCGGATGCCGTATTTTCTGGACACCGCGACCCCCAGCTCCAGCGCGTCCAGGGAATCCAGTCCCAGGCCGTCGAAGAAAAGGGGTTCTTCCGATTGGATGTCCGCCGGTTGCACATCCTCCAGACGGAGGGTTTCCACGATCAGATTCTTTAATTCGTCTTCAAGTTTATTTATTTCTTCGGTCATGGCGGCCTTCTGTCCGATCCCGGATGAACTGCCCGTACTTACAAACCGCATTAATGAATGTCAAGACAAGTGTAAAGGCAGCGAGGGTTCAGTCGAGCAGGCAGCCGCGGGCCCATGCGGCGGCGCGACAGGCATCCGGAAGGTCGTTTCCGTCGCAGTTCGCCGTCCAGTCCGCCACCCCGTCGCCGTCCGGATCCAGATCGCAGGGTGCGCCTTCTGCGCCTTCCATGGGACAGCAGTCCGGATCGGGAAGGTGGGCGGGGAACTCGTCCGTCGCTTCGCCGTGCCGCACCGTGTGGCAGTCATGGGCGCCATTGCCGTTGTTGTCCCGTCCGTCGTTGCATGCTGAGTAGCCGGTTTCCATGCAGTTCGGGTCCTGGATGTCCACGGGCTGTGGGCAATGCAGTCCTTCCCACCAGCTGTCATTCACTGCCGCCATGGCAGATGATGTGTAGCGGATTTCCTGCCGGCAGTCGGCGGGACAGTTTTCCAGGTCGACGGCGAAATCCTCCCGGCAGTTCATGCAGTCGGCGCACTCGTCATCGTCGCAGTCCACGAGGCCGTCCAGATCGTTGTCCATTCTGTCGCGGCAGGCATCGCTGAAATTTTCACCCGGTCGCTCACAGTAGAACCAGCCGTCACCGGTGCGCATCAGTTCCCGCACGTCTTCCTCCGACAGGTCGCGGCAGTCCCGGGGCACTGCCAGGGGCTCCATGGCACAGCGGACCCGCGGGTTTTCTTCGTCTCCCACCGCCAGTTCGCTCGACCAGGGAAACCCCTCCGGGCACCGGGTGCCCCAGAAGCTGAAGATGGACTCGCAGGGAAGCGCCGATCGGCTCTCGTCCCACTGCAGGTTGCGATACGCACATCCCCGCCCGACGAACTCATGGACCACTGCCGCGAGGTCACCGGCAATCGATGTCCAGTCGTCCCGGTGGATGGAATGGACGAAACCGAGACTGCCCAGTCCGGTGGCCACCTCCACGTAACGGCGGCCGGCCATATCCGATCGGTCGAGGCAACCTTCGGAAGCCAGATGCCATCCGTCTCCCTGACACGCGGGCACATCCGGCACATCCGTCAGGGCCGCGAACAGGATACTGCCCGGCGCCCCGGTGGTGCCGAACAGCCGGGCTCGCTCATCCATCAGCATTTCTGTGTATTCGTCCGGGGACAGGAGGTTCGTCTCCGGCGGGTCCTGCTGCGATGCATCGTCCCGGGCAGAAATGACCAGTACAACGAGAAATGACATGAAGTAATTCCCGCTGAATTCATTCAGACCGGCCAGCGATGCGGCCAGGGGCTGCTGGATCGGATCACCATCGGTGCCCACCTCGGCAAGGCCGGCGGCGGCAGCGGGAATGTCCTCCGGTTCCAGGGTCCACAATTCCGCTTCAAGGAACGATTCCCCCTCTTCCATGTCGCCGGTGACGACCGCCACGCGAATGTTTTCAATGTTGTCCGACCGCATGGCCAAATCCGTGTCGACATCCATGATGGCTCGGGTCAGGGTTTCCACAAACGGTCCGATGCGGTCCTGATAGGGAGCCATGTCGGCGGCATTGTCCACCACCACCAGCATGTCCACCGCCGGATCGCCGCATATTGAAAACGAAAAATCATAGGAGGTTGTCACCCATCCGTTCTCCACCCGTTCGGGGCAGGTGAGGGCCGGTTCTGCCGGGTAGCAGGCCCACAGGGTCGGGGTCAGGCAGATCAGCATTGCGGCGGCCATCGGGTTCTTCACGGCATTCCTCCCGGGTTGAAGGGAATCTTCGATGGTCTCTTGCAGGGATGATGCCAGAAGCGGGGTTCAGCAGCGACGCGGATTTGCCGTCCTCCGGGCGTCGTGTTGTGTCAACAGGGGTGTCACAATTGCCAACCGGGTTGGCGGGACGATTCCGCCTGGGGACGAAGGTCAGAGTTCGGCGACGAACCGTTCGTTGAGGGCGCGCAGGACGATGCGGCGGATCCAGACGCCCAGCACGAACAGGACCGCGAGGAGGGTCCATACGATGCACAGCCGGTCGCGCAGGGGCATCTCCCACACGAGGTTCAACCGGTGCACACCGGGTTCGAGGTTCACACCCACCAGATCGGGGCCGGTGGCGAACACGGGTATTTCTTCGCCGTTGCGGTAGGCCTTCCACCCCGGATATCGCTCCAGAGGCAGCACCGCAACAACGGGTTCCACGTTTTCGATGTCGTAGACAAAGCGCTGACGGGTGTGCTGGCCGCTCTTCAGGTGCCGCAGCCGGGTCACTTCCAGCCCGGGGTCCATTTCTTCCCGCTCGGTGCCGCCGGTGGGCATGGCGCTGTTGATGGACGCCGGCAGGCCCACCCAGGGCGATTCCGTTTCGCCCAGCACGCGGGCGGTCACGCCGTCGATGGCCACCGGAGACACGATGGTGCCCCCGTCCGCCGCAAAGGCCGCCAGTGTATCCCGCTCGTCGTCGAGGGCGTCGTGATCGAAATAGAGGATGGCCTCCGCCCGATCGAGAAGCCCCGAGGATGCCAGATCCCCGGCGGGAACCCGCATGATCATGGGCATGTTTCTGGACCACAGCCGGTTGCGGTACTGACCGATCCAGTTGGTGGCCAGCCACAGCCACTGGGCATCGTTGCACACCACTGGCACCGGACTGCCGAGCATGGGCCGCAGGAAGTGGGTGAAGCCCGTGTCCAGCGTGACGCGGGATGAATTGTCCCGGCCTTTGCGATCGGTCCCTGAGGGAATTCTCTCCAGGGCCGGCAGCTGGTCCTCGTCCTTCAGATTTTCGACACTGGAGATGGTGGGCCCCCAGCCCGAGAACCACCGGATGCCCGACATGGCGTGGAACGCGCCGTTCTGACCCGGCGTGCCCAGCAGGGAGCAGAGCTTGAAAATGATTTCGGGCCCGGTGCCCTTCCAGTGGGTGCAATAGGGCATGAATCCGTGCATGGCAAACCAGGCGTGGCGGATTTTGGGCCGTCCGCCCGTGCGCACCTCGACCTTGAAGGGATATCCCTTGTCGGGAACGTTCTGCAGGGCGTCCAGGTCCCGGTTGAGTTCGTCCAGATCCTGAATGACCAGGTGGGTCTGGCCCAGCTTGACGATTTCGTAACCGCCCCAGCCCACCACCGCGCCGGCGCCGGCCGCCCACACGAGGAAGAAAGGTATTTTTGCCCACCAGCGACGCCGTGTCCGCATCAGGGTCCAGACCGCGCCCACGGTGGTTTCCACGCCGACGCCCACGAGGCCGAAGGCGAAGAGTTCATACAGGTAGGTACAGCGGAAGGCCTGCACCTTGTCCATGAACGGCAGATATCCGGTCCAGCGGTAGTCGTCGGGCCCGGCAAACAGCATGAGGGAAAACGCAAACCCGCCCAGCAGGAAGCGCACGGAAATGCGACGCAACCGGAACAGGGCGCACAGGATGCCGAAGGCGGTCAGCAGGCTGAACACGGGCGGCCGGTGGGACAGGGACCCGATGATGTTGATCTGGTCCATGAACTTTTCGGTTTCGTTGCGTTCGTTGCCCTTGTGCTGCGCGTCATCGAGCATGTAGCCCTCGCCCGCCACGGCCAGCAGCTCCGCCGAGGATACGCTGGTGTACCAGTGCACGCCGGAGCCCCGGAATACGGGATCCGGCACCGGTCGCATGCTGTCGTTGTGGGAGACGAACGGGAACAGCCAGAACGCCACGAGGGACACGCCCACGCCCGCGAAGATGAAGAAGCGCCGGATGTTGCCGCGGATGCCCGTTTCGGACATGAGGAAATACAGAGCGCCCGCGAAGGTGGCGTACACGGCCATGATGGCGTGGGACAGAAACGCCAGGGCAAAGAGCGTACCAGCGGAGACGGGGCTGTTTTCGCCCCGCAGCATGCCGATGAAGGTGCCCATG
>JAKQNG010000059.1 GCA_029565915.1 Deltaproteobacteria bacterium
GAGCTCCCGGTCCAGACCGACACGGCACCGCCACCCCGGCCCGCAGTGTTGTCTTCGAATACGCAGTTGCGCACTTCCACGGCGCTGCGCCAGTTTCCCGCTACCGCGCCGCCGATGCCGTCGGCCTCTTCACTGGCGGGCGCCGTGCCGTTGATGAAGCGGAGATTCCGGACGGACAGGGAGGTGTTGGTTGCCGCCGAAAAGATGCGGGTCGTTCCGCCGCCGTCCAGCGTGATGGTTCCGCCGCCGTCGATGACGGTATCCGCTGAGAACTGGATTTCTGCATCCAGCAGGATGGTGACCGGTTCTTCGCCGCAATGGAAGGTGATGGCCCCACCGCCGTCGGCCGCGTCCCGAAGGGCCTGGGCTGTGCAGCTCTGCGCTGTTCCGGTACCAATGACAGTGTTCTGCGCAGGAAGAAGCCACGGTTCGGGTTCATCGCAGATCTGGTCCGGCGGGGTGTCACTGTCCGAATCGGCGTCGCTGTCCGAATCGGCATCACTGTCCGAATCGGCGTCACCGTCCGAATCGGAGTCACTGTCCGAATCGGTGTCACCGTCCGAATCGGCGTCACTGTCTGAATCGGAGTCACCATCCGAATCGGCGTCGCTGTCTGAATCGGCGTCGCTGTCCGAATCGGCGTCACTGTCCGCATCCCCTGCACCGTCCGCCGGGTCGTCCGTGCATCCGGACAGCGCCAGGAAAATGGTTCCGCAGAAGAGGGCACGGGCGAGTATCTTGTGTGTCATGGCAGCTCCTTTTTCAGTCAATGAGTTCCGTACAGCGTTGTGACGCTCTGCTTGTCGAGGGACACGGTGAAGGCATTGTCTTCTGTCGCGACAGGTTCATCGACGGCGAGTTCCCGGTCCACATCCGTGGTGTACCGCTCGAATGAAGCGATTCGCGGCCCGGCCACGGTCAGGTTGACAGATTGTGCCGACGTGCGGCGATTGATGAGCACGACGGTCACATGGTCGTCGCTATGAAAGGCCGATATCAGCACATCCGCGGGACGGTTTCCGGTCACCGCCACCCGTACGTCGCCGGGGCGGACAAATTTTGAAAAGTGGGCCATGCTGCAGCCGCGCCTGCTGATGGTGCCGTCTTCGCGCAGAGGACCGTAGGATCGCCGGATGTACCACCAGACATAGGCCTGGAACCCACCGTCCACCAGCGCGTGGTGCATGTGGCTGGCGACATCAAGGGCTTCGGGCCAGCGATCCTGGGCGTTTTCGTCGCTGTTGGGAAAGTAGATTTCGGTCATCCACAATTCCTTCTCCATGCCGTGCTCTTCGAACAGGGGATTGGGAAAATTTCCATAGGGCGTGCCGTAGAGATGCGTGCCCAGCACCTCGAAATTGGCCAGGGCCGCCGCGTCCTCCAGCAGTGGGTCGTAAAAGGCTTTGTTGTAGCTGAACGATTCGGGCGTGATGACACGGGGCACCAGCAGCGCACCCGCATGGTCGACCATGAATGTGTGGATTTCGTCCGGGGTCCACCAGGTCCAGTCATAGCCCCAGTCCGGTTCGTTCTGAATGCCCTGGGCATACAGGTCGACGCCGTTGTCGGCCATGAATGTGAAAAAGTCGTTCAGGTGGGTTACCCAGGTATCGTAGCGGTCATGCCGCAATCGCTTTCTGCCGTCGACGACCTCCGTCATGCTCTCCGGCGGATTCCATGGGGAGGCGAAGACGATGGCGCCCAGCTTCCGGGCCCGCCGGGCAGTTTCGAGCTCCGCGTTCCAGTCATCGGGATTGTCGCTGATGAAGATCCGAAGGATGGAAAACCCGAGTTGGTCCGGTCCGTTTCCAAAGGCGGTGTTTCGTTCCGCTTCGGTCAGGTCACCCACCCAGAGGGGATGGTTCATGCCGCCGAATCCGCGGATTTCCTGTCTGGTGACGGCCGTGTTTGCGCAGATGGTTCCGTTCCGGCAGGGAAGGACATCCGTGTCCACCGGGATGTCGCTGACAAAGAACTCAATCCAGTCCACGTCGCCGTTGTAGGTGCCGTTGTCCGCGCTGACGAGGTAGATTGTATGGACGCCGTCCACGGCGCTGATGGCCGTTTCCACCCGCTCGAAGGATTCCCAGCTGTCCGTGTCGGGGACAGAAATTGTCCCGATCCGTGTGCCGTCCGGCGTATCCAGCCGGAGGTCAAAGGCACCTCCGGTGTTTTCGCTGGCCACGGCTGCGGCCACATGGGTGTATCCCGTCAGATCCACGTCCGGGAACGCCAGCCAGGAACCGGCTAAAAGGTAGCCGACCGCCAGTTCGCCTTCCTTGAGCATGGGAATGTGGTCCGCATCGCCTTCGCCCGGCAGCTCTGCGTTGAAACCCTCCACTGCGCCGTTGCAGTCACCCCGGTCCGCACCGAAGGCACATTCGGCTTCGATGTGCAGTGGTGGGGTAACACTGTTTGTATCCGACGTGGTGTCCGTGTCGCTGTCCGCTGCCGGAGCATGGCTGTCTGTATCGACAATATCTTCGAGAGGCGGTACCCCGCATCCGCAGAGGAGCACAATCAGGGCTGCCGGAACGGTTGCTGCGGCAGAAAAGACCGGCTTCATGAAACCTCCGCGACGTCAGTGGGTTCCGTACAGGGTGGTGACGCTCTGGGCATCCAGCGATACGGTGAATGAACCGGCCGCTGCACTCACGGTGCCGTCGTCTGCCAGGCTCTTTGTTCCCGACGTCGTGATCTGATCATAGGAAGTGACCGCGGGACCATCAACCGAGAAGGTAACAGATTTTGTCGAGGTGCTGCGGTTGACGATTACCAGGGTAATCGCCGTATCACTCATGTAGGCGGAGACGTAGACGTCGGTGGTCGGGTTTTTCGGGACATCGACCCGCACGGCGCCGGGACGGACGTATTTGGAAAAGTGGGCCATGCTGCAGCCGCGCTTGCTGATGGTGCCGTCTTCCTTCATGGGTCCGTAGGACCGCCGGATATACCACCAGACGTAGGCCTGAAACTCCGCGTCCACCATGCCCTTGTGCATGTGGTATGCGATTTCCAGCCCTTCGGGCCAGCGATCCGCGGAATTCGCGTCACTGTTGGGCACGTAGACTTCGGTCATCCACAGTTCCTTGCCCGCGCCCTTTTCTTTAAACAGAGGGTAGGGGAACCAGGCGTCCGGCGTGCCGTAGGTGTGGGTGCCGAGGATGTCCATGTTGGCCAGGGCAGTCGGGTCGTTGAGGATCGGGTCGGACATTTCTTTACGGTACTGGAAGGATTCGGGGGCCATCACCCTTCCGTTCAGGTCGTCGGCGTTGTTCTTCATGAAATTGAGGATTTCGGTTGGCGTCCAGTCGGTCCATTCGTGGGCGTAGTCCGGTTCGTTCTGCACG
This sequence comes from Deltaproteobacteria bacterium, assembly GCA_029565915.1. Lineage (GTDB taxonomy): Bacteria > Myxococcota_A > Polyangia > JAAYKL01 > JAAYKL01 > JAKQNG01. The sequence goes on from JAKQNG010000059.1 coordinate 3,351, forward strand.
GAGATGGCGTACAGGTTCACGCCGTTGTCGGTCATGTAATCTGTGAAATCGTTCAGGTGGTTGGCGTAATCGTCATACATGTCGTAGCGCAGGCGTTTGCGGGTCGTTTCACCAGACGTCACGGTTTCTGTCATGTCGTCGGGAGGATTCCAGGGCGACGCGAAGACAAGGGCGCCCAGCTCCTGGGCCCGCTTTGCCGTGGCCACTTCCCGGTTCCAGTTGCTGCTGTTGCCGTCGATGAAAATCCGCACGATGGTGAATCCGAGCTGGTTGGGACCGTTGCCGAAGGCGGTCTCGCGCTGGGCTGCGGTCAGATCACCGATCCACAGGGGATGGTTCATGCCGCCGAAGCCCCGGATGACCTGTTTTTCGCTGTTCGTGTTGACGCAGGTGGTTCCATTGACACAGGCCGTGACTGCCGTATCCGTGTCGGGTTCATCCGTATCTTCCGTGTCGGGTTCTTCGGTGTCGGCGGTATCGGGTTCTTCGGTGTCCACCGGTGCTTCGCCGACGAAGAACTCGATCCAGTCCATGTCGCCGTTGTAGGTGCCGTTGTCGGCGCTGACCACATACACCGTGTGCACGCCGGTCACTTCGGACAGTACCGCTTCCGCGCGATGGAACGTGGTCCAGCTTCCCGTGTTCGGGACAGAGATGGTCCCGATGACCTCACCGCCGGGGGAATCCAGGCGGATCTGGAATGAGCCTCCCGTGGCCGTGCTGGCCACCCAGGCGGCCACATGGGTGTAGCCGGAGAGGTCGATGCCCGGGAACGCCAGCCACGAGGCGGCATAGAAATAGCCCACCACATGGTCGCCTTCCTTCAGGAGAGGGATGCTGTCCGCCCCGTCCCGGCCGGGCAGGGCCGCGTTGGTGCCGCCTTCCACCGCGCCGTTGCAGTCCCCCACGTCCGCCCCCCAGGCACACTCGGCTTCGATGCGCAGGGGCTGAAGGTCCGCATCGCTGTCGGTGTCCGTGTCGCTGTCGGCATCGGTGTCCGAGTCGCTGTCGGCGTCGGTGTCCGTGTCGCTGTCGGCATCGCTGTCCGTGTCTGTGTCGCTGTCGGTATCGCTGTCCGCGTCCGTTGCCTGCGCAGTCTGTCCACCGGTGCATCCGGTGCCCCAGACTTGAACCAACAGGGTCAGGGAAAGCAGCATCCAGTTTTTCATCGTTGTCCTCCTCTGGCGAAAACGGTTGTCATCTGTTTGTTGTCAATCATTGTCAGCGCAACAAGAGCGTCAGCAGGTTCCCTGCGGGGCTTCGACCGGCAGCAGTGCAGCGGCAGCCTTCATCCGCGGTTTCATCTGTCGGTCCGTCGGTGTCGGCGTCGCTGTCCCCGTCCGAATCGGCGTCGCTGTCCCCGTCCGAATCGGCGTCGCTGTCCCCGTCGCCATCGACATCGACATCGTTGTCCGCATCCCCATCGGCGTCGCTGTCGGTGTCGCTGTCGCCATCGCTGTCACTGTCCGCGTCGCTATCGCCGTCGCTGTCGCTGTCCGCGTCGCTGCCCGAGTCTGTGTCCCCTTCGCCGAAGAAGCGATAGGAGTCCACATTCATCAGGTAGTCGCTGCTGCCGGTATAGCGGAACACCACCGTCTGTATTCCTTCGAGTCCGGAAACCGGGCAGGTGACCGTTTCCCAGCTCTGCCATCCACCGGTGTTTCCGACGTTGCAGGTGCCGGCGATATCGCCATCGGACGAGCCGATGCGGATTTCAATCTGTCCGCCGTCGGTGTTGCTGGCGACCCGGAATTCCGCCGACAGGGCGCCGTCGCCGAAGTCGAACCCCGTGAACTGGGTCCAGTCTCCGTTTTCGATGAAGCCGATGTGCACCTCACCCGGTGCGGTCCGTTCGGTCTCGATGCCGCTCTGACGGTCAATGGTTTCCGCCTGCACGGTGGTGTAGGGATTGCCGTACCGGATCTGGGTAACGCCCTCCCTGGTGGAAGAAACGAGATTCATGTCGCCGTTCTGGTCGTAGGTGAGCAGGTCCAGATTCGGGCTCCGCTTGAGGTAGTTGCCGTCCGCAATGGCCCGGTTGTGGTAGGCGATGTACCACTCGCCTTCGAATTCGAAAATTGAGGCATGGTTGTTGTTTCCCATGTTGTCAAACGGCGCGCCGAGCACGACGCCCTTGTAGGTGAACCCCGTCATGGGGTCGTCACTGGTCATGTAGACGATTTCCGCGCCGTTGGCATCAAAGTCGTCTGAATAAGAGAAATAGTAAATGCCGTTGCGCTTGTGCATGTAAGAGGCTTCAAAGAAATGGGGCGCCGGAATGGTCACCGCCGCACCGGAAACGGAAATCATGTCGTCGTTCAGGCGGATGACCCGGGCGTTCTGGGCTGACAGGGGCTGGGTGGCGTCGTCGATGTCGCCACCGCCGAAATAGAGATACGCCGCGCCGTCATCGTCGATGAATACGCCGGGGTCGAAAATCCAGGTGACGTTGGCATTGGGCGTGCTGGAGTTGACCAGTGCATGGTCCAGGGGATCGACGAAAGGGCCTTCCGGGCGGTCGGCCACGGCCACGCCGATGCTGGCGGCGCCGTTGGGAAAATACAGATATATCTTTCCGTTGCGCGCCACCGCCGCCGGCGCATAGGCGACGCCGGCCCAGCTGGTGTCGTCCTGCACGTTGAACACCTCGCCGTGGTCAGTCCAGTTCACCAGGTCATCCGACGAAATGAGGACGTAGCCGCGCATATTGTAGCCGGTAGTGTTGTGGTCGTCGGCGGAGCAGTAGATGTAGACGCGGTCGTCGACCACCATGGCGTTCGGATCCGCAGCGTACCGCTGGGTGATGAGAGGGTTGTCCGCATGGGCCGGTGTGCCGATGGACATGACGCAGAACAACAGCGCCGAGGCCATTATCGAATGAATGGCATCATGGATTGACTGGGTCATGGGGTTGTCCTTTTCCTTTTCCGGCTCAGCGGCCGAGGTAATCCATCAGCCAGGTCATGGCCGGTCTCGGGGTGCCGTTGCTCTGGATGAGGCCGCTGTAATCCACCCAGGTCATACCCACTACGTATCCCCACAGGGTGATTCCCCTGATGGACGGGCGCTCGTAGAACAGCGGGAACTGGGCACTCAGGATGTTGCGCTGGGTGGTATCATCCTGCCGGTTGACATCGTATTCGCTGATGTAAATGGGAACGCCCAGGGCTTCGAGTTGCGTGAGCTTGCTCGACAGCGTGCTGACGTTCCAGTCTTCCAGACCGTGGGCCTGACAGCCGATGGCGTCCACGACGCCGGCGTTGATGGCCGGTGTGGCCATGGTGATGAACTCGTTGGTGTTCCAGCTCAGCACGTTGTAGTCGTTGAGGATGAGAACGGAATTCGGGCAGTGCTCCTGGGCCAGCTCGAACACGTTGGTAATCCAGTCGCTGCCGAAGGCATTGAGAGCGAAGTCGGCAGGCTGGTGTCCGGGGGTGGCCTCATTCACGACGTCGATCAGCTCCGTATTCGGATACCTGTTGCAGAAATTTTCAATCCACTCCTCAATTTCCTCTGCCTGCGCGGTGGCGCTCAGGCTTCTGATCCAGCTGGGGGCCTGGGCGTTCCAGACGAAAGTGTGCTGTTTAAAGGGAATGTGGTGGTCCCTTGAGTAGGCGTACATGGCGTCAATGGTGGTCCAGTTGTGCTGATCCCGCGTGTATTCCATGGCATCCCACTTGCCCGCGTTTTCGGGGGTGATCTGATTCCAGTAGTTCAGGAAATCAGACCGGATCTGGCCCTGGGTGTCGATATTTCCCACAAACTTGCCGACGGGCTCCGGATCCGTGTCCGGATCCGTGTCTCCGGTGTTGGAAGTGGAAGTGAGGAGTCCGAGGCGGTAGGGCGTGGAGTTGTAGTCCGGCACCGGCGCATCCGGATCATATCCCTGATAGAGGAATCGCAGGTCACAGGCGTCGATCTCCATCTTCTGGTCGTAGCCGGAGCGGATGAGCTCTCCGTGGCTGATGTCATTGGTCCACTGCCCGTCCGGCCAGGTGACGTTCGCTGCGCCGGCAAACGGATCCTGCTGGGTGTCTGCCAGCGGAGCCCACGGACCGTCGAGGCTGCTCGATGTCCACGAGCGGAAGTAGCGAGGACCGTAGCACTCCACCATCAGCAGGTATTGATTCTGCCCCTCCACCTTGTACACGTTGCTCGCCTCGAAGAGATCGCCGGCGTTGGCTTCCTGCATGACGATTTCGTAGCCGCTGAAGTTGGGGAAGTTGCCGATGGTGGTCTTCGATCGATACAGCACTCCGTCATCCCTGGAGAAGAAGAGGCTGCAGTTGGCGTCGTCGCAGATGACCCAGAAATCCAGTGCGCCGCTGGGTTCGCCGCTCAGCAGTGAATGCGGTGCGCTCCAGCCGTTGGGGTTGTTGATGTCGGGATTGGTGGAGTAGCGCGCGCCCCACTGGTAGATGAGATACCAGAGATTGTGGGGGGCGAAGTAGAACACCTGGGGCGCCACCGTGTTTCCCGTGGCCCAGCTGCCCATGTACGTCTGGGTTGCCGCGTTTGCCTGGTTGAAGTCGGTGAAGTTGAAATAGACTGACCGGTAGGCTGTGTCGTACGCGGTGGCGAAGACGTGATAGGTTCCCTGGTACTGCACGATGGTGGGATCCTTGATGGAGAGGAAATTGTGCCCGGAGACATTCTTCGGGTAGATGAGGGGGCCGGTGGAGGTCCACTCAAAACTCGTGGGCAGTGTGCATTGCTGGCCTCCCGTATCCGTGTCCACGGTGCCTTCGACGGGGTACAGGTTGTTGACGCAGTAGTTGAAGCTCACGGTCGAGTTCGCATCCCCCGCCGCGTAGATCTGCACGGAGGAAATGGCCGTGGACGGATTGTAGGCCGTGCCGCTG
>JAKQNG010000062.1 GCA_029565915.1 Deltaproteobacteria bacterium
CGCCAAAGGTGTGGCTGGTTTGCCAGCCTTCGGTGGCGAGGGTCACAGCGTTTGTCGCCTCCGGGGCGGGCACGAGTTCGGGCAACAGGGTGTCGAGTGACACCGCGTCATGTCCGCCAAGATCGTGTCCGGCCACAACCACGCCCGATATGACACTTTCCCGGTTCGCGACGGTGGTCGCAAGGACAACAAGCAGTGCGGTCAGCAGACAGAGCAAAACAGCGGCCGGCAGCAGCAACCGCTTTGACCACCTCGAAAGCGTCGCGAAATCCGGTTTCCGCCGCGCCGGCTTCGCCTTTTTCTCCGGCTTCGCCTTTTTTTCCGGCTTCGCCTTTTTTTCCGGCTTTGCCTTTTTCTCCGGTTTCACCTTTTTTCCGGGCTTCCGTTTGCGCAACGGTTCTGTTTCCCGGTCCGGCATTTCTCCGGTTGTCTGCTCGCTCATTCCGCCTCTTTTCACATGCGTGATTCCCGCGCGGGGAATCTGGGTGAATCCCTTTCCATTATTGCCTCCGACGCCGCGCAATGCAAGTCCTGGCAAGGGACGGCAGAATCTGTTGGACGCCGCCGCCTTGTAGTGTCGGTATGGTATACTGCAGACACCGGGGCGCCGAGGTGCCCCGGGAATTCTTCGAGGAGAGGCTGTTCGATGTCGGAAGGAATGTCCCCTGTGTCACAGGATCCCGAGCCCGGGCGGGAACGGCGCGATGCCGAAGCGCTCCCGCAGGCGCAGGCAAATCATCACGAAGACAACCCTTCTCCGGATTGCGGACCAATTCGTGGGCCGGTTCGGCTGCCGGGGCCTGCCGAAGCGGGCTTGTTGTTCTCCCTGACAGCGGTGCTGCAGCTGTATGCCGTCCAATGGCTCAATCGACTCACGGACTCCCAGACGCTGCAGGTGATCCTTGCCGAGTTCCTGTTCATCGCCCTGCCGCCGCTGCTGTTCGCCTGGATCTTCCGGTATTCTCTTCGGGAGACCTTCCGGCTTCGCCGGCCGCGTGCCCGGGATGCCGCGTTTCTGCTGCTGCTGGCGCCGGTCGCCACGCTGACGGCATACAGTGCCGGTATTCTGGCCATTGTGCTGGTTCGCATGGCATTTGGCACGCTGCAGCTCGCAGGGGACATGGGGGATATTCTGTCCCGGGGGTTGCCGTCAGCGGTGCTCACCATCGGGCTGGTCCCCGCGCTGTGCGAGGAATGGCTGTTCAGAGGCTTCTTTCAGCGCGGGCTGGAGGGGTATGGCGCCCGAAAGGCGGTGTTGATCAGCGGTTTGCTGTTCGGCCTGTTTCATTTTGATTTCCAGCGGTTCGCCGCGCAGGCGCTGCTCGGGCTGGTGATTGCCTATGTGGTGTACAGAACGGGTTCCATCCTCAACGGCATGCTCCTGCACTTTCTGCACAATGCCGGCAGTGTGCTGATCTCCGGTGCCGCGGGGGGCATCGATCCCCTTGCCGCCACCGCGAACGGAGACATCTTTGAAATGCCGGCCATTGTTGAATACGCCCGCCAGATGGGACTTTCCATGGATCAGCTGATCCGGGGAATGGCCGCGGGCTCCGCCATTGTCCTGATCTGCGGTCTGCTGGTGCTGGGCGGTCTGCTCATTGCGTTCCGGCACCTCACACGGGACATTGTGCGGCCGGTGGTGCCCAAGTCCCCGAAACACGCGTTTTTGACCAGTCTTCCCGGCTTGCTGCTCATCCTGGCAATGTATGCCGCCCTTGCGCTGCACCTGGCCGGTCATCCGGCGGCAAAAACCATACTGCGTGTTTTGCGCCTACCTGTGGTATGATGGGAAGACGGAACAACACAGCGAATCGGAGACATGGGGACAGATGGAATTAGCGAGTGCCTGGGAGGCATACCGGGTTCTGGATGCCGGTGACGGCGAAAAAATTGAACGATGGGGCGACGTCATTCTCAGACGGCCCGATCCGCAGGTCATCTGGCCCTGGACCGGTCCGGAGGAGATCCGCCGCCAGGTGCAGGCGGTGTATCACCGCAGCCGTTCCGGCGGCGGCTCATGGGAAACACGTGCGCCCATTCCCAACCGGTGGACCATGCCATACCGGGATCTCACCTTTCGGGTGGAGCCCACAGGGTTCAAGCACACCGGGCTGTTTCCCGAGCAGGCGGTGAACTGGGACTGGATGGCCGCGCCCATCCGCGCCGCCAATCGCCCCGTCAGTGTGCTCAACCTGTTCGGCTATACGGGCGGCGCAACGGTCGCCTGCGCGCGCGCGGGCGCCGAGGTTTGTCATGTGGACGCGTCCAAGGGCATGGTGAACTGGGCCCGCGAGAATCTGGCGCTGTCCGGTTTGGCCGAGGCCCCGGTACGGCTCATTGTCGATGACTGCAAGAAGTTTGTGGAGCGGGAAGCCCGCCGCGGACGCACCTATGACGCGATTCTCATGGATCCGCCATCTTATGGGCGCGGTCCCGGCGGCGAGCTGTGGAAGCTTGAGGACGAACTGTATGGCCTCATCAAATCCTGCATGTCCGTCTTGTCGGACTCCCCGATCTTCTTTCTGGTCAACGCCTATACCACAGGGTTTTCCCCACAGGTGCCCGCCAATCAGGTGCCCGCCCAGATGGGGACGCAGCAGATTGGCGG
>JAKQNG010000085.1 GCA_029565915.1 Deltaproteobacteria bacterium
TGCAACCAAGGCTCAAGCGGGTCATCGACGCGGCGCGCGCCGTGAAGCCGGACATCATCGTGCTGTACCATTCCTGCGGGTATGTGACACCCTTCATTCCGGACTTGATGGAAGCGGGGATTGATGTGCTGAACCCGGTGCAACCCGAATGCATGGATTTTGCGGAGCTGCACGCCACCTACGGCGAGGTGCTGTCTTTCCATGGCACGCTCGGCACGCAAACCACCATGCCCTTCGGCACCCCGGACGAGGTGCGGGCGGTGGTGCGGAAAAACCTGGCCATCGCCGGACCGAAGGGCGGGCTGTGGGTCGCCCCCACCCATCTGCTGGAGCCGGAGGTGCCCATCGCCAACGTGCTGGCCTATGTGGACGCCTGCCGCAACTGGTCGTGAGCACAACCTCGCCCGATTGTGAATTTCGCCGCGTCCGGGCCCTCTCCAAAGGCCGCACCTGAAGTTGCCATGCTCCTGTCAACTTCCGTGCGGTATGATGGAGAGGAATCATTTCGCAGGAGGGCACACAGCATGAAGCTCCACCATTACGAAGACTTTCTGGAACGGGTGGAAACACTCGGCTTCCTTTTTCTGACCGACGCGCTGCCAGGATTCCCCTCCGTCTTGAACGAGACAAGAGCGGATCAATGGCACACCGGTGAAACCGAAACGGATCCCTGGCAATGGAAGGATCGCACCGCCGCTGAGAAGAAACTGGCGTTTGGTTGCCTGCTCGGCGGCCACAAAGGCTTCATTGCCCCCTGGCTGCACGCCGATTTCATGCGGGTCTGCCAGCCCGCCGGCGCACTGGAGGAACGCTGGCACGAGGGCGCGCTGCGCCCGGCTGTCTGGGATTTGTGGCAGCAGTTCGAGCAGCGGCCCATCCTGGGCTCCAACGACTTGTCCGCCTGGTGGAAAGGCATGGGTCACAAGGGCAATTCCGGTCTGGACACCGCCATCCGGGAACTGCAGCGTGAATTCTTTGTCACCGTGGCCGGCAACCGGCAAAAACGCAACCGTCTGGGAGAGCCCTACGGCTGGCCCCATTTGCTGTATGAACGCGTGGACACCTGGCGCCCCGCCACATGGCCGGCCGTTGCGGAAACGGTCCCCAGCGTGGCCGAGGCGCGCGCCCGCATTTTGGATGCGGGGAAAAAAGCGGCGCCCGACATTTCTGCCCGGGCGCTCGCAAAGGTGCTTCGGATTCCAGAGACATCACACAGTTAGGATTTTGCCAGAAAGGTGGACAGGCGGGTGGCCAAATCCATGCGTGCCATGCGGTTTGAGCCTTACAGCGGAAACGCCGACACCCCGGGCATGAACCGGCATGCATCCAGCACGGCCTGTGCCACATGTCCGTACAGGCAGGAAACATGGTGGATGAAGGGGCCTTCCACCAGCTTGCGCTCCCAGGCCGGCCAGTCCGCCACCTCAAACCAGGCGTAAGTACCGCCCGTTTTGGGGCCGTCGACGGTTTTCCCCTCTCCGGCCATCAGCGCGTAGTCTCCGCGAACGCCGTCGAACCGCAAAATGGTGACCGGTCCGCGCTTCAATTCCCATTCCCCCGTTCCGGTGGCGCCCATGGCGCCCGGTGCCGCTTCCCTGCGCAGCGAGTGCGGGAAGGGCCCGCAATGCCACAGCAGCTCCGCGTTGTCATTCTCCGGATGCCGGATGGTGAGATCCGCAAAGAAGGTGGGCGCTTCCCCGAAATTGGCCGCCTGCGCGAGCACGGAGCTGATGGCCCCGTGGACATCCGCCTCACAGGCCACCGGATAGCCCCGATCCGTCAATTCTCCAATCACCTGGCAGGGAACCACCTCCAAAAGGGGCGGCAGCGAAGACCAGCACTCCATCGTCGCACCGGCGCACTGGTGTTGATCCATCGCCCGCCTCACCACGACAATCATGGCGGCAATGTTCCGCAGCTTCTTTTCCGTCAGCGCGGCCACATCCATTTTGTCGGCCAGCGTCCGCAATTCGCCCAGGAAATCCGGATCGGCCGAGGCCGCCATCGTCTGGACATCGTGGAAAAAACGGCCGGAGGCGTACGGCACCACTTCAATCCCGAAGCGTTCGAGGATCTCCGGCTCATTGACCATCACACTCATGAAATCCTTCGGGCGGTTTCCAATCAGCAGAATCCGCATTGCGGCGAAGGCGCGGGTCACGGAAACGGTTCGCGCAAAACGGTCCACGGCGGACAGCATTTCCGGCTCGCCCGGGCGGCAGTTGTTGATGTACAAGAACGGCACGCCATA
>JAKQNG010000087.1 GCA_029565915.1 Deltaproteobacteria bacterium
CGATCAACGCGATCCTCGCGGCGTGCGGCTTCAACATGGCGAAGCTGTTCCGGGCCGCGGCCCTTCTGGCGCGCCTTTCTTTGCTCGGTTACCTGTTTGAAGTGAAACCCAGGGGAGAACAATCGCTCGATCAAGCTCTGGTCGCCGCCTGAAACCGGACTTTTTCAGGGACGACTTTCATAGACGCCCGGGCAGAAGATGTCGTTGATGTCGTGCATGGGTCAAGGGGCTGACCGGAGCCGCAGGCAATCAGTCTGTGCCCCTCTTGTGGGCCGACTTTCCGGATTACCAAGGCCGCGGCCTCTGAGGCATCCGTTTTCGCCGGTGGATGACACCGGGATCTCCGGCTCCGATCAGCCGGATTCACCTTACAGGGGAAGCGCGATTTAGAAAAGAGTGTCGTCGGGCAGGTACAGCCTTTGCGGTTCGAGGGAATTGCAGTTGGGATCGCCCCAGCACTTCTTGGAAAACTTCTTGTCGTGCCCGGTGAACGCCCGCCACATGAAGTAGCTGATGTCGTCCAGGTCGCTGGAATAGGTCTGGAACGGAGCGTTCCTTGTCTGCGCCAGCTCCGGCACTCCGCTGCTCGTCGTCAGGCAGACGCCCGCCCCTTCGGTGTTGAGAACCACCGCATCGCAGTACTGCTTGGAATAGTGATATTCATTCCACGGGAACGTCCAGCCAGCCAGCATTCTCCAACTGCTGTTATGAACCTGGTAGTCCAGGGTGACGCACTTGCCGTCGTAGGTCCGCGATTCATAGGTGCGGATGATCAGCAGCTTGGTGCGATCCGGGCTCAGGGTGAAGCGCCGCCGCAGGGACAGGCCTTCGAGATTGCGGCCATACACCGGATCCACATAGAGGTTCTGCGAAGAACTCGCCGGCGGATTGAACGGAATGCTGATGAACGGGCTGCGTATTTTTACCGATCCATCCGTGGGGAAGGTACCCGTATTGGGCAATCCGATGCTCGCGGCTTCGGCGAAATAGGCGGAATCGGGAATTTCGCTGCCGCCCACATCGAGGTATGCACACTTGTCCGCGCTGTTCATGCTGGTGTGGACATAGTAGTCGTAGGGCGTTTCGATGACTTCCGAATACAACCCGCTGGTCGTGTAATACAGCCGGGCCTCGGTGCGCGTTACGCCGTTCACCGCAATGGTCGGACGATGCCAGGGGTTCGTGCCCGTGCCGCCGTCGCAGTAGACCCAGGGTGCGCTGGCAATGGCGCTCACGTGGGCGGTCCGGCAGTAGTACCGGACGCTGGAACGGGTGGCAAAGGTGATATCCACATCGTCGCCGGCCACGGCGGCGCCGTCCCGGGGATACATCGCGGTGATCACCGGACAGTCCGTCAGGCCGTCCCCGTCGTTATCGTAGGAATCCGAACAGAGGGTCTCTTCTGCCTGGCACAGTCCGGACGAAGGCCCGAGCTGGCCGCTGCAGTCCGGATCCGCACAGTCGGTAAGGCCGTTGCTGTTATTGTCGATGGCGTCGTCGCAGTCGTACTCCATGCTGAACTCGTACGCACCCATGTCGTATATCGTTCCCGTGCTTTCGTTGGGTGCCGCGGAATCCTGACGGGTTGTACCGACGATATCCAGCGCCGGCGCGTCACTGAAGGGATAAGCCGCGTCCACCAGGCAGGAGTACACGCCGCCGCTGTAGGCGGGCATCAGATCCGGATAGGGCAGAGCCCCCCGATCCCGGAAGATGGCACTGTTGCTCGTGCAGCCGGAACTGGAGATATCCAGATTGTTGCTGCCGACACCAGTCCAGCCACCCTGCACCATGCTGTAGTAGACCTCCATGGTGCCGAAGGTTGCCAGTCGCGTGGCCACCCCTCCTTCCGTCGTTGGATACCCGTTGAAAAAGACAGAATTGTAAATCAGCGTCACATCATTCGTGTAGCTGCGCACATCTGCCGAAGAACTCCGGGCGCAATTGCTGTTGAAAGTGGAATGATAGATATTCATGTCCACATACCCGGACGACTGCACTGTACCGTACGAACCAGCCCGGTTGTCATGAAACACACTGTTGGAAATGTTCACCTGTGATCGGGAACTGGACAACCCTGTAAAGTATGCCACTGCGCCGTAGGAGATGCTGTTGGGTATGATCGAACAACTGGAACCAGTATCCACGCTGCCGGAGTAATTGCCGTAGAAATAGCTGTTGGTAATCGTCGTGTTGGCATAACTCTTGTAAATCACGCCGCCGTGAGAAGAATACCCACTGGCCGAATTGTTCTCAAACACACTGTCATCGATCTCCAGTGCCAGACCCGAACTGTTGGCGCCGATGGCGCCGCCTCTGGCATACCGGCCGGAAATATTGGCGTTGAAAGCCTGGTTGCCGGTGAAACGGCTGTGCGCGATCCGGATTGTTGATGCTGTGCCGCCGGCAAAATAGGTCGCACCACCCCACGCATAGGAGCTGGTTCCATCCACCTGGTTGCTGGTGAACTCGCAGTTGAACAACTCCGCAGTGCCGTTCGCCGGAATATTCCAGTACATGCCCGCAGCATTTGCAGTGGAGACATTGCCGCTGAACCCGCAATGGCGGATGGCCGGCAGATAACCATAGACATACAGACCGGCGCCGACTCCGGATACCCCTCCATTTCCGTTGCTGAAGTTGACGCCTTCCAGAACGACATTGTCGCCGCAGGTGGGGCTGACGCAGTTCATCACCGTCGGGGTCGTACCGCCGCCGGAGAGCTCACTCTTCCCGGAGTACCAGTCCGCCTGCAGGAGATGGCTTTCCGTGCCATTGAAGCCGCCGTGCAGGTGCACGTTGTTCTTCATGGTCACACCGGCAGCCGGCGCGCTGGTCACCGTGGTTTTGCGCATCCACACCTCGCAGTAGCCCCGTGGTGCGGTGGCCGCCATGGTGGCCGCCAGGTCGATGGCGCTCTGGGCCTGTTTCTTGGCCGTGGCCCAGGTGAGGCCGCCGCCCGTGTCCACGGCGCGGCCGTAGTCCAGGTACACCACGCAGGGCGTTTCCGCTTCCGCGGCGCCCATGTCCGTCACGGTGCCCGCGTTGCCCAGCCCGGGAAGATCCACGCGGGTGCTGCCGCCGAAGTCGGTGGAAGGCGCCACGGCGTCGTTGGCCGTGTCCACCGCCGGGGATGCCGCAGTGATGCCCAGGTGCATCAGCCGGTAGCTGTCGCCGGTGGAAACCTTATCAGTAATGTCTCCCAGCACGTAGATTTCCGCGCCGTCGTTGTCCGCAATCAGGAACGCATAGGGAGACGCCGTGTCGGGAACAATGCCCAGGTGCGCAAGGGATCCCGGATATCGGGGCATGTCCCGGTCCACCAGCACGGTCATCAGTGTGTCGTCGTCAAAGTACACATTGTCCCAGACGCCCTGATACGTGGGATTCGGATCGTCCAGAATGAACTGCGGGTCTGCGCTGATGTTGCCGCTGCCCGCCGTACAACCGGTGGTGTCCGCCAGATCGGAATACGTGTAAGTGCACCCGGTGCCGCCGGAATTGTAGATTTCCGGGTTGGACGTGATCGCCGTATCCCCCCACAGAATGGAGTTATGAATATTCAAGGTTCCTGTTGTCTTGTAGATAGCGCCGCCCACCGAGCTGGAACGGTTGTAGGCGATGGTGGAATTGATCATCGTGGTCGTTCCAGTGGCCATGGCCAACGCGCCACCGCCATAGGAAGTGGTGGAACCATTACTGGCGTTTCCGGCGAAGAAGGAATTCTCAATATTCAACGTAACGGCAGTACTGGCGCGGATGGCGCCGCCGCTGAAGGTGTAGGCCCGGTTGCCCAGGAACATGCAGTCGACGATGTCCACTGCGGTGTTTGAGTAGGCATAGATGGCGCCGCCGTAAGTTCCCTGGTTTCCCATGAAGGTGCAACCTTCGAACCATGGCCTGCCGGTGGCCACATAGACTGCTCCACCATAATAGCTGGAATAATTGTCCGCGAAGACGAGGTCGATGAATTCCGGTCTGGTTCCGGCCGTGTACGCATCCACGTAAAGACCGGCGCCCGAATTGCTGGCCGGCGTCCGCCCCCGGACAATTTCAAACCCGTCCAGTACGGTGCCGCTGTCGCAGCCGAGAACGGTGCCCGACGCAACGGACGTGGCGTTGTAGTCACACACGACCACCCGCGAGTTGTCGAACCCGTCCAGGATGGTGCGGGCGCTCTGCGGATCCCGGTCTTCGAAGTACTGATCACCGGCCGTAAAGCCGCCATAGACCTCCACGCCCGCTGCCAGCATGAGAGATGCATCCGGGTAGGTGTCCGTCTCATACACGCCCTCGGCCACCCAGACTTCGCAACCGCGACTGACCGCCGAGAGGATGCCGTCCTGCACCGAATTGTACGCCGTGCTCCACGAGAGGCCGTCCGGCGTGCCCGTGGCGCTGTCGTCCACATACACGATGCACAGCTCGCAAAGGTCGCCGAAGTAGCCGGCGCCGCACACGCACTCATCCGTGGCTTCGAGGCAGGTGCTGCCGTTCAGGCAGGTGCTGCCCGTGCCCACACAGGCGGAGGACACGCCGGAGCACCGATCCGTCAGGGTGCAGAACAGGTTGTCATTGCAGACTGTCGTGTTGGGCTTGAAACCGTTGTCAATACAGGCGCCGCCGCTGCAGGTGTCCTGGTTGATGCAGGGTCCACCCGCATCGCCGCAGTTGGTGCCGTTGGGCTCGTTGTTGACCAGACAGGTGCCCGTGGCGTTACAGGTATCCGGGTTGTCGCACTCCGTGTTGGACGAGCTGCCGCAGGCCGTGCCCGAAGACTTGTAGCTGTTTGCCGGACAGGCGCCTGCGCCGTCGCAGTTTTCGGCCACGTCGCAGTCGGATGCCGCCGCACGGCAGACCTCGGACGAAGGCACCCAGTTGGTCAGGCAGATGCCCGTGCCGTCGCAGAAGTCGGGAGAATCGCAGGTCGTGCTGGACGAGCTGCCGCAGGTGGTGCCATAGGGTTGCAGGTTGGGCTGACAGGCACCGGTGCCGTTGCAGGTGTCCCGCAGGTTGCACTCCGTGTTGGTGGAACTGCCGCAGAAAGTGCCGGACGCCATATGGTTGTCCAGGCAGAAGCCGGCGCCATCACAGCTGTCGGCCGCGGTACACTCGGTCACCGTGGAGCTGCCGCAGGCGGTTCCCGCGGGCTGGAACCCGCCGCCGCCGCACTGTCCGCTGCCGCTGCACACGCCGGGAGATTCGCAGGGATTGGTCACTGTCGTACAGGCCGTTCCGCCGGGCTCGTAGTTGGGCAGGCAGACACCTGTGCCGTCGCAGTAGTCCGGATGATCGCAGGTGTGCTCCACGGAACTGCCGCAGGCCGTCCACATGGCCTTGGCTGAGGCGGACGGGCAGTTGCCCGCGCCGTCGCATATCACGGAGTTGAAGCAGTCGCCCTGGGCCGCATTGCACACGGTGTTATTGGCCAGGGGTTCATAATTGGTCTGGCAGGCCTTGGACACGCCGTTGCAGGAGTCCGGATGGTCGCAGATGCTGTTGGCGGAGCTGCCACAGGCGTAGCCGCTGGGCCGCACGCCGTCTGCGGGACAGACGCCGGAGGCACAGGCCTCCGCCACATCGCAGGCCCCGGAGGCCGCGTTGCACACCGTGCCGTCCGCTTCCCACCTCGCCAGGCACACGCCGCTGGCGTTGCAGGTATCGGGATTATCGCAGACCGTGTCGGAGGAGCTGCCGCAGGCGCTGAACTCCGGCTTCTTGGCATCCGGGTTGCACGCCCCGGCACCATTGCAGTTGTCGGCCAGGTCGCAGCCACTGCCGTCTGCCGGCCGGCAGACCAGGGAAGACGGCTCGTAGTTGGGCGAACAGGTGCCCGACCCGTCGCAGGTATCGGGATTGTCGCAATCCGTGTTGGACGAACTGCCGCAGGCGGTCCCCGCCGAAACAAAGAAGTCGGTGGGACAGGTGCCGGTACCGTCGCAGTATTCGGACAGGTCGCACTCGTTGCCGGGTCGACAGATGGTTGCGGAACTCGCGTATCGCGGCAGACAGGTGCCCGTGGCGTTGCAGGAATCCGCCAGATTGCACGTGGTGACGGTCGAATCGCCGCAGGCGGTGAATTCCGCCGCCTTGGTATCTGCCGGACAGGACCCGGAGCCATTACAGTACTCGGTCACGTCACAGCCGGTAGGATCCGCCGGCCGACACACAAAGGTGGAAAGCTCATAGTTGTTCTGACACGCCCCGGACGAATTGCAGGTATTGGGGTTGTCGCAGTTGGTGTCGAGCTGACTGCCGCAGGCGGTGCCCGAGGGCTGCTTGGCATCCGCAGCGCAGGCCCCCGACCCGTTGCAGTAGTCCGTCAGGTCGCAGCCGGTGCCGTCCGCAGGTCGGCAGACCACCGACGTCGGCTCCCAGTTGGTGGCACAGACACCGCTGCCGTCGCAGGCATCGGGGTTGTCGCAGTCCGTGTTGGACGAGCTGCCGCAGGACGTTCCCGCCGTGGCAAAGTTGCTGCTGCACGCCCCGCTGCCGTCGCACGTATCCGCAGCGTTGCAGGTGGTGCTGGTTGAATCGCCGCAGGCGAATCCGGAAAGTTCGTTGTTGACAAGGCAGGTTCCTGCCCCATCGCAGTTGTCGGGATTGTCGCACTCCGTGTTGGACGCATCGTTGCAGGCGGTGCCCGAGGGCAGCCAGCCGCCGCCACCGCAGCCGCCGGACCCGTCGCAGACACCCGGCGCCTCACAGGGATTGGTCACCGTGGCGCAGGTGGTGCCAGTTGTTTCGAAGTTGGGCAGGCAGACGCCCGCGCCGTCACAGGTGTCCTGATGGTCGCAGGTGTGCTCCACGGAGCTACCGCAGGTGACTCCGGAAGATTTGGGCGCGGCCGTCGGGCAGTTGCCGCTGCCGTCGCAGACCACGGAGTTGAAGCAGTCGCCCTGGGCGGCGTTGCACACCGTATTGCTGACCGCGGTCACGTAGTTCGACTGGCAGTTTTTGGATGAACCGTTGCAGGAATCCGGCAGGTCGCAGATGGTGCTCGATGAGCTGCCGCAGGCGGTTCCGGCGGGTTGCACGGCGTCGCCCGGACAGACGCCGGACGCGCAGACCTCGGCCACGTCGCAGGGACCCACTGCTGCATTGCACACAGTGCCGTCCGCCACCCAGTTCACCTCACAGGTGCCGTCGCCATCGCAGGTATCGGGCTGATTACAGGCCGTGCTGGCAGAGCTGCCACAGGCCGTCCCCGCCGCTGAATAGGAATTTTCGGGACAGACACCGTCGCTGCACTGTTCCGCCACGTCACAGCCGGAAATATCCGCCGGTCGACAGACAATCGTGTTGGGTTCCCAGTTATCCTGACACACGCCGGACCCGTTGCAGGTGTCGGGATTGTCGCAGTCCGTGTTGGACGGATCGCCGCAGAGGGTACCCGCCGACTCGAAGGCGTTCGCCGGACAGCTGCCCACGCCGTTGCAGTACTCGGCCACATCGCAGTCCCCCGCATCCGGATTGCACAGGGTCGATCCGGGCTCGTAGTTGGGCTGGCAGACGCCGCTCGCGTTGCAGGTGTTCGGATTGTCGCAGATCGTATCGGTCTGATCGCCGCAGGTGGTGCCCGACGGCAGGAATGCGTCCACCGGACAACCACCGCCGCCGTCGCAGTATTCAACCGCATCGCAGCCGCTGCCGCTCGCAGGCCGGCACACGGCGCTGGTCGGTTCAAAGTTGGACTGGCAGACACCGGAGCTGTTGCAGGTGTCGGGATTATCGCAGTTCGTATCGGCGCCGCTGCCGCAGGCCGTCCCCGTCGGCTCAAAGGCGTTCGCCGGACAGGCACCTGCACCATTACAGTACTCGGCCACGTCGCAGTCCCCCCGCATCCGGATTGCACAGCACGTCCGTTCCCATGTGGTTGCCGTCGCAGGTGCCCGCGCCGTCGCAGAAGTCCGCGCCCGTACAGAGGGTCACCGAAGCGCTGCCGCAGGCCAGTCCGTAGGGTTCAAAATTGCTGAGGCAGCTTCCCGAACCGTTACACGAATCCGGGTTGTCGCAGGCGTTGTCCGTACCGCTGCCGCAGGCCGTTCCCGAAGGTCTCAGGTTGGCCTCGCAGGTGCCCAGCCCGTTGCAGGCGTCCGCGGCGTCGCAGTCCGTGACGGTGGAATCGCCACAGGGGGTACCGAAGGGCTCGTTGGTGCCGTTGCCGCAGGTGCCGAGACCGTTGCAGGTGCCGTCAGTGATGCAGGGATTCGATTCGGAAGAACACACAATTCCCGATGCCGCGTAGTTGGGCTGACAGACTCCCGCGCCGTCGCAGGTATCCGCCAGGTTGCAGGTGTTGTTTGTCGGATTACCACAGGGGGTGCCGCTCCCCAGTGGCGTGGCGGAGGGACACCCGCCGGACCCGTCGCAGTACGCCACGCTGTAGCAGTCACCGGCCCCGGCGTTGCACACGGTGGTGCCGGGCGCAAAATTGCTCTGGCAGGTTTTGGTCGTTCCGTCACAGGTGTCCGCCCCGTTGCACACGGTGCTGGTCGGATCGCCGCAGGCGGTGCCCGCGGGCGCTACGGCATCCACGGCCGGACAGGTGCCGTTACTGCAGTACTCGTCCACATCGCAGGAACCCGCCGCCGGGTTGCACACGGTGGTGTTGGGCAGGTTGTTGGCCAGACACACGCCGCTGGCGTCGCAGGAGTCCGCATTGTCGCAGATCCCGCTGGCGGCGCTGCCGCAGGCCGTCCCCGTGGGTTGGAAGACATCTGCCGGACAAGCGCCGGCCCCATCGCAGAACTCCGCCACGTCACAACCGGTTCCGCTGACCGGTCGACATTCCAGCGTGTCGGGTTCGACATTCGCGAGACACGCGCCGCTGGCGTTGCAGGAGTTCGGATTATCGCACAGGGAATCCGTCTGATCGCCGCACGCCGTCCCCGACGGTCGGAAGGCATCCGCCGGACAGGCGCCGGAACCATCGCAGAACTCCGCCACGTCGCACCCGGTCCCGTTCACCGGACGACATTCCAGGGAAGACGGTTCGACATTCGCGAGGCACACGCCGCTGGCGTTGCAGGTGTTCGGATTGTCGCACACCGTGTTGGACTGATCGCCGCAGGCGGTCCCCGACGGCCGTTTGCCGTCCACCGGACAGTTTCCCGCGCCGTCGCAGGTTTCGGCCACGTCGCAGCCGGTACCGTCCGCCGCCCGGCAGACGGTGGTGATGGGCTCCCAGTTGGTCACGCACTGTCCCGCCGCGTTACAGGTGTCGGGCTTGTTACAATCAGTGTTTGTCAACTGATCGCCGCAGAGGGTTCCCACGGGCTGGTGGGCATCCACCGGACAGACACCGGCGCCGTTGCAGTACTCGGTTACACCGCACTCACCCACGCCGGTGCGGCATTCGAGGGTGTTCGGCTCATAGTTGGCGTTGCACAATCCCCCGCCGTCGCAGGTATCGGGATTGTCGCAGATCGTGTCGCTGGGGCTGCCGCAGGCCACGCCGTAGCTCTCGTAATTGGGCAGGCACTGACCCGCCGCGTTGCAGGTATCCGGATTGTCACACAGGGTGTCCGTTGAACTGCCGCAGGCGGTGCCCGCGGATTGTATGTTGGCCACGCAGACGCCGGACTGGCAGGTGTCGGGCAGGTTGCAGTCATTCGTGGGGGCACCGGTGTTGCAGAGCGTTCCGTCGGGCACGTGGTTGGGCTCGCAGGCACCGGACGCATCGCAGGAATCGGGCAGGGTGCATTCGTTGGTCACGGGGCTGCCGCAGGGCGTGTCCTCGGGCATGAAGCCGCCGCCGCCGCAGCCGCCGTTGCCATCGCATTCGGCGGCCATCTCACAGGAACTGGGGGTGGAACACGCGGTGCCCAGCGGCTCGTGGTTGGGCACGCAGGAGCCGGACCCGTTGCAGGTGTCCCGGTTCGTGCAGTCATCGTTCAGGGGATCGCCACAGAAATAGCCCACCGGTCGGAACGCGTTGGCGGGGCAGCTTCCCAGCCCGTCGCAGTATTCGGCCAGATCGCATTCCGTATCCGAAACCGGACGACACAGCGTCAATTCATCTGAAAAGTTAGACAGGCAGTGTCCCGCATTGTCGCAGGTGTCCGGTCGGTTGCAGGCCGTGTTGGTGCTCTGATCGCCACAGGCCGTGCCCATGGATGCCAGGTTTTCCCGGCAGACGCCGGAGCCGTCGCAGGTATCGGGACTGTCGCAGATCGCATCCCCTTCTGCGCCGCCTACGGTACACGAGGTGTTTGCTGCCACGTAGTTGGGTCGGCAGGTGCCCGCGCCGTCACAGGTATCGGGATTGTCGCAGTCGTCGTCGTTGGCGGAGCCACAGGCCGTATTGAAAGGCACGAAATTCTGGAGGCAGTGGCCGGCGCCGTCGCAGGTGTCGGCGGCATTGCAGTCGTTGGTGATGCCGGAACCGCAGGATTCACCGAGGTTGACAAACGTATCCGCCGGACATTCGGCCGAGACGCCGTCGCACACTTCTTCAAAATCGCAGTCGTCGTGAATCGCCTCGCGGCAGACCGTATTCTCTGCCAGCACACCGTCGTCGGGGCAGACGAGGGAGGTGCCGTCACAGGTTTCCGCGGCGTCGCAACCGGCGGCCGCGGCCCGGCATTCCGTTGCCGCATCCGCCGCTACACAGGTACCTTCGAAGCCGGGGGCATCGCACACGCCGCAACCGCCATCACAGGCGGAATCGCAGCAGTAGCCGTCCACGCAGTGTCCGTCCGCACCGCACTCGTCGTCTTCTTCGCAGGTGGGCGTCGTAATCTCCGTCTCCGTGTCCGTGTCGGTGTCGGTGTCCGTGTCGGTGTCCGTGTCCGTGTCGGTATCCGTGTCGGTATCCGTGTCGGTGTCCGTGTCGGTGTCCGTGTCGGTGTCCGTGTCGGTGTCCGTGTCGCTGGATGTGTCCTCTCCGGTGGACCACTGATCCACATCGAGAATCTGACCGCAGGCGGTCAATCCCAGAACCGACAGACAGACGATGGTGATGCTGGCAACGCGCATGGCTTAAAACCTTCCCTGTACCTGGAAGCCGCCGAACCCCGGGGCGGTGACAGGCACAAATGATACATTGGCTGTTTCCTTGTTCTTGACCCGATCCAGAACGACGAGCACCACACCCGCGGCGGCGATGACTGCACCCGCGGGAATCAGAATCGATGCGGCAAGGGAGCTGGCGTTCGCCCGATCAATATCGCCCTGCCGGCTCTGTGGACAGGTGCCGTCGCTGTCGCATACGCCTTCGAGATCCTTTGTCGTCTTGAGGGCGATGATGCCGGCGATGCCGCCGCCCAGAAGAATGCCCGCGCCGGTGCCCGTCAGGATCCAGCCCGACAGGAAAAACGGTGACTTCTTTTTTTCTTCGGGAGTCGACGGCGCTGCCGGTGTTGCATCCGGTTCCTCCACCTTCACCTCGATGGGCGCCGATTCGAGCATCCGGGCCTCGACGGTGATGGTTTCACCGCCGCTGACAATCACTGTCCGCGTGAAAATCGACAGCGAATCCTTTTCGACGAACACCGTGTGCTCGATGCCCGCGGTGACCTTGATGCGTCCGGGCAGGGGCGCGGTGCCCCGGTTCATGTTATCTACATATACAATGGCGCCGTCCGGTGCCTTGACGTCGAGGAAACCCACCATGGCCCGCAGGCGGGTGATCTCCGCGATGACTTCTTCCTTGCGGTCCGTGGGCACCTCGTCGCCGCCCAAGGCGAGATACCGCTCGAAGGAATCGAGGGCGAGCCCGTAGCGCCCCGCAGCGGTCTCCGCCTGACCGATGTTGTACAGCAGCTTCCAGGAGGGCATCATCTCATAGGCTTCCCGGAACGCCTCCGCCGCTTCGATGTAGCGCTGCTGCTCGAAGCTGGCGCGCCCCCGGTTGAAGGCGGCCTGGGCCTTCTTCTTGGATTCCTCATCCACCACCGGCTCCTGCGCGAGAAGCAGCGTTCCGACAAACAGAAGGGGCAGGAGGACGCACACCAGAACAGAAACGGATTTCATCATGGGGCGTTGACCTTTCAAAAACGGCTTGTCCGATCCCGACAATGAATTTGGATGACCGGACGGGAATATTTTCTGAATCCTGAAAATTATAGTCTGAATATGATCTGAATCCAATCTCATTAAATCTTTCATTGCAGACAAGTTTCCATCATCGCTGTAATTCCACCTTTCCACTAACCGGGCAGGTCTGCTAGAACCGCCCCATGCACATCCTCATCACCGGCGGTGCCGGATTCATCGGATCTCACCTGTCGGAAAACCTGCTGCAGCGGGGACACCGGGTGACGGTCGTCGACAACTTCAACGATTTCTACGATCCGCTGATCAAGTGGAACAACGTGGAGAGCGCCCTCACCCACTCCGCATATCGACTCGTGGAAGGTGACATCCTGGACAGCGACTGCCTGAATGATCTGTTCCGCAGCCGCGTCGACGCGGTTGCCCACCTCGCAGCCTGGGCGGGTGTGCGGCCGTCCATCGAAAATCCGGGCATCTACCAGCGGGTCAATGTGGAAGGCACCCTGGCCCTGCTCGAACAGTGCCGGCGCCACGGAGTGCAGAAATTCGTCTTCGCCTCGTCCTCCTCGGTGTACGGCGGACGGACGGAAGTGCCGTTCCGTGAAACCGACGACGTGTCCCGACCCATCTCGCCCTATGCCGCCACCAAGGCGGCCGGTGAAGTGCTGTGCCACACGTATCACCACCTGTTCGGCATCCACATGCACCTGCTGCGCTTTTTTACCGTGTACGGTCCGCGCCAGCGACCGGAGATGGCCATCGCCCTCTTCGCCAGAAGCATTGCCCGGGGGCGTCCCGTCAAACTGTTCGGCGACGGTGAATCGCGGCGGGACTACACCTATATTGATGACATCGTTACCGGCGTCACCGCCTCTCTGGAGCGCTGCAGCGGTTTTGAAATCATCAACCTGGGAGGCGCCCGGACCACCTCCCTGCGGCAGCTCATCGCGCTCATCGGAAAGGAACTGGGCCGGGAGCCGATCATCGAACCCCATCCGGATCAGCCCGGCGACGTGCCTCTCACCTTCGCGGATGTGTCAAAGGCCCGGGCGATCCTCGATTATCAACCGAAGACCGGCATCGAAGAAGGTATCCACCGGTTCTGCGCCGCGCTGACCAACGGCCGCTGACCAGGAAAATCCGGCATGGTGTCAGCGACCGACCGCCTCAGGGCGGCAGCGCGCGGAGGAAGCTCATCAACAGGTCGTTGAATCCGTCGGCATCCTGTACGTGGGGCGAATGGCCGGTGCCATCCAGTCGGTGAAATGAAAAAGACGGACAGCGGGTTTTCATGTCTTGCACGTTCTGCAGGCCGATGGTGCGATCGAGGGGACCGTAAACGAATGAGACCGGAATTCCCGCGCGGTCCACGGTTCCGTACAGGGGGCGGTAATCCCCCACCAGATCGGACTGGAACATCCGGCACATGGATCGCTCAAATCCCTTGATGGACGCCTGCCGGTCGAACAGCCGCTCGTACGGGACCGGATCCACTCCGGCGGAACGCCACTGCTCGTTTGCCCGCGCGGCCAGCGTGGGCCCCATGAACAACCGGAACAGCAGGGAGCCTGCCACCGGCGTGCGGCAGGTGATGAACGGCCCCTTCGTCTCCACCGCGTTCATCACCGGGGCCACGAAAACCACGCCCCGGACCCGCTGCGGATATGCGGCGGCAAAGGCCGCGGCCACGGCGCCGCCGAGGGAATGGCCCACCAGCACTACCCTGTGCATTTTCAGGTGATCGAGCAGCTCGCGCAACTGGCGGACGAACAGGGCCCGCGTAAAGGGCACATCCGGTCGTTCAGACAGGCCGCGACCCAGGGCGTCATAGCGCAGCACGCGATATCCGGCCCGCGCCAGCAGAGGTGCCTGCAGATCAAAATCCCAGATGGCGATGGACGCCCCGTGGAGAAACACCACGGCTTCGCCGTCGGGACTGCCGCCCAGGATGTAGTGGGTGTTGCCCGCAGGCAGCGGTGCATACGTGCCGCCGACGAGGCGGCGATAGTCCTCAGTGAGTTCGACGGTCTCCCGGTCGAGGGCCAGCCACGTGCCGACGGCCCCGGCGACCAGCGCAACGACAATGATGGCAGCAATCCGGCGCTTTCGCATGACCGCAATATAGTCGTGTCATGAAAAAAGAAAACGACCATGCGCATCACGTGCGATGACGAGAAAAAGTCTGTGATCGGCGAAGAGAAAATATGGTAGTGTTGAATCGTGAAACAAACAGATGTCAGTGATCGATCCGGGTGGGAAACTGTGCTTCGCAGGGACAATGCGAACGATGACATTTCTGATATTCTGTATTGGCGGAGTGTTTCTGCTGATGAACGGGTCGAAGCAACCTGGGCGCTCAGCGAAGAATTGTATGCGCTTCGCAACTCATTTAAACCAGACAGATGAATCGTGATTTTCAGGATTTCCTTCGCGCGTTGAATGTCGCCGAAGCCGAATTCATGGTCGTGGGCGCATACGCGCTGGCAGTTCATGGGCGACCACGTGCGACTGGAGATATTGATATCTGGATACGCCCTTCCGCTGAAAACGCACAACGGGTCTATTCAGCGCTGGTTTCTTTTGGGGCGCCCATCGGAAATCTCTCACAGACAGATCTGACGACACCGCACATCGTTTATCAGATGGGCGTTCCTCCGCGTCGGATTGATATTCTGACCTCCGTCTCCGGTGTTGATTTTGCCAGAGCCTGGGAGCGACGGATCTCCGTCGGATTCGGTGGTGTCATCTGTCCGGTCATCGGTCTGGCAGATCTCATTGAAAACAAACGGGCGACGGGTCGTCCCAAGGATCTGGTCGATGTGAGCGACCTTGAAAATATCGATCCGGCCGGTCAGTGACAAAAATTGTGACCAGCCCTTCTTGATACACAGAGGCGTTGTCAGAACACCAGGGACGCCTGACCGCTGATGTTCCACACATCCGAGAGCAGATCATTGTCCGGGAAGGTGCCCGCGGTGGCATCCAGCTTGAAAGTCACGCGGGGGTGAGGTCTGAAATTGAGGCCCCACCGGAGGAACCAGACATTGTAAAGCGGAGTGTTGTCGTACATCACATCCCGCTCACCCAGTACATACGGCGTCAGGCGCATCTCACCCATGCGGGTCTTGAACTTCCACTCGTACGCCAGCATCACGTAAACGTCCCAGCGGAGGTAGTCGGGCTGGAGATGGGAGGCATCGCTGATGTCGAGGAGGGGAATGACCGAAGGGGGCCGCACGTCGTAGCGGATGACCGCGCCGGCCCACTCGGACTGGATGCGGAATCCCCACAGGGTGAGCAGCAGATCGGCGCTGGCGGCGTACTCCCGGTATTTTTCGGTCACGTCGCGCCCCACGGCGAGGGACGCCACATCGACGGCCTTCACGTCGTCGGTCCGGGTGCCCAGAAATCCATAAGCGCCCAGGGCCACCCCCACGTTTCTGTTGTGACGGTAGTCGAAACGCAGGCGCAGACCCACGGCCTTGTTCTCGTCCACATCATAAGACGCATCCGCGGGCCCACGGCCGTTGGACAGGGTGAGTCCGTACTCGAACTGGAGCGACGACAGGGGAAACACCCGGCCGTGGATATACACGCCCGTCTGGGCCAGGGGCATGAGATGGCGCAGGATGATGTAAGGCTGGTTCACGGGAATGATGACCGGCGCGCCGTGGTCGATGTTCCAGATGCCGAATGGCGTGAGAAACCGGCCGGCGGTCACTCCGATGAAATCCCGCGGCTGCCAGGTGAACTGGGCCCGCTCCACGATGACGCCGCCCAGGGTGAATTCCTCGCTGGTGTTGGCATTCACCACGGTGGTGTCCATCCGCGCCAGGGTGGGAAATTCGTCGGCACCGTGGGGCATGAAGGTGAAGCGGAGTTCCACCAGGGAATCCACCGTCCTCGTCACGTGACCGGACAGATACACGTTGATGTCGGTCACACCGAAAGAAAGTTTGGTGTTCATGACACCATAAAGAGGACTGCTCTTTTCGACGAACCACTTACCGCCGTAGACGGCCATGAACCCGTACACGTCAAGGGAAGGCTTGAACTCGCCGGCCAGATCGTCCATCCGGGCGGCATCGGCTTCGTCCATCCGGGCTTCCAGTTCCGCCATCTGCTGCTGCAGGGCTTCAAACTCCTCCCGGGAGACCTCCGGTTCAGGCGCCGTCGCAGCCCCTGTGGGTGAAGTTTCCTGCGCCGCAACAGTGGTCGCCAGCAGCGCGACGAATACAAAGCTGCATACTGCGCGGTCAACCATCGCACATCCCCAGGGCGTCGTAGCTGTCGTATTCCGCCGGCGGAATACACAGATCGGGAACGCCGGCAGTCAGCCCGTCCGGTGGAAAATCGCAGCAGATGAGATCGAGGGGACATTGATCGTCATCGGGATTGCAGTCCCGGATGGCGCAGTTGCCCGCGGCGGCGCCGGGTACTACCGCACAATAGAGGGCTTCTGTGCCCGCACATGCCGCATCCGTCGTACAGGGTTCCCCCAGGCCGTCGATGCCGCTGTCCGCATAGGGATTCTCACCGGCCGTGTCGTCCTCTTCGCCCGCGACGCAGAAGCCGTCTTCGAAGACCTGTCCTTCGTCACAGCGCTTCCCCTCATCGAGTTCGCAAGCCGCCGCGAATAGGAAAAAGAGAACCAATATTGTGCGGTGCAGCGCGCGCATGGGCTAATTGTACCGCGTATTTCGCCAGTGCAAACCGACCCGTCCATTTTTCAATGCCGGCGGTTTGTGGACCATCGGGGCCGCATGAGGTAGATTGTCCCCATGGAAAAGCAGGTTCGAATCGGCAAAGTGGAAGATCAGGATCGTCTCCGGAGAGAAGACGTTTTACGGATGACGCCCGCGGAACGTGTCGCCGCGCTGCTCTGCTGGCGGGATCGGCAGATGCCCCGGGCTCCCATTGAGCGGGTGGCGACGACCCGGCCCCTGCAGTGATGTTTTTTTCCGACGACATGAAGGACTTCGTGATGCTCCTCCAGCAGCACCAGGTCCGTTTTGCCGTCTGCGGTGGATTTGCCGTTGCCCATCACGGACATCTGAGAGCAACCATGGATTTTGATCTGCTGATCGTTCCCGACGCCGCCAATGCCCGCGCGCTGATGAATGTCCTTCGCGATTTCGGGTTCGGAGGCGCAGGCATCACCGAGTCGGCGTTCGTTTCCACCGGCACTGCCATCACGCTCGGCGCGCAACCCAATCAGATTGATCTGCTCACTTCCATGGGCTCCCGGAGCCCATCGGACATTGTCGCCGATGCAGAGACCGGCGAAATCGGTGGCTTGACAGTCCGGATCGTGTCGTTCGAAGACCTGCTGCGGGCAAAGCGGGAATCCGCCCGCTTGAAAGATCGCCTCGACGCCGAAGAACTCGAACGCATCCGCGCGACCCGCGCAACAAATAGGTGAACATGGACTACCGCGATATCGAAAACCAGCCGATTCCCCTGGATGAAGACTTCTTCCACCGCCTGCCCAAGGTCGATCTCCACGTGCACCTGGACGGCTCCCTGCGCCTGGCCACCATTCTGGAACTGGCGCAGGAAAACCGCGTGGAACTCGGCGCACAGACCATGGAATGCCTGCGGGACCTGATCGCACCCGGAAAGGTCCACCGCTCCCTCGAAGAATACCTGCGGGGCTTCGATATCACGCTGAAGGTGATGCAGACCGACGGGGCCCTCTACCGGATCGCCTACGAGCTGGCCCAGGATGCAGCGGCCGAGAACATCCGCTACATGGAGGTGCGCTATTCACCCATCCTGCACACCCGCAACAAGCTGTCCCTGGCTGCCATCCTGGAATCGGTACTCGAAGGCCTGCGGGACGCGGAACGGGATTTCGGCATCCGCAGCGGCGTCATCGTGTGCGGTATCCGCGATATCTCTCCCACGGTGAGCCTGCGCCTCGCGGAGCTGGCGGTGGCGTTCAAGAACCGGGGCGTGGTGGGTTTCGATCTGGCTGGCGCCGAGTACAACAACCCCGCAAGGGACCATCTGGACGCATTCACGCTCATCCTGTCCAACAACGTCAATGTGACCATCCACGCGGGCGAGGCTTACGGGCCCGACAGCATCCACCAGGCGGTCCACTACTGCGGCGCCCACCGCATCGGCCACGGCACGCGCCTGCGCGAAGACGGCGACCTGCTCAACTACATCAACGACCACCGCATTCCCCTGGAGGTCTGCCTGTCCAGCAACGTCCAGACCGGCACCGTGGAAGACCTCTCCAGGCATCCGTTCCGGTTCTATTACGATCTCGGCCTGCGGGTGACCCTCAACACGGACAACCGCCTCATCACCGACACGACGATGACCCGAGAGTACATGCTCGCCCATGCGCACTTCGAATTTCTGCCGAGGGACGTGCTCAACGTCGTCATGCACGGCGTGAAAAGCGCCTTCATGCCCCACGAGTACAAGCGGGACTTCGTCATCGCCACCAAGGCCGAAGTCAAGGCCATGCTGGTGGAACAGGCAAAGAAGGCCATGGTTCCCGATTCCGCCCCCCTGACCCGCGACTCAGCTGTCAGTAAATCACCAGGCTCGTCAGCGAGTACGCGGGAAGATGGACGGTGAGCGGATGGTCGCGACCCGCATCCCCCGTGTACGGCACCGCGGATTCGGGAGGTACGCCGGCCACCCCGTGGGCAGTGGCGATGCCGTTGAAGGAGAAGGCCGATCCCTTGAAGGCGGGTCCGGTGAGGACAAACGCGTTGACGTATCCGTCGAGGGTCGTTCCGGTCACCGTGAGCCGGGCGTTGCGGGGCGCATCCGTCGGATTCACAATCATGACACCCGTGGGACCGTCCGCGAAGGTTCCCGCGTAAATCCGCAGGCCGAAGTCGTCCGTCTCCGCGGAAACCAGCGTATCGCCCATGTTCCTCGCCCACAGCCAGAACGCGTAGTAGGCCGGATGGGGCGCAAAGTCGGGCACCGCCGGATGGCTGCGGGACACGAAGCCCAGGTCGCCGCCGTTTCCCCACTCGTTGGCGCTGTCCCAGAACGCGGCCGCCGCAAATCCCTCTGTCGCCATTTCGCCGAGCACCGTAGCGGTGACGAGGCCCGCGGCAAGGGATACGTTGAGGGGATTCTGGGGATGGGAGAGATGGAATTCGCCAAAGAAGATCGGCGGCACCGGGCGGCCGGCCCAGCGTGCGAACAGGCGATCCAGCTCTTCCCGGTCTTCGTGGATCTGCAAAAAATACCCTCGGATTTCCCTGTCCTTCGGCAGGCGCCCCGCATCGTGGACATAGGTGAAGTAGTCGTGGATGTCGATGAAGTCGGCGGCTGCCACCGCCTCCTGATTGGACAGGAACTGGGCCATCCACGTGGTCGTGCCGGGTCGATCAAAATTGACCACCGCGTTGGCGCCCACGCGGATGGTCGGATCCACCTCTTTCATGGCCCGGGCAAAGGCGACGAAATGGCGGGCATAAGTCGCGCCGTCCGTGTGCCCCACTTCCCAGGGGCCGAACACCTCATTGCCCACTTCCCAGTAGGTCACCTTCAGGGACCGGGGAAAACCGTCCGCCGCCCGCCGGGCCGCCTGATCCACGCCGCCACGGGGATTGGACCCGTCCGCTTCCGCGTTGCAGTACTCCACCCAGTCCGCGGCCAGATTGACGGCGTTTTCGAGTCGCCGGTCCGCCGGACCGCCACCGTAGCTGGTGAAGCCGTGGTTGACGACGATGATGGGCAGGGCGTCCAGTCGTGCCGCCAGTGTGAGAAACGCACCGGTAGACGGCGCCATGACCGGGTCGTGGAGTTCAGGCCATTCTGCCGCGGGGCCCGTGGGGGGCACGTTGTTGTCCCAGTGAAAATGGTCGGCAATGCTGCCGCCGGGCCAGCGGATGATGGCGGTGCCGGCATTTTGCAACCGTTCTTCAAAGGTGGGATGAAACAGGAAGGATCGATCCAGCCAGACCGCCGCGTTGTTGCCCAGCAGGGTGCGGGGAACAGGGGCTGCAGGTTGATCCGCCCGCACGACGATGTGCACGTCGTTGCCGGGACCTGTGGGCAGTGGATTGTCCGTCACGAGGAACGGCGGCGCCGTCCGGGGTCCGTGCCCTTCCGAAAAAGGGGTGCCCGGGGACGGCGGGGACAGGGGAACAGATACCCGGACGGGACCGCCTGCCGGCGAAGATCGCGCGGGTTGTGTTGCCACCTGCGGGCGGCACGCCAACGCCAGAAGGGCCACTGCCATCTGAAGTAGAAAGCGGGATATCACCCGCCGACCCTACAGAGAAGTGTCGTCAGGTGTCAACCGGGGACGTCCCCGCCGCCGCGCCCCTTCTTTCCGCCGTCGTGCACCCCGTCCGCGGTGAGCGAAATCATTCAGAAATTTAAAAAAGTGAAGAGCCAGAAATTTTTTTGGCACAATCCGACCCGAAGCGGCCGAAAGAGAGGGTGAAACTTTTCTGCAAAGGAGCACCCTTTGAGCACCCTGCGCATCCACGAACGGGACGCCATCCACTTTGTCACCAACCGCACCGAGCACCAGTTGTTTCTGCTGCTGCCCACAAAGGCCATCAACGAACTCGTGCTTCAATGGCTGGCCCGCGCCAGAGAAGAAAAGGGCCGGGGTATCGAGATCTTCGCGTTCGTCGTTCTATCGAATCACTTTCACCTGCTGCTGCGCGACACAAAGGGCGAGCTCGCCGCGTTCATGGACTACTTTCAGGGGTGCCTCGCCACCGCGGTCAACAGACACTGGGGCCGCGAGGGCACGTTCTGGCAGCGCCGCTACGACGACGAGGTGGTCAAAGGCAACGACGAATTCTGGAACCGCTACGCGTACCTGCTGGCGAATCCGGTGAAGTCCGGGCTCGTGGGCGTGCCGTCCCAGTGGCGGGGCGTGTCGTCCCTGTCGTACCTGCTCGACCACAGGCCCGTGGAAGTGAAGGGACTGCGCTGGGG
>JAKQNG010000099.1 GCA_029565915.1 Deltaproteobacteria bacterium
CAGCGTGTGCTCGGTGGTGGGCGGTGCCGCGGCAATGAAGTGGGCCACCGTCTCGTCGATGCACGCGTCGAATGCCGCCGAGCGGACCCGCTGATAGGCGGGACAGCACCGCAGGGCGCCGGCGAACTCGGCGCACAGCACGGGCATGAAGATGGTGGGATAGTAATCGTCGTGCATGGAGCCGATGCTCACGCCGATATTCTTGGGGTCGGCCAGCGGCAGCCCTCGTCCGGTCAGCAGGCGGTCGCACAGGTGCAATGCGAGGAGCTGGGTGGGGGAAATCTGAGACAGGGATCGGGGAAACATCCGGAACTTCAACGCATCAAATACGTAGTCGCCGATGAGGCCGATGCGCCGGGTGGTAATCCGCTCGTTGGCGGGCCGCTCCACCCGGGTGGCACTCCAGCCCAGGGCGTCCCTGTCCACCGGCGAAAATACGTCTTTTCCTTCCACGCTGTTGCGCCAGAATTCGTCCACCGAATCGGCGCCGGCGACTTTTGCCGTCATGCCGACGATGGCCATTTTCCGCGAGACCGTCGGCCGGGACTCCGGCGCGGTCCACTGTTCGCGATGCGCCAGGAGACAGTGGTAGTTCACGCCGCCGAACCCGCTGGTGCTCACCGCCGCGATGCGTTCCCCGTTCGCCGCGGGTTGCCAGGGTCGCAGGGTGGTGGGAATCACCAGCGACGGATTGACGAGGGTGGCGCCTCCGGTCAGCTTGCGGAACGCGGGCATGTGGGGGATGGTGCCGTGTTCCATGGCGAGGATGGTCTTGATGAGGGCCGCGGCGCCGGCAGCCGCCTTCAGATGGCCGATCTGGTATTTCACGCTGCCCAGATACAGGGGATTGTCCGTCCCGCGGTCCGGTCCGTATACCGTGGAAATGGAGTCGTATTCGTTGGCGTCGCCCACGATGGTGGCCGTGGCGTGGGACTCGATGTACTGCACCTCTGCCGGCGCCACACCCGAAATCTCAAGTGCGTTGCGGAATGCGTCCACCCGCCCGCGAAGGGACGGGTTGTATATCGCCTGGCCCGCGCCGTCGCTGGATGAACCGATGCCGCGGATGACGCCGCGGATCCGGTCGCCGTCCGCAATGGCGTCCTCCAGCCGCTTGAGCACCAGAAAGCCGGTGCCTTCGCCCATGACCAGTCCGTCGGCCGACTGATCGAAGGGGTTTGATCGACCGGTGGGGCTCAGTCCGCCCACGCGGCAGAACCCGATGTAGATGGGCGGGTTGAGTCCCATGTCGCAGCCGCCGGCAATGGCCACCCGCGCATCCTTTGCCATCAGGGCCTGGGATGCCACGTCCACGGCGGTCATTGTGGAGCTGCAGGCCGCATCCACCGTATGGTTGAATCCGTGGATGCCGAACACCTGGGCCACCCGGTTCGAGATGGAAGACGGCGCGGAGCCCACCGCAATGGTGGCGGGATTCCAACGATGTCCGCGGTTCTTCAGCTCGTCGGAAAATTCTTCGAGGAGTTTGTCCGAAAATGAATTCTCCAGCCCCCGTTCGTGCAACCGCCGGACGAGTTCGTCCGCGAACAGGCGATGTCGGTAGTAGGCGGCCGCATGGGCAAACTCGTCCACCCCGCTGGTGCCCACGACGGTGATGCCTTCCTTGAGAATATCCGCGTGAGGAGAGATGCCGGCGTCCGCAAGGGCCTGCTTGGCGGCTTCCATGGCCACGAGCTGGCCGATGTCCACTCCCCGCAGGGAGTTGGGGGGCAGGCGGTATTCGAGGAATGGAAACTGGAAGCCTTTTACAAAGGCGCCCGCAGTCGTGTAGGTCTTTTCCGGTATGGCCGGATTGCTGTCGTAATAGTCCTTCATGGGCCACTTTTCGTCGGGCATCGACGAAAAGAATGTTTCGCCCGAAAGGATGTTCTCCCAGTACTGGTCGATGTGGAGGGCGCCGGGGAAAATACCTCCGAGCCCGATGACGGCGATGTTGTATGCGCTCAATGTCTCTTCCGTGTCAGTGTCGTGGAGACGGTTAAAAATAAAGTCGCACGAAAACATCAACGGTACGCGACGTCAAGGGACATCGCGCACGGTCACAATCCCGATGATTGGCGCCACCGCCATCCTCGAACAGCCTTCCCCGGGTTGCCGCCCCGGATTTCCACTGCATACTTTTTCGATGCGCAGAAGGAACCACACGGAAAGGATATGGTGATCAGATGAAGAATTCGCAATGGCACGCATGGCTCATTCCCGCGCTGCTCTTTCTCCTTCCCCTCCCCGGTCGAACACAGGCCCCCGCGCACCCGGCTTCGGCGCCGGAAAATGAACTGCTGCTGCTCTCGCTGGAACAGTTGCTCGACATCATGGTCGTGTCTTCCTCCAAACGATTCCAGAAAATGTCCGAGGCACCTGCCACCATGACCGTGTGGACGGATCGGGAAATGAACGAGCTGGGGTACTACACACTGTACGATCTGGCGGATATCACACCGGGTTTCAGCTCCTACTACATCTATGGCGAACGGGTCCTTGAAACCCGCGGACGCAAGGCCGGTTCGTTTGAAAACAACAAGCACCTCATCCTCATCGACGGCATTCCGGTCAATCACGCCCGTGCTATGAAAGGTCCCATCGAGGAGGATCTTCCACTGCTGTTTGCCGAGCGGGTCGAATTCCTCACGGGGCCCGCCTCGGCGCTCTACGGCGTCAGCGCCTACTACGGCGCCATCGAGATTGCGTCCCGGGAGCCCCAGGACAGAAAGTCCGATTCCCGCGCCCGGTTTTCGTTTGCCACCCCCGATTTTCACCGCAGCGTCATGGGAAGCACCGTGTATTTTACAGATCGGGGAACCTTCAAGATGGCGCTCAGCTACTACGAAAAGGACGCGTCAAAACAGCAGCTGGGCATCAGCGATCCGACGTACGGCTACACCTTTACGCCCGGCAACAAGAACGTGCTGTGGGACGACAAGACCGCCCTGTTTGTCTACGGTTCATACCGCCTCGACAACTCGTTCCTGAAAGGCCTCGAGGTGGGCAGCATCAATCTGCTGCGCACCACGGGCATGGGCGAACACTGGATGTGGGGACAGTATTCCCCGGAGGCGAACGAACTCCAGTGGGGCACCTTCATCCCCTACGTCCGCTATCGCCGCAACCTGTCGAAAACCGTCGCGCTGAACACCTGGCTCCTGTACAACCGCTCCCACGAGAAATCCTTCTGGGCGGTGCTCAACCGCGACCTGGAAGAAAATTTCGACGGCACCAACCAGACCGCGCCCTATTCCATTTACAACGTGCCCGTGAACAACATCCAGGGGCAGGCGGAAATTCACTGGATGGACAACCGCATCATGGACCTGATTGTGGGACTGAACGTGGACTACAAGCATCAGGCAGGCCGCGGCATGGGCAACTATTCCTACAGCATCATGACCGTGGGACCGGAGCCCATTGTCGACACCACAGTGCAGACGACGGACCAGTTCTTTACCATTTCGCCGTACCTGCAGGTGCAGAAGGATCTCCCGGTGCTCAAGGGACTCGGCGTGACCATCGGTCTGCGCAACGACAACGGCATTGCTGGCGACAATACCTACTCGGCGTTTTCACCCCGCGTGGGGCTGGTGCAGAAGTTCACCGACTGGCTCAACCTGAAACTCCTGTACGGCGCCGCCATCCGGGCGCCCGGCATCAAGGAAGTGGGGCTGAACCTGGAAACCATGCGCAACGAAGAGGGTCTGTCCCTGAAGGATATCGAACCGGAAAAGATTCACACCTGGGAAGCGGGACTCGTGTTTCCCACGCGGCTCGTGCTGTCAACGGCCACCTATTTTCACAACTACACCACCAACGAGCTCAACAGCATTTCGACCACCGCACCCAGCGGAAATACAGTGAATGTGTTCCAGAACGGTTCGGAGCGAAGCCACTCGGACGGATTCGAGCTGTCCGTGGCCGGTCGATTCGATTTCGGCCTCAACCCGTTCATCAATCTGTCCTACGCAAAAACCAGGCTCGCCGTACCGGACCAGGACTACATGGAACAATTTGCGGATGTGCCGTCCACCAAACTGAACGTGGGCGTCAACTACCGTTCGCCCATCGATCTGTACGCCACGGTGGCGGGTAAATGGATCAAGGATTTCCGCACGAACCGCATCTACGACGCCAATGGCGGACCGGCGGGTTGGCAGCCCCGGCCGGACGGATTCTTTGTGCTCGATGCCCTGGTCGGTTATGACGTCACCGAAAACCTGGGACTCCAGTTCCAGATCCGCAACCTCCTCGATTCCAGCGGGAACTATCCGAAAGGGGGCCGCCTGATGGCCAGCAGTGCGGAGGACAATCGTGGCCTGCAGGATGTACCCATTCCACCCCGCACCTTCTTCGGCACCCTCACCCTGTCTCTGTAGACGCCTCTTCACCCGTTCGTACACGCCCATTCTTCCGGTTGTCGGGATCTTCCTGCTGCGATCATATGAATTTATTGCCACGGCAGGAGGAAGCCATTCATGTCTGAAGAACAGCAGAAACGAGGTATTCCCTGACGCGTCCCCTCAAGCAATCGCATGACAGAAGCCTTTCGTGAGTGCGGAGTGCATTTTTCGAGGACACCGTGACCGGACACATTCTGACCCTGGCCGAGGAGACCCGCTACACCCTCACCGTCAGCGGCGGCGCCACAGATATCTGCGGCCGCCCCCTGGACGGCAACTTCGACGGAACCGGCGGAACCAATTTTATGTTTTCGTTTGTGACGGGCGCCATGGCCGAAGACACCTGCCAGTACGATTCCTGCGCCTGTCAGTCCGATTCCTGTTCGTGCCAGTTCGAAGGTCCGGCCAAGGCGGCGGAACTCACCCGCGCCCGCAACGGATATCGGTGTGCCGTCAATCGGGAAGTTGTGACCGCGCGACTGCTGGCCATCGCAACGCGCAGAGAAACCCTCATGACACCGTAACAATTCGAACAGGAGTCAGGGTGATGATGAAAACGATGGCGTTTCTGTTGACCGCATGGATGGCCGTGCCGTCCGATCCGCTGTCCCTGGATGTCCTTCTTTCCGCGGAAGGTCCCGTGCGGAAGGTCCCGTGCAGCCCGGGGAGCGCGTAGAACTGCTGGCGGGCACCTGTGACGGTCCATTCATCAGCACTGTGTCCGGCACCCGCAAGGCGCCGGTTGTCATTGCCGCCAGGCGGGGCGATCAGGTGATCATCAATTCCAACGGCGGCGGTCCCGCTTCCGCCCTCGGCGCGATTCAGATCGACGGCGAATCGGACGGCTGCCTGACCGGCGGTCTCCAGCCCCTGGCCAGGACCCGCTCTCTCATCGATGCCGGATGACAACCGCGTGGTGGTTCTTATCAACGGGGATGACACCGGCCGTATCGATATCATTATCTACAACCAGGCCCTTGACGATGTGGTTCCCGTAAACCTGAGCGCCCACCTGCCCATTGATGCGCCGTACGACCTCTTCAGCGTGTTCATCCTCCGCACAAACTGTGATCTGCACACCGATGCGAAACAGGCGACGAACCGGGGCGGCGGTGTCAATCCAGCAGAACGACGCAGGTGATCCGCGTCACGCCGGGTCGCAGGGAGAGGCTGCAGAGTTCTTCATACTCTTCATCGGTCACATAGTAGTCGTCTGGAAACGCCGACTGACAGAGATGTCCGCCGTCGCAAATCGATGCGTCGAACATGCACTGCGTTGCCGGCAGCAAATCCGCATACCAGGCGACCGTGTAGCCTTCCACGCAGGCATCGATGGAATCACAGAAGCTGCCGCTGGCGAATTCACCTCCCGCCTTCATGGAGGCCGCCTGTTTGAACAGCGAGCTGCGGCAGCCACCCAGCGCCGCGCAGGCATCGGCGCATTCCTGCACGGAGTCGTAGAGGCGATCGCAGTCGTCGCCGCAGTCGCAGCCGGAGAACATGGCACAGGCCTCTCCGTCATAACCCCAGCCCAGGGCCATGTCGCAGTCGCCATAGTTACCGGAAACCGGGACACAGGGATCGGGCGGTTCCGTTCCGCTGTCCGTGTCGGCGTCCGTGTCGGCGTCCGTGTCGGTGTCGGCATCCGTGTCGGTATCGGCATCCGTGTCGGTGTCGGCGTCCGCGTCAGTGTCCGCATCGGTGTCGGCGTCCGCGTCGGTGTCGGTGTCCGCGTCGGTGTCGGCATCTGTATCGCTGTCCGCATCCGCCGTGTCCGTGTCCCCGCCGTCTCCATTACCGGCCGCGGAGCAGGCGGACAGGATGATCGCGACAATGAGCACATACGACAAATCAATCTGACGTTTCATGGTTACTCCCGCAGCAGTACGTCGCAGAAATACTTGATTTTCTTCAATGCTTTTCCATGAGGCCGGTTGTGGATGTCCTTTTTCAGCGACATGAAGATTTTACGCTTCATGCGATAGCCGTTGAACGTCCACCGGCTGTCCTTCTTCGGCGTCTCCCCCGTTGCCTCCGCGACCTTGTCAAACAGGGTTGCCCGATCGTAGCCCCACAGCGCAATGTCCGCTTCGTCAAGACCCTCGACCACGCCCTTCGCCAGCGCCAGCTTGTGATCATCGGCCGCCAGCTCCACCGCCCATGCGGAAACGGACTTCGTCGTGGGCCGGCTTTCCTGACCCGCCTTGGGATCCCCATAGCTCTTCACCACGTGGTCGTGCCTGCCATACTCCACCGCATCTGCCTGGTCGGGCAGACCCAGAAACGCAAACATGGCCTGCAGCTGCGCTTCCGGTTCCTTTACGAGGTCTTCATAGCGCACGTGGTGGAAAGGAACGGCGCCGCGGCGCATGAAATCGGCCAGGGCAGGCACATAGCGTCCGAGGATGTTGTTGAACGCCAGTGCCGCGTCATAGTCACCATCGAAAAACGAATTCGCATAGGAGGTGAAGATGGCCAGGGGATGGCGGGTCAGTACGATGTATTTTGCGCCGGGGTACACCTTTTCCAGGAATGGCAGCACCAGTCCGTAGGCAGGAGTCTTGTCCAGCATCATCTTTTTACCGCTCTTGTCCAGCATGCGGCCATACAGCACATCCAGATACGCCGCGCAGGCGTCGTAGTAGTCCCGTTCCTTTCCGGGAAGCTCGTCGACATACTCTTTCTGGGCCACCGCGGCATTGATGTGGTCGTAGGGTGCCCGGTCCACATTCGCCCAGAATCCGAGGTGCGCAAGGGGGGTGACAATGTGAGGTTCCGGATGGGTGTAAATGTCCCTGTGGGATCCGAGCATGCGCTGCAACATGGTCGAACCCGATCGCGGCGAACCGATGACAAAGATGATGTTCTTCTGCATGGGCGTTCTTTCTGCGCCGGTCGTTACCGGCAGTTCCGTACGGTTTCGCTTATACCGCCCCGATCCGTGAAACTCAAAGATTTTACCCCCGGGCCGGATGGCCTATAGTAACGCCATGCTGCCCTGTCGACACATCGGCGGTTTCGTTGCGCTGCGTTCCGTATTGATCGCGGCTGTTCTTGCCTGCTCTTCGCGGGCGGGCGCGGCCGAATCCGTTTATCAACTGCGCGCGACGGTTGACGTTCCGTTGCTGGCCGTGTCCCTGGCCGGCTGGTGGTCCGCCGCTGTCGTGGAGCGACAGGTCCATCCGGATCTCTGCAACCCGGCCTGCCGCAGCAATTCCCTGAACGCGCTGGACGCCACCGTCACGAATAACCACGTCGCCGGCCTCCGCCCCGCCGCTGATCTGACTCTTGCCGGCCTGATCACGGTATCCGCCGTCGCAACAATATTTCCCCTGAAGGGAAAGGGACGCCCGTCGGCCATCGCAAGAATGGTCATCCTCGCAGAGACCATTGCGGTGACCGGTGCCTTCACGGCGCTGATCAAGCACCTGGCGGCGCGACCCCGTCCCTACATGTACGATCCGGATTCCGCCGACGGCTACCGGCGGGGTGACCGGCGTGATTATCTCTCGTTTTTTTCTTCCCATACGGCGATCGCATTTGCATCCGCTGCTGCGGTTTCCGCCATGTTCGCGGCCACCTATCCCGGAAGCCGCCTGCGCGTACCGATGATTCTGCTGTCATTTTCATGCGCTGCCGCCATCGGCATTTTCCGCATCGCGTCGGGAGACCACTTTTTCTCCGACGTCGCAGCCGGCGCTCTGGTGGGAACCGCCATCGGCATCGCGATTCCCGCAGCCCACAGAACAGAACGACCATCCATCCGGTTCGTTCCGGGACCTTCGTCCCTGGGATTGCACGGTTCCTTCTGATTACTGCGCGTTGAGATATTCCTCTTCTGTTTCTCTGGGCATGGGAAGCGGGCTGCGATCGCGGACCTTTACCGGTCCCCCGGAGGTCCGCGTGTTCTGGCCGATGGGCGCGTCGATGCTCTCAAGGCCGATTTTGCTGAAGGGCAGCTTTTCCGATTCCTCGATTTTCCGCACCGGCGGTTTGCGGCGCAGAACCTTTTTGGGAATCTTCTTTTCAGGCGTGATCGGCGTGGCCGGAGGAGATGCGGGTTTCGCGGCTGCCTTCTGGGGCACGGGTTTAGCGGGTACCTTGGCCGGTGCGGGTTTCGCGGCTGCCTTCACTGGTGCGGGCTTCGCGGTCGCCTTCACTGGTGCGGGTTTCGCGGAGACGGCTTTTTTCACCGGCTGTACGGGGGCCTTCGGCGGACGCACCGCTGCGGTCGCCTTCTTGACGTCGGCGGACTTGGCAGCCGGTGCGGGAATCTTTTCAGGTCGAACTACAGAGCCGGAGCGACGGGGGCGGGGGCTGTTTTTTTTACGGCCTTCTTGGCGACTTTCTTCTTCGCCGGAGCCTTCTTCGCGACTTTCTTCTTGGTAGCCATTTTTGGAACCCTCCCTGTTGGCTGACTTGAATCGATTATGGTTATTATCCAAGCGGCTGTCAATAAAAAATCACTAAAAAAGCACTAAATTATATGTAATTTGATTGCACATTATGTCCAGTTAATCAAATTTTTCTTTACCGGCCTGCCCAGATTTTCCGGATAATTTAATAATTACAAATAGTTAAAAAAATGTCCAGTTACTGAACAAACCACCAGAAACCACTTGTAACCTGCCTTCCTGTATTGCTTTTTTTCGATTTTCCGCGGAACGGATTGTCCATAAATCTTTTCATCATCCCACCGGATTGAAAGATTTCCGTTGAAGACATCTTCGGATAATCTGATTCACCTGCTCATTCGACCACCGGAATCCCTTAAGCGATGCGATGAATTCATGTTTTGTCATTAATGTTTTCGTTTGAATATGATAGGCAATCGGGCACGCAGAAACTGCACCTTCAGGAGGGTGCCCCACCCGGATTCCGGCGCGGAGAAATCATGGACGACAGACCAGAACCAGGCATCACTCAGGACTACAGCGCGGAGAGCATCAAGGTTCTTCACGGACTGGAAGCCGTCCGCAAGAGACCGGGTATGTACATCGGAAACGTGGAATCCCCGGAAGGCCTGCATCACATGGTGTACGAAGTCGTCGACAACTCCATCGACGAGCACCTGGCCGGATTCTGCGACACGATCAACGTGGTCATCAACTACGATGGCAGCGTATCCATCGAGGACAACGGTCGCGGTATCCCCACGGAAATGCACAAGGAAGAAGGCCGATCCGCGGCCGAGGTTGTTCTCACGGTGCTTCACGCGGGCGCGAAGTTCGGCGATGAATCCTACAAGTATTCGGGCGGCCTTCACGGCGTGGGCGTATCCGTGGTGAACGCCCTGTCCGAGTTCCTGTCACTCGAAATCTGGCGGGACGGTTGGGCCTGGTATCAGGAATATTCGCGCGGAGTCCCCACCACGGAGTTCAAGAAGGTTGGTCCCTCCACCAAGCGCGGTACCCGCGTCACGCTGAAACCGGATCCGGACATCTTTCCGTTTAAAGATTTTTCGTTTGAAACGCTGTCCATGCGCCTGCGGGACCTGTCGTTCCTCAACGCGGGAATCCGCATCATCATAAGGGACGAGCGGGGCGGCGAAACCCGCGAGCACGATTTCCTGTATGAAGGCGGCATCGCTTCGTTCGTCAGCCATCTGTCGACCAACAAGGTGGCCATCCACGAAGAGCCCATTTATTTTCAGGACAACCGCGACGACATTGTCGTGGAAGTGGCGATGCAGTGGAACGATTCCTATCAGGAAAACATCTTCTGCTACACGAATGCCATTTACAACCGGGACGGCGGCACCCATCTCACGGGACTGCGGACCGCCCTGACGCGCACGTTGAACAACTGGGCCCTCGAAAACAAGCTGCTCAAGGAAAACCAGCCACCCCTGTCGGGCGAAGACGTCCGGGAAGGGCTGGTGGCGGTGGTGTCCATCAAGCATCCGGACCCGTCGTTCAACAACCAGCCCAAGGAAAAGCTGATCAACAACGAGGTGGCGGGCATCGTCCAGAATGTCGTGAATGACCGGCTCGGTTGTTACCTGGAAGAAAACCCACGGGTGGCCCGCCAGATCCTGGAGAAGGCCATCCGCGCATCAAGGGCCCGCGAGGCCGCGCGCAAGGCCCGGGAGATGGTCAACCGGAAGGGCATTCTGGACGGCGCATCCCTGCCGGGAAAGCTGGCCGACTGCCAGAGCCGCAATCCCGTCGACAGCGAAATCTTCATCGTCGAGGGCGATTCCGCCGGCGGTTCCGCCAAGCAGGGACGGGATCGCCGCAATCAGGCCATTCTTCCCCTGCGGGGAAAAATCCTGAACGTGGAAAAGGCCCGCCTCGACAAGATGATCGCATCAGAGGCGATTGCCAATCTGATTACCGCGCTGGGCACGGGCATCGGGGAGGAATCGTTCAACTACGAGAAACTGCGCTACCACAAGGTGGTCATCATGACGGACGCGGACGTGGACGGCGCTCACATCCGCACGCTCCTGCTCACGTTTTTCTTCCGGCACATGAAGCCCCTCATCGAGCGCGGTCACCTCTACATCGCCCAGCCGCCGCTGTACCGACTGCGCAAGGGAAAGCGGGACGTCTACATCAAAGACGAAACCGCGTTTGTCGAGTTTCTCATTTCCGCCAGCGCGGACAGCATCACGCTGATCGATGACGCGGACAAGCCCGTGGCCAGAGACATCACCGAATCGGCCATCCGCGCCTCAAGGGAGCGCCGCCATGTGCTGGACCGGATCAATCAGTACAGCGATGCGGGAATTGCCACCCTGTTCAGCGCCCTCAACATCAGCCACGAATCCTTGAAAGACAGGGAACATCTCGATGCGGTGGCGGAAACCCTGAAATCCAGGCTGGGGCTTCGCAGCGACGCCGTTGCGATTCATCGGGATGAACACCACGGCGGCTACAAGTTCCGGGTGGATCGCGGAGTCAACGGCAACACCCAGCTTGTCGATTTCGATTTCCAGTTCTTCATTTCGCCCGAATACAAAGAGCTCATGCGCACCCGCTCCCTCATTGAAAAGTTCGGCAACGGCCCGCACAAGGTGGCCGATGACGGCGTCGTCCAGGAACTGGCCAGCATCGACGACCTGTGGCCCATCGTTCAGGCGGCGGCCCAGAAGGGACTCTCCATCCAGCGCTACAAGGGACTGGGCGAAATGAATCCCGAACAGCTGTGGGAAACCACCATGAACCCCGATACCCGCACGCTCCTCAAGGTGACCATGGAAGACTACGCGGACGCGGATGAAGTTTTTTCCATCCTCATGGGAGACCAGGTGGAAATGCGCCGCGAGTTCATCGAGGACAACGCCCTCTCCGTCCGCAATCTGGATATCTGATTTTTTTATCGCGCCGCTGAGGGTGTGACGACATACGGTCGGCCCTGTTCGAGGCATTCGATGCACGAGGACGCCGGATCGAAATCGTCGGGATAGTGGATGAGGCGCATCTTTTTTCGCAGGGGAGCGGGCAGGGCCGCCAGTCTGGCGTAGGGCGTGTGGGTGGCCACGTTGGTTTCGTGGATGATCAGATCCGCGTCCGACAACCACTCAATCAACGACGGATCGAACGACGTGTCCGCACTGTAGCCGAGGGTGGCGTTGCCGGCGCGGATTTTCAACGCCGTGGTCGGCACGTGGTGGTGGGTCATCCGGCAGCGGATTTCGAAGGGCCCCAGTTCTGCAGGTGCTCCCGTGGTCATGGTGGACAGGTCAAAGAAATCCGTGAATTTCCGCTGCCGCTCCACGGGATCGCACAGAGGCGCCATGGTGCCGCAAAGGTGCTGGTCCCACACGTGGGCCATCACCGTTTCGTGGGCGTGGAGGCCGATGCGGCAACCGGCTGCGTAATAGGCGAAAAAACCGATCCCTTCGAGGCCGCTGCTGTGGTCCGCGTGAAGGTGGGTGAGGACGATGGTCGAAACCGTTTCCACCCGGATGTCCAGCCCGCTGGAGGCAGAGGCCTCCTTCATGATTTTCCGGATGGGATGGGGACAGTCCACCAGCATCCCGTAACCGCCATATTCCAGAAACAGGCAGCTCGAATAGTAGCGATCGCTGAACGCATCTCCCACGCCGAGGGGAACCAGCCGGAAAGACGGAGAGGTGGTCATGCGTACTGCTCCTTGGCGGTTTCGAGAACGGGTTCCTCCGCCGCGGCCACATCCCTGACCGGTACGGTGAGGGCGCCCGGTCCGCCGGTACTCCGGGCTGCCCGCCGTTGCTTGGCCTTCAGGAGCAGCATGGACACGCGGGACAGAATGCCCACGTCGTTGTCGCCGCTTGTTTCGAT
>JAKQNG010000120.1 GCA_029565915.1 Deltaproteobacteria bacterium
CGTACTGGTCGCCGTGGGCCGCCGGCCATCGGGCAAACTCATCGGTGCCGGAAATGCCGGCGTGAAGGTCACCGACGCGGGTTTTATTGAAACGGATGCGCAGATGCGCACGAATGTGCCCCACATCTTTGCCGTGGGCGACGTGGCGGGACAGCCCATGCTGGCCCACAAGGGCGCCCACGAGGGACACGTGGCGGCAGAGGTGATTGCCGGTGAAAAGCATTTCTTTGCGCCGAAGGTGATTCCCTCCATCGCCTACACGAGCCCGGAGGTGGGATGGGTCGGCCTCACTGAAAATGAGGCGCAGACAAAGGGCATCGAATATGGTACGGCGCAGTTTCCCTGGGCGGCCCTCGGGCGCGCCATCGCATCGCGGTGCGACGGGGGAATGACGAAGCTGATTTTTGAAAAGGAAACGAAACGGATCATCGGCGGTGCGGTGGTGGGCGAAAACGGCGGCGAAATCCTGGGGGAAATCGGACTCGCCATCGAGATGGGCGCCGACGTGGAGGATGTAGCCCTCACCATCCATGCCCATCCCTCCCTGTATGAATCCGTGGGCCTCGCGGCCGAAGTGGCGCAGGGAACCATCACGGACCTGCCGAATAAAAAGGCGAAGAAGTAATTCCGCAGACATCAGGTGCCCCATTGAAATCCGGTTTTGAAAAAATCCACCTGGCGCTGGCCATCTTCACCTGCGCGGTGACCCTGTGGACGCTGCAGCTCAGCGAGCCCCTCTTCGTCGGCGCATGGTTGAGGCCGGCCCTGTTTCCCGATCTGCCGGGCCGGATCGGGTTCGCCCTCCTCGTCTTCGTCTTCTGCCTGTCCCTCTGCGGCCTGTGGATTTTCCTCATCGCCAGGGGGATGACCCTGCTGCGACTGCGGGCGGTCACCGGATTTGCCGTTGGGGCCGGTTCCCTGCTGGCCCTGGTGCTGTTCG
Organism: Deltaproteobacteria bacterium; assembly: GCA_029565915.1. Taxonomy (GTDB): domain Bacteria; phylum Myxococcota_A; class Polyangia; order JAAYKL01; family JAAYKL01; genus JAKQNG01. Next base: position 941 of record JAKQNG010000120.1, read on the forward strand.
ACGCGTACGTCCGCTACCGGTTCGCCATGATCTGGGGGAGCGGATTTTCGATGGAAGCGGTGCGGGGAGCGGCCCAGAACATGAGTTCCCTGTTCATCGATCTGTGGCGCTGGTACCGGGCCGACGTGTTCATCTGCCTGGCCGGTTTCGGCCTGACGGCGCTGCTGATCGTCGGTCTGACGGCGTTATTGCGACGGCGCGGAACCGGCGATGTCGGGCCCCGCTCCCTGCGGCGCCTCCTCGTTGCCACAGCGGTGTCCACGGTCGCGGTGCTCTGCCTGCTCACCGTTCTTTCCACGCGGATTTCCCACGAGGCGCTGGCGCTGGTGAAAAAGACGTCCGTCGGCTATCCCTTTGCGGCACTGGTGTCCCTTGCCTCCGACTTCGACAGGGACGGGTGGGGTTACTTCGATGTGCCCGGTGACGCGGCTCCCTTCGACGCCCGCTGCCGGCCCTTCGCGGTGGACGTGCCGGACGACGGCCTCGACCAGAACCTGCTGGCCGGGGATCTGGACCTGTCTTCGCTGCCCGACACAGCCCATCCATTCGACCTCACAAGGACAGCCGACCATCCCGCCGCTTTCCGCCACAAAAAAAACGTCATTGTGGTGTTCATGGAAAGCGTCCGCTTCGACGCGCTGACAAAGTACGTGGACGGGCAGGTCGTCATGCCCCGCATGCGGGCCCTCATCCGCGACGGCGCCCTCGTACCGCAGCACGCCTTTGCGACCCAGGGATTCACCCACGCCAGTGTAAAGCAGTTTCTGTTCGGCGGATTCCACACGACGGGCACCACGGTGTTCGACGACTTCCGGGACAACAACTACGAAATCGCCATTGTCAGTGGCTACAACCTGCAGGAAGAAAAATTCGAGACCCTGCTGACGGGCGACTACGTGTTCGATCCCCGCAGCGACGACGAGCTGGCTTCCTGGCAGCAGACCACGCCCGCATCGGGCCTGGTGCGGCGCATCGATTCGTTCCTCGCGGAGAGGAACACCGAACGGCCCTTCTTCCTGTTTTCCTTCTTCATCGACCCCCATTTTCCCTACAAGCAGGTGAACCCGCCGGTGCTGTGCAAAAAGAGAATTGCAGCCGGAGACATCCGGCCCGAGAACAGCGTGGAGGTGCGCCGCTCCTATTACGACCAGGTGCACCACGTGGATCGCGCGGCCGGTGCGCTGATGGCCTCACTTGAAAAAAATGGTCTGCTCGACTCGACGGTGGTGGTGTTTGTCAGCGACCACGGCGAAGCCCTGTATGACGACGGGCACACCATCGGCCACGGCATCGCCATGACCGACGAGATGACCCGGCTGGCCATGGTGGTGGTGAATCCGCCCATCGATGTGCCCGACGTGCTGTCCCACTACCATCTGCGGGGTCTCCTGCGGGACATGATGGGCCGGACGCCGTCGCCGTCACCCCGGGTGGTGCCCATGGACGGGCGGGAGGTGCTCCAGTATGTGGGCAGCCTGCGATATCCGTCCCAGGTGGGAACCTTTTCGCCGTCCAGGGGACGGCTGCGCTACGATTTCAAAGAAGACCTGCTGGAAGATGATGCAACGCACCAATCCATCCGGTTTTTATCCGCGGACCAGGACGACCCACTCTACCAGCGGGGCCGCCACATGATCCGGCGCTGGGAATTCGAGCTGTACAGCTCCCTGCAGAAACGACACGACAACCGTTCCGCCGTGGCCGCCCTCCCCGCATCCCAACCGGCAAACTGATTGCGGCGATCATCACGCGATAATCGCGCGCGGGACCAATTGCACCACAATGAGGGGGGAATCAGAATGGTTCAATATCTTCGATGGACAGGCCCGTGATGTCCGCAATTTCTGCGACATTCATTCCCCGGGCTTTCAGGGTGACGGCAATCTGAAGCTGTTTCTGGTGCGCTCCGAGGGAGATACCTTCCTCTCGCCCTTCCTCTCGCCCCCTGGCCTCACCTTCGGCCATACCTTCTTCGCGACCCTTCGTCAGACCTGCCGCATGGCCGTCGTCGTAGCTGTCGGCTTTGATCGTGGAGACGTCCCGAAGGTATTTCTGCCGCGCCACGTATCGCTGCATGAGCTCGTCGTTGGCCGTAAACGCTTCGTAAAGGAGGTGGGCCTCCCGGATGGCGGGA
>JAKQNG010000143.1 GCA_029565915.1 Deltaproteobacteria bacterium
GCTCATGATCACCCGCCAGCACGATTTCCATGGCGCCATCGGCATCGATGTCGGCGATGACCGGTGGTGAGTAGGTGAACTCCGAACGGTCTCCGGTGCCCCAGCCCTGCATGGCCAGCGACAGGTCGTGGTAGGCCTCGACGCCGGTCACCCACGCGTCGGCAAATCCTTCGGCCGTTTCAAAATTCGTTCCGTCCCCGTGCCACGCGCCAAAACCGATGGCGTCGTAGGTCGAGATGACGTCGAGCACACCGTCGCCGTCCAGGTCCCCCGCGCCGATGTTCTGATTGAAGCCGCCGTAATCGATGCAGTCGCCTGCGGGAGCGGTGCATTCACCCACCTGCGGAAATCCTCCGGTGGTGCGACCGTCGAGTTCAAAGACATTGGTGGCCGGGCCGTCGGCCTGCTTGGTGATCAGCACTTCCATCCGGCCATCGCCGTCCACGTCGGCAGCGGCGATGCTGCGGACCTCGTTTTCGCCGAAGGCCTGCGGCCAACCCGGAAGCATTTCTCCTCGATGGTCATACACCACCACGTTGTCGCCGTTATCCACCGGGCTTCCGCTGACGGCGATTTCCACGTCGCCGTCATTGTCCATGTCACCCACTGCTGCCGCGGGCCACATGCGAACGGTGCCGTGCTCCGGGCTGTCCGACGCACTGAACGTGAACGCCGTCTGCCACAGGAGTGCGCCGCTGCCGGAATAGACATACAGCACCGAATGGCGGGGGGCGATGATGTCCAGTTCGCCGTCGTCGTTTACATCGACAAGGGCGGGAGAGGCGAGCCAGTTTTCGTCCCAGCTTCCTTGCAGTGTCTGCCGGAATACCGGCGCTTGAACCGCACCGGACGATCCGCCGGTCGCGGCGTCGCAAGACGGAGGTGGTGTCTCAATCGGATCGCCAATTACCGGATCATCGTTTCCGGTGTCGGCTGGTTGGCTGGCGTCCTGACATGCGGCCATCGATATGGCCAGTAGCGTTGTCCATACGGAGGTTGTGTATTTCGGCATGAAAAAAATGGACCACTCCGTGCGGGAACGATCAAGCACTTTTTCATTTCATCCGGGAGAAAAGAGGAGGGTCAGTTCAGCTTGCGGCGCTTCATCACCTGGTCCATCGCTTTTCTGTATTCGATGTCCCACTCATTGGTGCCTTCTTTGAGGTTCTTGATTTTCTGGCGGGCTTCGGCGTCCAGCTCGGTTTCAATTTCCGTATGCTTGCGGATGACCTCGCGCATGATCACCTTGATTTCGTGGTCTTCGGCAAACACTTCCTCAACGAATTGACTGTGCATGAGCACGCCAATCATCTGATCCATCACGTAGTCGATGGCTTCATCGCCGACGATGAAGCTTTCTTTCTGGGCCATCTGTCGTTTCAGCTTGGGAAACGAAGAGTAGGGCAGGCCCTGCTTTTCGCAGATATCCTTGGCCGCATCCGTCAGTTTCCGGTCCCGGCGGATGTATTCCTTCAGCACGGAAGCGATGTCGAGTTCCACCTCTTCCGGATTCGGCGTATCGATTAATTCGTCGGCAACCAGTCGGCCGCAGATTTCCGCAGCGATGATGTCCACTTTTCCGGTGTAAAGTTTCATTTGCGCCAGCCTTTCCAGAGGGTCATTTGACGGCAACGGCCCGGGGAGTATGGACCGCCCGCCCGGACCTGTCAACGGTTTCCGGCCTTTGCCCTGGCCTCGTATTTCGAGGGGCATTTCGTCAGAATCTGCGTCGCACGAAAGGTGTCCGCGTCGGGGATGAGGGTGCCTTCCACCACCAGTTCCCGGCCGGGAATTGCATTGTCGGGGAATATGCCTTCAAATTCCACCGTCAGTGATGCGCCATTTTTTTCAAGGATGAAGCGCCATGCGTCCGTCCCCGGCTTACGGGCCAGGGATCCATCCCGCAGATGGCCGTTCATCCGTACGGGTTCGTGTTCGAACCGGGCGCGTTCCTGCAGCACTTCTTCAACCGTCTTGTAGTAGACCATCGCATTTTCGTTGCCGGACAGGAGCAACCAGGACACCGCACCGCCGATGAGCAATACAATGAGAACGCCTCGAACAATGCGCGGACCCATTGCTTACAGATTCGGGCGGAAGGTGGTTAACGCCGCGTCCAGATCCTTCTCGATGGCCTTGAAGCGTTGGAATTCGCCGGTGGCCTCCACCAGCACCAGTGTGTCGCCTTCCACAAAAATGGTTTCCTGGAAAATCCAGTCCTCGGCGCCGTGGGGCAGGGCGAAGCGCAGGGTGCAGGCATCCTTTTTTTCGGTGGTTTTAAAACAGATGGTTGTTTCGTGGATGTAGCCGCTTTTTTCGAGATGCTGTTTCGCCGCATCGGTCCAGAATTCCAGCGATGCCTGCGGGTAGTTGTCCATCTCCCTTGCTTTCAGCATGACACCATCTGCGGTGATCAGTTTGAATTCCCTGTCGTCTTCAAATCGCTTGAACTGTTGCGGTGCGGTCATCGTATAGGGGGCACTGCCGCAGGCAGCCAACAGGCCACAGACGAAAAATGACAGGATGAGGGTTCGGTTGCGCATGTCAGAATTCCTCCAGAAAACGATCCAGATTGGCGGTGTTCAGCCAGTCGAACGGAGATGACACATAAAGTACTTTGTCCCGTTCCCTGAACTGGAAGGAAATGTCCACCACTGCCCATCCGGATTGATCCCGCAGCAGGCGCAGGGCCCCTTTGATGGATTCGATCTCGCTCACCAGCTGGTTCATGCTCTGCTCGATCTGCAGTGTGCTGGAGAGGTCGGTGTTGTCAAAGAAGGTCCGCAGTTTTGCCAGGATGTCCATTTTTGAGCGGAGGCTTCCTTCGAGGTTGGCAACGTCCCGGGTGACATCCGTACGGCTGATGGATTTTTCAATGACAATGCCGAGGGCACCGAATTCTTCGATGGCCTGCGTCAGCCGGTCCGGCGGCAGTTTCAGCACAATGGAGGTGTTGGTAATCATCGTCGCATAGCCGCCCATGCCCTCCGCTGCTTTCCGGATGCTTCCTTGGGTCGCGTCCGGGTTGAGCACCTTGATGACCATGGCAACCCGGATCGCATCGAGACGGGTGGCGGGGGCCTCTTCGCGCGGGCTTTCCGGTGATCCTGCTTCCGTCGCCGCTGGTGGAATCAAGGGTGGAGGATCTCCCGCCGTCGCACGAAAGGCGCCGAAGGTCAGAACGCAGCCCAATGCCATTGCCCATGTTGCCTTCATTTGCGCACCTCCAGTGTTTCCAGTGCCTTCAGCACATCCTTGTGATGGGTCGAGAATGCCGCTGCGTCGGGATAGAAAGTTTCCACCACGTACACGCGATCTTTCTGCACGCGGACGGCGATGAGATACCACCTGGGCGCCACGTCGTCGTTGCGATACAGCCGGTATTCCATTTTTCCGGCCTTTCCGGATTGCTCCAGAATTTCGCCGCGGCCTTCCATCTCGAACGCAATGGCATTGATCCAGAATGTCGCGGTGCCGGCGGGCTCATTTTTTACGGTGCCGCCCCGGATGGTGGTTGTGTCCGCCGCCTGGGCGCGGAAATCCTTTTCTTCCGTGAACTGCACAAACGGCACCGGAAGCTTCATGGACATCGCCTTTGCGCCGCCGGCGATGGTTGTCGTGTGGGCGCTGAGCGAGCGCACCCATGAAAACGGCGATTGATGGGAGGTGCTGTGGCCATCTTCCAGCACGGGAACCAGCTCCACCGTAATGGTGAAATAGTCGATCAGATTGCGCAGCGTGGACAGGGACGCTTTCATGTTTTCAATCTGCTCGGACAACCGCTTGATTTCTTCGAGGATCTGCAGTCGCTGGGATGTGTTGGTGGTCCGCTCCAGCAGGGCGAGCAGGCGAGTCCGGGATTCTTCTGCCACCTGCAGGCGGGTTTCCAGATCGAAATACTGATCGGTCACTTCTACGGCGCTGATGATCCGGTTCAGCAGATCGCCCATCGTGGCAAACTGATCCATCAGCTGTTCAAATCCATCGCCGGGCACCCGGACGATGATCACCTGGCCGGACAGGGACTCCACATAGCCTCCTCGATCCTTTACCGCGCCGGTGATGGCGTCGATGGTGTCGAGAACGCTGCGCACCCGCAGCTGCAGGTATCCGTTGTAGACAATGAGCGCATCGGCGGCGGACTGGGTCGGAGCGCCCGTGTCGGGCACAGGCTCGTCCGGCACGGCCAGTTGGTCAGGGTAGGGGGCAGGCGGTGGTGCTGGTTGCGCCGTCATTCCTCCGGCAGCCACGCTGTCATAGTCCCTCGAAAACGATTCGTCTCCCATGGCCATCTTTTTTTCCATGGAAGGGGCGGAGGCCATCTCCTCTTCCATGTACATGCCCGAATCGTCTGTTGGATAGGGCGCCGCTGCCGCATTGCTGCCCTTCTGTGCCCCGCCGCATCCGGCCATGAGAACCGCCGTCAGAATCGGGATCATCCGCCTAATTTTGTGTTTCATCAGCAAAGCTCCTGAGGTTGAAACGGTTGACGGGAGCATAGACGTCCGCATTGCCGAAAAGAAGTAAAAAAGAAACCCGATGGTGCAGTGAATCGTGGTACGCGTATCGTTCATGAACTCCGTATTCCCGTCATCTACGAGGCTGCAGCGGTCTGCATGGTGTCTCTTCGATTTCGCGAACTCCGCGTTTCCCACGGTGATGGTCACTGCCGTATATGTTCTCTATTTCAAGAACGTGGTGATGAGCGGTCAGACCGGCGGCGAATCGGATCGATTGTGGGGACTCGCTAATGCCATCGGGGCGGCTGTTGTTTTTTTTCTGGCGCCTTTGCTGGGCGCAGCGGCGGATATCGCGGGAAAGAAGCGACTGTTTCAGATTCTGTTCACCCTCCTCTGCGTCGGCGCCACGGCAACGCTTTCGTTGACTGGTCAGGGCACCGTGACGCTGGCCATGACAGCCTTCGTCATCGCCCTTGTGGGATTCGAGGCGGCCTGCGTTTTTAACAATGCGTTCCTGCCGGAGCTGGTGCCCAACGAGCAGATGGACGCGCTGTCCGGCGATGCCTGGGCGCTCGGGTATCTCGGCGGTCTCGGCTGCCTGCTGATCTGTCTTCCTCTGGCCATG
>JAKQNG010000145.1 GCA_029565915.1 Deltaproteobacteria bacterium
TTGCGTCTTCAATAAACTTGGCTTTGCGCGTGACCATCTGCCACATCGTCGCGTCATAACTGCCGCGGGTGGAGAAGTAATAGACGCCGACATCCTTATTCTGATTGCCCTGGCGGATAATCCGGCCCAGCGGCTGCTCCACGTCCGATGGATACCAGGGCGGGTCCAAATACGTCATGTTGGCCAGCCGGGTCTGGACGTTCATGCCCGTGCCCATCTTCTTGGCCGAGCCCAGCAGGATTCGTTTCGTCCCGGCCCGCACTTCTTTCATGACGGCTTCTTTTTTGGCGGCCGTATCATAATCTTCAATCCAGGCAATTTCCGCCGCCGGGATCCCCGCTTCTTTGAAACGGGACATGGCCCAGGCACGCGCGTCGAATCCGCGATGGGCGGCGATTTGTCTTCCAAAGCCATGATTAAAGAAGCAAATCAGTGCCGCGCCTTTTACGTGCGATTCCTTGTCGGTCGTCGGGTCCAGATAGACGGCATCTTTCGTTTCCCGGTGAAGGCGAATGATCGTATCCAGGTATTGATTCAGCTTGCTGCCCGGATCGTTGGGCGCGTTGGGCTGCACAAACCGCATATCAATGGACGCCAGGCGCCCGTCGGTGATGATATTGATCAGTGGATCGGGATTGCCGGGCTCCTGAGGAGACGGCTTCCATTGCTTGCTGTGTTCGATCCGGGGTTGCAAAACGGTATCCTGATAGTTTTTCAACGCGGCCGAGGCCGGCGTCACAACAATCGTCGGCTGACCATTTTTGATTTTTGGACGGGCGACAAAAGCACTCAATTGCGAAGAAGTCAGCACATCCATGAACATCCGGACGCGGCTCATCAATTCCGGAATATTGACAAAGCGGGCAAAGCGGTCAACCATTTCATAGCGTCCGGCCGCATTCATTTCCGGGACGGACGCCATTTCCCCGTATTCCGTCGCCCAGGAATCAAAGAAATCAATACCGTCCTGCTCCATTTCTTTCATGGCGAAAAACTTCATGATCGTATAAAGCTCGCCCATCGTGTTGGTCACGGGTGTGCCGGAAGCAAAGACGTGAGAGCGACCCGGCTTCTGGCTGCCCAGCCACTTGGTTTTGATATAAAGCCCCATGGCGCGCACCGATCCGACCGGATCGATGCCTTTGGCCTGCCGATTGGTGGTGAAGTCCAGCTTGCGGAATTGGTGTGCCTCGTCCACAAACAGGAAGTCCACACCCATATCTTCAAACGTCAACACATTATCGCCCTGGGCGATCATCGCATCAAATCGTTGTTCCGTCTGCTCGATGCGTTTTTCCATTTGCTTGATACGAATGCGGTTGGCCTGTTTATCCTCCTGCAGATCCTCCAGGGACACGCGCAGCTCATCGATGATTTCATCGCGCACCGGAAGAATATTTTCCTCTTTCATTTTCAGCAGGCCGAACGCGGAATGGGTAATCACAATCGCATCGGGATTGTTCAGCGCGGCCTGCGCCATGAAGCGGCGGCGGTTGGTGGTGTGGAAGTTCTCGTCGTCGGCCACCATGATATGCGCCATCGGATAGAGGTCTTGAAATTCATGGGCGAATTGCTTCAGCATGTGATTGGGCACGACATACAGCGGTTTGGAAATCAGGCCCAGACGTTTCATTTCCATCCCGGCCGCCACCATCTCGTAGGTTTTTCCTGCGCCGACGGCATGCGCGATATAGGTATTGCCGTCCTGGATAACCCGCCAGATCGCGTCTTTCTGGTGCGGAAGAAGCTGGTAGCGCAACGAGACGCCCGGCAGCGTCAAATGCCGGCCGTCAAAGCGCCGCGGGACGATATTATTGCGCGTGGAATTGTAGATCTCCAGGATATCTTTAGCCCGGGCTGCGTCTTCCCAGACCCAGGACTTAAACCGGGCGCGCATTCGTTTGGCCACATCGTTCACCTGCGCCGTGGCTTGCGGATCAATGGACGTGACATCCTGCCCGTTGACCTTTTGCGTATGATAGACCTTGATTGTGGAATTGTTCAGGACGGCGGCAAAGATTTCATTCGCGCCCCGGTCCGGCGTGGACCATTCCGAAGCCCGGCCGCGCTGACTTTGCGGGGGAATGCCGGACACCGTCCATTGATTGTCCGCCGTCGAATGATTGGCTCGGGCAGACGGCGGCAATTCCAGGACGGTATGGATAAAATCATTGTGATAACGGATCGGCAGCCAGGACGAACCGGCATTGACGGTGATATCCTTGGCGGCCAGCGGGACCGGCTGCGCCTTCATCAGCGCATCGATATTGCGGTTGTATTTCGGATCGAGTTTGGCGGCGGCCCTTGCCTCCTCCAGCTTGGCCACTACATTTCCGGAAAGATATTCGTCCGCCGTCACGAACCCTTGGCCGGGGGTCTCGTAGATCAAATCTCCCAATTGCTCAATGATGTCGTTTTCCGGCTGACCCAAAAGCGATGCGATATGCGGGATGTCCAGCTTGCCGCGTTCGTTCAGAGACACCGCCAGGGCATCCGGCGCGGATTTAATTTCCGCGGGTACGGGTTTCTTAATCGTGCGGCCCTGCAGAAACGGCCCGTTGACGATCTTGCCGTCTTCCGTGATGTCTTCCAGCATTTCCACCAGCGGGGATTCCACGTCCAATTTCAGCAACTTGGCGTTTTTATAATTGCGGACGACAAACTGGACTTCGTTTCCGTCTTCATCCGTAGTGGTTCGTTCGGAAAGCGTGAATTCCTTGATGCGGCCATGGGCCAGTTTGAACGTGGCGTAGATGCGATTCAGTTCCGCAAGGGACTTCTCCCAGTCTCCATCGTGGAGCTGATCATACTGGCATTTCTTCAGGGCGTCGCGCAGCTCGATATAGGAAGACAACCAGCGGAGATCCTTGGGGGTGAGTTTTGGCGCAAGCGTCGTGACGGGAATGCCCGCGCCGGACTCCGTCACCAGCACCGCGCCCTTGGGGGAGAGATACAAACCGCCTTCT
>JAKQNG010000111.1 GCA_029565915.1 Deltaproteobacteria bacterium
TCTTTCATGACAGGAAATTCCGATCGTTTTTTTAGTTCTTAAACCATTGCCGTCGTAACCGCTTAGTTTTTACTGATATCCGGACCCAGCGCAATCACGGTGCCATCTTCACACCCGACAACAATGAGATTGGGTGTCACGGCGGGATCGCTGATGAACCCTGCCATGCGCATTTCCCAGAGCCGTTTCCCGCTCTGAAGTGACACAAGAAACAATGTATCCTCGGAGGCAATGACGACTTTGTCCCCGACAATGACCGGTGACCCGGGTTCCCCTCCGAGTTCATGCCGCCAGCGCGGTTCTCCTGTAGTACGATCCAGAGCATGCAGCATTCCATCCAGGGACGTAACCAGCACCCAATCGTCCTTGACGGCCGGCGTGGAAAAGACTTCCAACTCGCTGACCGGTTTCAGCCAGACAAAGGCGTCTTTCCCCAGGTCCGCGCACATGATCCTTCCGTCCCGGCAACCCGCATAGGCGTAACCGCCGACGAGCGCCACACCCCCGGCCACCTGCCCTCCGCCACCCTCGATACTTAACTCGTGGCGTTTCACACCCGTGTCTAATGAAATCCCATGCAATGCCGCCGCGCAACTTCCATAGACGGCTATCCCGTCGCCCACAGAGGGGGAACCATCGGCTCGGTCCACCGTTTCCGAGCGCCAGCGCACGGCACCGGTTGTCATGTCCAGGCGGACCAAAGCGCCGGTATCCTGTTCCAGCACGAGAAGGGCGTTGGTATCGCGGTCATAATTGACCGTGCCATTGATGGGGCTGTCCAGTTGGGCATGCCAGAAGGGTTCTCCCGTGTCGGCACGCAGGGCCGTGACAAGGCCGGTGTCCGTTCCCGTAAAAACGCTGCCTGCAAAAACGGCCGGAGGCGCATCCACATACATGGTTTCGGCGTTGTCCGTGAAATCCTCGGATGCTGTTAGTACTCGGCGCCAAAAAGGCTGCCCGTCCAGCCCAAAGGCGAGCACTTCCGGCCTTGTCGATACCACAAAAATCCGCCCTCCGGAAATGACGGGCGGCTGTTCTACGGGCGCGCCCGCAGGGGCAACCCAAACCACACGCAACAGCTCCGGAAAGGAAGCGCTCGCCACCCCTGTTAAGGCAGCGTCCCCGTGATAGGTATTCCACTCCCCGGAAGCCACAACCGGGACCGGCGAAACCCGCCCCCCCTTATCATCGGTCTCTCGCGGCAACGTGGGCGCATGCACCGTTTGCTGAAAATCAGGCAGATATAAGGCCACTACAGCTGCGACACAGGCAAGAATGAGCAGGAGGAGTAGAATCTTTTTCCAGGCCTCTTTCATTTCCCGGGTTCCTTATCTTGCTTTCCGGCGCCCGACCATACAATCCGATTATTCCCTGAAAACGTCCCTCTTGAACGCAAGGAACAGGGCTTTCCCGCGTCCATCCCCAAGCGGGCGTTTTCATTGCTGCACTGGCATGGTACCGGGGTCAGGCCGTCATCACGCGGAAATTCATGCCCGTATTCGCGATAAACCGCTACGGGCGGTCCCAGCACAGGGGCTGCGCCCCCCCAGTATAGACATAATATTCACCCCTTTGCCAGAGATAAGCCGCGCGGATGGCAAACGACATCGGGCTCCCCCCATATTGCCAATCCGCGATGCCTGCAACCGCCTCAGAGATCACCAGACGATAGTCCTCGTTACTGTCTGCCGGGTGCGGCGGTGCGGGCGGCGTTGCCCGCAGATAAGGATACCCCTTATTCGATTGCAGGCTCGTGTCTTCGGACCAGGTATCGGCGAAGTTCCAGTCCACATAGGTATTTCCCGCATGCGGGGCAGTCATTTCAGCGGTGGCACGCCCCGCACCCCCGGCACTCAGGTCCTGCCCCGTGACCTCCACATCCCAATAACCGCTGGTGACGACCCCGCTGTTTTCTCCCGCCAGCCCGCCGATGGAAACGGCCTCCTCATCAGCCGTCACCCCGCCTGCGGCATAAGCATTTCCGATGATGCTGTTATTGATACCTACCAGTCCGCCCACGTATTCATAGCCGCCAGTGACGGTCACGCGCGAATAACA
>JAKQNG010000160.1 GCA_029565915.1 Deltaproteobacteria bacterium
CGCTGTGGTACAATCATGGCACGGACGGCCGCCGACAGGCGGCCGTCCGATAACATGGGATGCATCCGTTTCCGGGTTGGCCTCAGCCGAGTCCCGGGAACGTGGGAGGTCAGGATGGACAAGGAACAGATGGTTTCCGAGATTCTGCGCATGAAACAGGAACGGAATGCCGTGATTGTGGCGCACATGTATCAGGTGGGCGAGGTGCAGGATGTCGCGGATGTGGTGGGCGACTCATTTGCCCTCGCGCGCTTTTGCGCAAACAGCCCCGCCGACACCATCGTCTTTTGCGGCGTGCATTTCATGGCGGAGAGCGCCAAGATTCTTTCGCCGGAAAAGACAGTGCTCCTGCCGGAGATTCACGCCGGCTGCCCCATGGCGGACACCATCACGGCCGATGCCCTGCGCGCGCGCAAGGCGGAGCTGCCCGGCGTGCCGGTGGTGTGCTACATCAACACCTCCGCCGACGTGAAGGCGGAGTGCGACGTGTGCTGCACCTCGTCGAACGCGGTCTCTGTGATTCGGTCCATGCCCCAGAAGGATATCCTGTTTGTGCCGGATCAAAACCTTGGCACCTGGGTAGCCGAACAGGTGCCGGAGAAGAACCTCATCCTGTGGGATGGCTGCTGCATCACGCATCACCGCATCCGGCGCGACGAGGTGCTGAAAATGAAGGAGGTGCATCCTGACGCGCTCCTGCTGGTGCATCCGGAATGCACCCCGGACATCACGGCGCTTGCGGATTATGTCGGCAGCACCCAGGGGATTCTCAACTACGCGAGAAACAGCACGGCGGAAAAGTTCATCATCGGAACGGAGATGGGCGTGTTGCATCCCCTCGAAAAGGAGAATCCGGGCAAGACCTTCTGGCTGATGAGCCCGGGCCTTGTCTGCCCCAACATGAAGAAAACCAGCCTGCGGAGTGTCCATGAGGCATTGCGGGACGGGAAGTATGACATTGCGGTGGAAGAAGAAATCCGCCTCAAGGCGAAAACCTGTCTGGACAGGATGCTTCAGATTGTTCAGGGATGACCCCCAATCGGGGTGTTTCCGGAATGGGAAGAGAATGCAAAAGGCCGCCGGCATGTCGCATGTCGGCGGCCTTTTCATCGCTCAAGGCAAATTCACCAGCAGCCAGCCCTTTCATTGGTCAAGGCAAGTCCACCAGCAGCCAGCCCTGTGTGTACTTGTCGCGGGTGGACGCGTCCGGGCTCAGGTTGCCCCCGAGACGCACAAGGTGGAGCCGGAACCGCGTGCCATCAACCTCCCGGTCAAAGGTCATCGCTTCTTTGGGGATCCGCAGTTCCCCAAGCGGCGCGCCGTCGCCGTACTTCTCGACGAGCGGCTGGAGAAGCCCGCTTGTATCCCATTTCATCAGGGGCTCCCCGGCCTTTGTGACACGCAGCTCCTGGATCTGCTGATCCATCCGGAACGACAATCCCGAGGCCGTGTCCGTGAACAGGTTGTCATTGTAGCCGATCTCCACCAGCAGATCGTATCCTGCGATGTCCACCGGCTGGGCTTCGGCCTCGGATATCAGCTGGACATACTGATAGCGCGTGTCCGGGTAGGTTTCGTCCAGACTCAGCGCCAGATGCGCCGCCGCCTGGGATACCTGTTGCAGCGCCGGCAGGCTGTCCACCTCCGGCAGCCGGTCCGTCTCCTCGAACCAGTACAGGATGCTGACCATCCGTGACTGGTCGTCTTTGGAAAGCGTACCTTCGGCAGGGACCGCCTGGCCTGCGA
>JAKQNG010000180.1 GCA_029565915.1 Deltaproteobacteria bacterium
GCGCAGCGGCTTCCACGGCGTCGGCCAGCATCAACACCCCGGTCTCGCGGCTGGCCGGGACCTGTCCGGGGTAACGAAAGGCCGTTTCATCGGCCGGATGCTCGGGGTGTTCGGTCAGGTGCTTCTGCCAGAAAAAGTCGATCAGGGATGTGCCGTGGTGGCTGTAGGCGAAGGCGACCACGTCTTCGGGCACCCCTTCCCGCCGCAGGAGCCGCACCCCTTCCACCACATGGTTGAAGATGGTCCGGGCCGATTCGATCGGTTCCATCCCGTCGTGGGGATTGGCCCCGCCCTGATTCTCAATGAAGAAATCGGGCCGCAGCACCTTGCCCATGTCGTGGAAATAGGCCCCTACCCGCACCAGCATGGCGTTGGCGCTGATGGCGTTCGCCGCGGCTTCCCCCAGGTTGGCCATGGCCCGGCTGTGCTCCCAGGTGCTGGGCGCCCGCTCCCGCAGCCGCCGCAGCAGCGGATGGTCGAGGTCCATCAGATCGACGAGCTGATTCCGCGAGGCCTGCCCCACCATCATGCCGAAGACCGGCAGCAGCAGCATGGCCAGCACCCCGGAGCCCAGCCCGCTGAACAGTCCGGCGAGCCAGATGGATGCGCTGGGATTCACGTGGTCCATGAGGTCTTCGTAGATGTCGAGGGTGCCGGCGAAAAGGAGCGTCGTCAGGACCACCGCAAGCAGGATGATGAAGGAGATGCGGATGGAGGCAATGAACAGGTCTGACAACCTGGGTCGGTGGGGCTCTCCCGCAATGGCGGAAAACACCCCCGCCACGATGAAGATGAACATGGCGCGCACATCGAAATTCACCAGGGACGCCACGACAAAGGCGCTGGCCAGGGCCACGCCGAAGGAGAGACGCCGGCCGATGACCATGGACACCAGCAGGGGCAGGACCGCCACCGGAAGGACCTCGAAGGGCAACGATGTCAGCAGCAGGAGGGCCTTGCACAGGACCGCCACCGACAGCAGGACGCCGAACACCGCCAACTGGGTGCGGACCCACCGGGCGCGACCCATCCCGTCCCGGCCCATGTACCGGCTGAGCAGGAGTCCGATGAGCAGGAACATCACAAAAGAGGCAATGATGCGGGACTTTTCAAACGGTCTGCGATTTGATTCAAATGCCGCCACGAGCCCGGCGCATTCGCTGCCCGGCTCCACGGTGGAACCGATGGGCACCATATCCGGACAGCCGGCGTTGGACGCGGGCAGGTAGTGGTACTCGTTGCGGAGCATGGTGATGCGGAAGTAGCCCGGCGGTAACCGCAGGGTCACCGGGGCCGCCTTTCCGGCGCGGACGGTGGTGGACTCCTCGAACAATTCGGCGTGCTGAACGAACGTGCACAGGGACGCGAACACCAGGGCGATGGCCGCCTGCCGCAGAGGGGTGACGTGGAGTCTGGCGCGCAGGGAGGTCATGCAGACCCGAGTTCTAGCTCTGCCCGGCTTTCTGTCAATCTAATACAATATCATTAAAACCAACGGCGGATCGCCATTGAATTAAATTGCCGTCCACAGTATCCAACCGCTCGGAGGAAGACAAAGGCCGACATCGCTGGGAGTGATTTCGCCAATGATTCCGGCGAGTGGACGAAACCGGACAGATACCCCATGGGAACCAGACTGCTACCGATGAAACTGCTCCTTCCGCTCTGCCTCCTGCTGGCCTTTTCCCCTCCCGCCTTCGCGGGGAAAAAGGGCACCTCCCGCCGACCACGCTGCGATTCATCGTCAACCGCTTCTTATAGGGCGATGAAGGCGAACTGGCAGAAACCGCCCGGGGTCAAGCCTCCGGAATGGCGCGACGGCTACCGGGATCTGACAATTTATGCAGTGAACCTGGGCATCCGGGTGCGCTTCTTTCCCTTTCTGGCAGACGGCTCCATCGACCCGACGGGCATGGCGGAGTTCGAACGGGCCATGGCGGACAAGGACACGGGAGCAACCCACCCTTCCCCGGAGCGGCTGCTGAAACTGATTTATCGTCTGGCAGACCATTTTGACGCAAAACAGATCAACCTGATTTCGGGATACCGGGAGCCGGAGGACGCCACGGAGAGTCACCACGCGGACGCCAGCGCCGCGGACTTCATGATTCCCGGCGTTCCCCTGGCCGCTGTCGCCAGGGTGGCCAGGCGGTTCGGGCACGTGGGCGTGGGTTTTTACCCGGTGTCGGGTTTCATCCACATGGACGTCCGCAGCGGGTCCTCGTTCTTCTGGGCCGACCGTTCCGGCCCCGGAAAAGGCTCCTGCATGGTCCGCATCATGAAGAGCCACATTCCCGGGTTCGACCGGAAATGGAAACCCGCCGACGATGAACCGGTCCCTCGCCGGAACAAGAAAGGGGAACTCCGGGGCGCCACTGCCCTGCCCGCGGAGCCGACGCCCCTTCCGAACCCGGACTCGCCGGACAAAAAAAGTACCTGACGCCACCTTGCCCGTGGTATGCAGCGGACATGAAGCGACTGCTTCCCACCGCGGCCATCGCCATTGCGCTTGCCGGCTGCAACGCCGAAATGGAAAGCCGCTCCATGGTCTCGAAATTCCGCATCCTCGCCGTGCGCGCCGAACCGGCGGAACTCGTTGCGGACACCCCGGTGGAGGTCACCGCCCTGTTTGCCGTGCCCCGGGGAGAGAGCAGCCCACCTTTGGCGCTGGATGCACAGGTCGCCTTCATCACCCTCAATCCCCTGGCGGACCTGACCGCGGTCACCGACGTGGCGGACCTCCTCACCATCCGGCTGGTCGCCGTGGATGAATCGGGGGAAGCCCGCACCGGTGGCGACGACCTGTCATTTACACAGAACCTGCTGGACAAGATGACCCTGTTGTTCGGCGATCAGCTTCCCGTCTACCTGCTGGCCTGCAACGGAGGCACCATCGATATCGGTATCCTGCAGGAGGCCATGAGGGAGGTTCTGGCGACCATGGACACCTCTTCGCTGGCGATTCTGGAAACCGCCTGTACCGGTGACGGCGCCGTGCCCATCGTGTCCTTCAAACAGATTCCCATTTTCCGTCCCGCGGATGAGGAGGACCCTCCGGTGACTGGTCCCAACACAAACCCTTCCCTTTTCCTCCTGGGCATCGACGGCCTGTTTGAAACCGCGCAACCCTTTTCGCCGATTGTCTGCGAAGGGGCGGACGGCTGCCGGGAGCCTGTGGAATTTCAGGTGGAGCTGACGGCGGAGAGCTTTGAATACTACCGCGACTGGTCGGGTGCCCTGCGCAGCGAACTCGAAACCATGTACCTGTCCTTCTTTGCGGACGGCGGTGAATTCGGCAACGCCCGTATCCGGTCCGACCACGCGCAGGCGGCCCAGGAAATCGCCGCGGACGGCCGAATCGCGGAAGAAGTCGAATTCTTTGCGGACCCTCACCTCTTCACCGTCGAATGGCTGCCCCCGAGGGAGGGCGGACGGGTTCACCTGTGGATTGTCGCCCACGACCTGCGGGGCGGCGCGGGCTGGGCACAGTACGACCTCGACGTCGTTTCAGAGTGATTTCGCCTGCTGGCGCTGGCGGGCGGCGGCGTTGAGGATCCGCTTGCGCAGCCGCAGGGTTTTCGGGGTCACTTCAATCAGCTCGTCGTCATCGATGAATTCAATGCACTGCTCCAGGGTCATCTTCCTGGGCGGCGTGAGCAGGATGGCGTCATCCTTGCCGGCAGCGCGGATGTTCGTCAGCTTCTTTTCCCGGCAGGCGTTGACGTTCAGGTCCCGTCCGTTGGGCGTCTCCCCGATGATCATGCCCTCGTACACCCGGGTACCCGGGTCGATGAACAGGCCGCCCCTCGGCTGGAGTCCGAACAGGGCGTAGGGCGTGGTGCTGCCCTGCCGGTCGCTGATGATGGCCCCCGTAGCGCGGCCGGGCATGGCCCCTTCCATGGGCACCCAGCCCAGGAACGATGAGTTCATCACGCCGCTGCCCCTCGTTTCGGTCAGGAACCGGGAGTGGAATCCGATGAGCCCCCGGGTGGGGATGGAGTAGATGAGCCGCGTGCGGCCCCCGTCGAGGCGCATGTCCATCATCCTGGCCCGACGCTCACCGAGCATCTGGGTCACCACGCCGACGTAGGCGTCTTCCACGTCGATGCGCAGGCGTTCGAGGGGTTCGTGGAGCCGGCCGTCGATGTCCCGGGTGACCACCTCGGGCCGTGACAGCATCAGTTCATATCCTTCGCGCCGCATGGTCTCAACGATGATGCCCATCTGCAGCTCCCCGCGGCCCACCACCCGGAACACATCGGTGGAATCTGTCTCCTCCACGCGGATGGCCACGTTCATCATGGCCTCCCGGAACAGCCGGTCCCGCAGGTTGCGACTGGTGACGTACTGGCCGTCTTCCCCGGCAAAGGGCCCCGTGTTGACGCAGAAATTCATGGCCAGGGTGGGCTCGTCCACGTCGATGCGATGCAGGGCCGGCGTCTCCTTGTTGTCCACCACCGTATCGCCGATGGTCACCGTCTCGATACCCGCCACGGAGATGATATCGCCGCTGCGGGCGGAGTCGATTTCCCGGCGGCCCAGTTCATCGGCCAGGTACAGCTTCATCACCCGACCCGAGACGACGGTATCGCCGGCGCCTTTGACGAGGATGTCCTGTCCGGCCCGGATTTTTCCCGCGATGACACGTCCGACGATGATGCGTCCGACAAAAGGATCCCAGTCCAGGTTATTCACCTGCAGCAACAGGGGCTCCGCCTGCCGATCTTCGGGAGGCGGCACATGGGCAACGATGGCGTTGAACAGGGGCCGCAGGTCCGTCGAGCCGTCGTTCAGGTCGAGGTGGGCCACGCCCTTTCTGCCATCCGTGTACAGCACGGGAAACTCGATGGTCGCGTCGTCGGCGCCGATGTCGATGAACAGGTCGTACACCTCGTCGAGCACCGCCGCGCACCTCGCGTCCTTCCGGTCGATTTTATTGATGACCACAATGACCTTCAGGTGCAGGGCCAGGGCCTTCTTCAACACGAACCGGGTCTGGGGAAGGGGACCTTCTGCCGCGTCCACCAGCAGCATGACGCCGTCCGCCATGATCAGGGTCCGCTCCACCTCGCCGCCGAAGTCGTGGTGGCCCGGCGTGTCCAGGATGTTGATGGTCACGCCGCCGTAATCCACGGAGGTGTTCTTGGCCAAGATGGTGATGCCCCGCTCCCGCTCCAGCTCGTTGCTGTCCAGCACCCGCTCCCGACTGTCCCCGCTGGACAGCAGGCCGCTCTGGCGGAGCATGGAATCGACCAGGGTGGTCTTGCCGTGATCCACGTGGGCAATCACCGCCACATTGCGGATGTTTTCTCGATATGTCGTCAAAGTGGTTCTCCGTATGCCGGCGGATGCAGGCCGGCCGTTGACCGGCGCTGTCCTTTTAGCGAATCGCGGTCCGTCGTCAACACAATTAGCGGGGAATGGCGGATTCTGCCCGGAACCGGTCCCGGTTTTGAACGAAAACATCCGGGACAGCCGGAAACCTGTGGTACATTCTGTCCATGTCCTTTACCATCGGGCAAAGGTATTTCTCATGAAGCGGAAACGACCCCTCATCGCCGCCATCTTCCCCGCCGTCCACGACGACTGCCAGAGCATCGTATGGCCCGGCGTGGCCGATTTCGCCGCGGAACACAACATTGATCTGCTCACCTTCATCGCCACCTCCCAGAACAAGGTGGCCACCTTCCAACCCCACTACAACATCGTGCAGGGCCTCACCCGGCCCCTGGAGCTGGACGGCCTGATTGTCTACACGGGGGCCTTTTCGGACCATTTCAACGCCGACCAGCTGACAGCCTTCTGCCGATCCCTCAACCGGTGTCCCATCCTGTGCATCTCCCAGAAGGTGGACGGGTTTAAAACCATTCTCATCAACAACGAAATCGGCGTCCGCCAGACGGTCAAGCACCTCATCGAGGTACACGGATGCCGCACCTTTGCCTTTGTGCGAGGCCACGAAAACCACACGGAATCCGAAGAGCGATTCCGGGCGTTCCGAGACGAGCTCGCGTCCCACGGTCTCTCCCTCGATCCGGGCCTCGTGTTTCCGGGCCACTTCATCAAGGAGTCGGGCATCGAAGCGGCCCGTCGCATGCTGTCCATGAAAAAGCTGCCCGACGCGGTGCTCGCCGTGAACGACTCCACGGCGCTGGGCATTCTGTCCGAATTCGCAAAAAACCACGTGCGGGTTCCCGGGGACATCTGCGTGGCGGGCTTCGACGACGTGCCCGAGGCGCGCAACCACGTTCCCTCCCTGACCACCGTGGCGCAGCCCCTGTACGCCATCGGCCAGGTGGCTGCCCAGACACTGCTGCGGGTACTCGAAGGCGCCGCCGACACCCGCGATGTGTTCGTGCCCACCGAATTCCTGGCCCGCCAGAGCTGCGGCTGTATCACCAGCCACTCGCCCGACTCGGGCTTTCTGCCGGGCACCGTCACCAGCCAGAAACTGGAGCTCATCCGCAGCAAGAAACAGCTGGTGGACTACTGCGCCGACCTGGTGGTGGCCGACAACGCGGAAATCCGCCCGGCCACGGCTGCCCAGTGGATTGACGAGCTGCTCGCGTGCCTGAAGGACGACGTGAGCGACGCGGACGCGGACGGCGTGCCCAACCGGTTTATCGAGCGGCTGACGGTCATCATGGTGCAGCACATTTCGGCCAACGGCGGAGCCTCCGTGTGGCAGGATATCCTCTCCACCTTCTCCGCCCGCTGGCGCTCGCTGATGCGGGCTCCGGAATCGGCACCGGTGGTGGAAGACGTCTTCAATCGCGCTCGCATGACGATCAACGACTTCATCCTGCGCATGAACCTGGCGGCGGAACTCGCCCAGGAAGACAGCCGGGCACTCATCCGCAACATCATGCTGTCCCTCATCACGGCGTTTGACCTCGACCGCCTCAAGAACGTGCTCAAGGACAACCTGCCCAAAATCGGCATCAACGGCTGTCACCTGGTGCTCTACGGCGCGGACCGGGAAGGGCTGGATATCGCGGACCTGAACGTCCCCGAATTTTCGGAGCTGGTGCTGTCGTTCTCCGGCGAAAAGACCTACGTGGACGTGGGCGATTCCATGAAGTTCGAAACCCGCCTCATCCTGCCCGAAAAGGTTTGGGCGGACGATCGGCGCAAGAACCATCTGCTGTTTCCCATCGTTTTCGAAACCCGCACCTACGGCTACGCCATCTTCGAGCGGGGCGTCAACCTGTCTCCCTACGTGTATGAGGAGCTGCGCATCCACATCGGCAACGCCCTGCGCGGGCACAACCTGGTGAACGACCTGCGGGAGATGTCTCTGCGGGACGAGCTGACAGGCCTGTACAACCGCCGGGGCTTCATTTACCTGGGCGGCCATCTGGTCAGCCAGGCCCGCCGCAAGGGCAGCGCCATCACCATGATGTACGGTGACATGGACCGGCTCAAATACATCAACGACACCTTCGGCCACGCGGAGGGCGATTTCGCCATTGCCAAGTGCGCCGAGCTGCTGATTTCCACCATCCGCGACCAGGATATCGTCGCGCGCATCGGCGGGGACGAGTTCACCATCATCGCCCAGGACATGACCGAGCGGGGCGCTCAGGCAGTGGTGAAACGCATTTCCTCGGCCTTCGACAAGTTCAACGCGACCAGCAACAAGCCCTACCGGGTGGCCATCTCCGTGGGTTACAGCCACCAGCCCGACCCGGAAGGGCTCTCCATCGGCGAGATGCTCGAAAACGCCGACCAGATGCTCGGCCGCATCAAACGGGACCGCCGGGCTCAGTAGCTTTTCCCATCGTAAACATCGGAGCCCAGAAACGAGGCCTGTGTCATTGAGCGCACGCAAACCGAGCGGGCAGTCAGGAAGTATGCGGGCACGCCGCTGGTGGTGACAAACCACTACATGTCAGCAGATGGTGTTCTGTCCGGCCACCGGCCACTGCGTGGCCCGGGCATTTGAAGATTGAAAGAAGAATTGGACCCCGGTGATGCGGGGTCCTTTTTTGATGGGAGGGGGAGAGGAGTGGGATGGTGCGTTGTTGTGCCCAGGGAACCCGGGTACACGTCCTGCTAAATCTCTTCCTCGCCCATCCCCACCCGGGGCCGGTTTTCGCACAGTCCTTTTCCTCTCCCGCCAGCTGGTGGGTGGTGGCCGTCATAATTGAAGGCTGTCAGGGTGATGCTACGGAATGACCGGATACACGCGTGGACATGGATGGGTGCTACTGCAATTGGAGTAGAGCCGAATCGGCCCGGAACGTCCGTCTGCGGTAACCCGGCCGCGAATGGAAACGCCTCTGTTGAACTGGATGGTCACATTCGGCTCGATCACCAGAGTCTGTCCCTGTGGCACGACAATGTTCGTATGGGCCCAGAATGGCTCCTGTGCTGCCACAAGAGTGCCTCCCACACTGGAGCTGACCTCTTTAAACTTCTTACCCCCCATAGCGACGCACTCAGATTCAGTCAAAGCGTCCAGAATGGAAGTCAGGTCATTCATGAATGCCTTGTCGCAGGTTCTCCGATGATCGAGGCCTCGGTTGTGGCCATATTCATGAATGAACGTGTCAATTTCCACATCTTTTTCAACAACGAAGGTATTGCCGGGAAAATCGCCGCATCCGATGATGGAAGGGCTGTACTGTTCACAGAAATTCACCTGGTCCACCACAATCACTTTTCCGGGGTTGGCGTCCATGACGGCGTCCAGATCAACTGCACTATTAATGATGTTTCGCCCGTCTCCAGACATCCCGAAAGTACTGATCGACCCATTTCGCTGAAGCGTCAATGCGCACGGAATATCTTCATCGTCGGGGTTGCCTGAACACCGGTAGTCAAATAATTCGATCCGACTATTGCCATCTTTCAACAGCGCATCCATATGCGTGGCCGAGAACGATGCATCGACATGGCGTACAATTTGCCAATTCACAGAGACGGTCGTGGCTGAGGCGTCCGTCGCACCAAGCAACAGGGACAACACCATACACGCGGTATAGACAGCCAGATGTTGTTTGAAACTCATTCAGCCCTCCTGTCCCCGGACGAATAGATTTCCTCATAGCTGATGCCTTTTGTGCTTTCAAAGGTCTGGATGGCGCCGGCCAGGTTTCTCAGCCTTCTCTGGATGTGCACGCCCTGAGGTTCCAGTGCCTCGACCTTTTTCTTTTCATTCAACAGGGCCTGCAGTGCTTCCGGGCTCTTCGTCATTCCCAGGGCTGCAATCAGATTGCTGTCGAGTGCAGTTCGCATATGGTCTGCGGCGAATTCGGAATTGGCATCCCTCAGCTCACCGAGGTCGCCTTCCCTCCACTTCAGCATATCCCAACTGTTTGCAGGCAGATGTCGAATCAGATAATCGAGTGCGTCAGCATCACCCTGTCCCGCCAGCAATGCCAGACTGAATGGCACAGCAAACAATGCTCTGGACTCTTCACTCCGGGTGGTGCCTTCCGTTTTTTCCAGCAGTTCAATCAGCGGCCGTGTACCTTGTTTCTGCCCCAGGTAACCCAGTGCCAGAACAGCGTTTTCCCACTGCCGGCTTCGATTCCTGTCCTGAATCGCCGCGATGAAAAGCGGCACCGCATCGTTCCCGAGGGACTGATAAAACGCCCACGGAAGTGGAGCACGATACCTTGTATTCAGATACTCCTCCACGCGCGAAGCAAGTGTATCTGCTTCGCTTTCCGCCGCAGAATCTGCGTGATTGAGGTCAGCATCAGAATGAGTTGCTGCGTCCCGGCTGTCTTCTGAAACCGCCGGATAAAGGTCTGTCCGGGAATCTCCACCCTCTGCGGAAGGAATTTCGACAACCGTTCTCGCATCCTTCACGTCTGCGTCGTTGTTGCACCGCGCGGCCAGGGACCAGACCGCGACAAAGCCGATGATCGGTATGGATATTTTCATGATTTTTTTCCATGTTTCATTGCGGCGTTTCAACGGCGCCGCGTGTTCTGCCAGTCGGGTCATCTCACTGCCCGCACGGTTCTTTCCCATGAGCAACAATGTGCGCAAGGCAATCGTCAAGGGCTTCCTCACTCTCTGAAAATTTCCAGATAGCTGCCTTTGTTCGCGGCAAACCCCTGCTTCAGCGACATCGATTTTCCGAACGGCACAACCATGGTTTGTGCGCTTGTGCCATCAATCCGGAAATCAGGCCCGCCAGTCATGTTTCCAGATGAAATGTAGTTGTAGTCCATGGTGGCATCGGTAAACGAATACCTCAGCTTCACATCTGCGGGTGGATTGGCGTCGACGGTGATCGTGTCATACCACTCCCACTGGTTGGGATTGTCATTTCCGGTACCCCCTCGCAACTCCGAAGAAGGAATCATATTGTACCAGCCGAAAAACTGGCCACCCGGGTCCATGATTGTCAATAGACTGCCGCTACTGTCGATGGCGGTGATGACAACCATGTGCTTCGTTCCGGATGGCGCATTTTTCGGCCGGAGAATGGCCAGGACGGGTCGCTTGTTCGTGTTGATTTGTGCCGTAAGCTCCTGATCACTCAGCGTACGGTTCCGTACGGATACTCCCAGGTAATAGGGACTGGATTCCAGAATGGCTTCTACGTCTGCAGCATAAGGTCCGGTATATGAACAGGTCGTTGGAGATGAACAGCAATCGACAGTGGGATTGCTCCTTGTTCTGTTCACCAGAAGGCATTGGCCCGTATAGCCCTGTGTATTGCCTTCCACATCGATTCCCGGATATTTCAAATATCTATTCAGAAGAGATTCGCTGGCTGCAGCCCAACACCAGTCCCATTGTTCCTGAACGGATACCTGAATCGGCAGTTGCCCGGTTTCCGCAGTGAATGCCGCCAAAAGGGATATCAGAATTCCAATGGTCAGCATCCGTCCACGGAGCTTTCTGAAACTATTGAATCGTCTCATTTCCATCCGTCTCCCAAATTGCCGCTTTCGTACATGGCGCGCAGGTTCTTGTCGAAAAAGGTCTGCGCCAGCCGACAGATTTCATGGAACCTCAGTGTGTCAGACATTACTCCGCCTCCGGCCTGTCCCCAATCGAGTGCTGTGCAGACAAATGACGCCGCATCGATCTTCTGACTGTCATCCATTACGCCGAAGCACTTCAACCGGAACGGTACAGTTGAGATGACTATCCGTCCGGGAGACGCACCCATCGTGTCCTTTGCCTTTGGCAACCGGAACGCAGAAGGCGGCCACAGGGGACCGGTGCAGGTTACTGATTCAATGGTATCTCCGGCGCCTGCCGATACCATGGCCACCTCCTTTCCGTTATACAGCAAGGGAAAGTACCAGGTCTGCAAACGGAGGTCGTCAGGTGAAATGGGCATCCGTTCCGTCAGATTCCTGCGGGGAAAGAGGTAGGACGCAATGGGTGCTCCTGTTGTCAGCAATTCGCTGACCCGCACACCCTCTTTTTCACCGTCGCGGGATACAACCCTTTTCAAAAGTTCATCTGCCCTGTCACTGTGCAGGAAACCTTCCACGACACTGCGAAGCCCTTCCGGTGAAGAATCCGATGTTGACTGTTGCACAACTCGCGCTGGCAGGCGGGTCTGGCCCTGATCTTTCAGCGTACTGGACAGGTGCATCTGCCAGGCTTCGACAGGTGCCACCTTCCACCGGTGAACCATGGTCGGTGTGATATCTGCCTTTGCCGCAGCCACGTCCGGGTGATTTTTGTCAGCGGAGGGCTTCGCGGGTTTTCCGCAGGACACAATCAGCAGGGGGAGCAAAACAACCAGTTTCATCAGGGCATGCATTCGGTTTCCTTTGAAGGTGGGTTGGAAAAGGATGTGGGCGTGCTGCCGGGTGAATTACCAGTACCCCTTGATGGTGCCACGGAAGCGGATGGCCATGTCCGCAAGGTCATTCACGGTCATGGCAAAGGCACCTTCCATCAGAACATCCCCGTCCGTGGTGTTGCGGACATAGCCGGTCATCCGGGCTGTTTCGAATTGATCCGACGTATCTCCGTCCGCGGTCACTGTATTACAGTGGGGACTACCATTTAGCTCATCAAACTCAAAATCAATATAGAGAGGAACTAGCAACCCATCTCCCGAATTTACCTCTTCATCAAAGGTCGCCGGCACGGAATCCCAGGCCAGGACAAACACATCGAATGATATCGGTTCCGTCACTCTGCCGACCGAACACCACCCGCCGTTCCGCGCAATGAGTTCTCCGGTTTCCGAGTTGGTGACATTCCCACTGCCGATGTTCACTCCGTCCTCGCCGATGCACAGCAGCTCAAAGTACTGGCCAGTGCGGTCATAGCCGGCCACGGAGATGCAGTCCTGTGTAATGGACGGGTCCATGCAGTCCACGGTGGGCTCAGGGATGTCCTGGTTCAGGCCGCCCAGCGCCAAGTCTACACCACTCACGTCAAAGTCCGTGTCCGCGATGGCCACCGTGTCGCTGCCCCAGGCGTCATCAAACGACGCGTCCTTGGGATAGAACCACACAAAGTCACTGTCCGAATCGGTGTCACTGTCCGTGTCTGAATCGGTGTCACTATCCGTGTCTGAATCAGTGTCACTGTCCGTATCTGAATCCGTGTCGCTGTCGGTGTCCGAATCGGTGTCACTGTATTGTGGACCCCGAAAATCGGACAGGCTGCTAATATGAATGCAGCGGCTGTCGACGGAAGGGTTTTCAATGACAAAGCAGAGAAGAACATTCACGGCTGAGATGAAGGCAAAGATCGCTCTGGAGGCGCTGAAGGGC
>JAKQNG010000204.1 GCA_029565915.1 Deltaproteobacteria bacterium
CAGCGGCACGGCCTACAATCCGTCCACGGCCATTTCCTCCGTGCAGATCTACGCGGCGGGGGATGCGAACTCGACCGTGAGCTTCAACTACTGCGTCAACAACCTGTACCCCGTCGAAGGCACCGTGGACACGGATACGGGCGTGGATACGGACACGGGCGTGGATACGGACACGGAGCCCCTGCAGAAGTTCGTGGGCAACATCACCACCAGCTACAACAACAGCATGGACTGGCAGGGAATGACCTATTCCGATTACTGGGATCAGGTCACGCCGGAAAACGCAGGCAAATGGGGCAGTGTGGAGCCCACAGCCCGGGGCACGCGGAACTGGTCGGCCCTGGACGCGATTTACGCCTACACGGAAGATCACGATATCATCTTCAAGCAGCATGCTTTTGTATGGGGGAGCCAGCAACCCTCCAACGCGGGCATCCTGCAGGAGGCGGACGTGAAGTCGTGGATGAATGAATTCTGCAGCCGATATCCGAACACGCGCCTCATCGACGTGGTGAACGAACCGCCTCCCCACACGACGCCGGATTTTGCCAACAACATCGGCGGCGGCACCAACTCCACCTGGCAGTGGATCACCAACTCGTTCAACTGGGCGGACGACGCCTGCCCCAACGCCATCCTCATCCTGAACGACTACAACAACATTGAATGGTCCACGGATAACCAGCATTTCATCAACATCGTCAACACGATCAAAACCGCCGGCGCGCCCATTGACGCGGTGGGCGCCCAGGCCCACGATCTGGACCACGCGTCCGTGTCCACCAACACCATGAAGACGCTCATCGCCAAGCTGCACAATGACACGAACCTGCCGGTCTATGTCACCGAGTACGACATCAGCACCACCGACGATGCCGCCCAGCTCCAGAAATACCAGGAGCACATCCCGTTCTTCCTGGAGGCGGACTACATCCACGGCATTACCATCTGGGGCTGGATCTACGGACAGACCTGGAGCATGGCACCGGACAGCGGTCTCGTGAACAACGGCAATCCCCGCAGCGCCATGACCTGGCTCATGAACACCCTCGGACGGCCCGTTCCCTGACCTCCCGCGGATCCTTCTCTGATTCGGCGTTTCTTATCGTTGCGACAGTGGCAGCATGCGCAGCGTGAGGTGATTCGCGCCCGTGTCGTTCAACCAGGCCACGGCGTCCGTCCCCGCCGCGATGGTGGTCACGAGGCCGACGGGTTCCGCCGTGAGAACGGTCAGAGGGTCTCCGTTCAGGGGAACCGAGAACACCCCTTCCACCCGGGCGCAGAAAATCCGCTCCGCCACCGCCATGGGCGAGCAGACCACTCCCTCGGCAACGGTTTCCTCCCTCGAGAGGTCGAGGGGCAGGCGACGGATGCTGCGGGAGGGAAGGTCGTAGTAGTAAATATCATCCCTGCCGGCCAGCATGGCGGGAGTCCTTCCGGCCCGGGTGGTGGAAACAACGCGTTTTCCCTTTCCCTGAAGAGGGATACCGACGATTCGCCAGCCGGATGCCAGTTGTTCAACAAAATAGGCCCGCCCGGCGGTCGCGATGGGTGAGGTGATGGCGGTGCCCGCGTTGTAGATGATCTGCGGGGCGCCCTTTTTCAGGGTGAGGACGGTGTACTTGTCCTGGGGATCGCGATCGAGCCAGGCGAACTGATTGCCGGAGGCCAGCAGCTGCAGGGGTTGTCGATCCACGGTGCCGAGCAGTCTGGCGGTTCCACCGGCCCGCGGCGCCGCGCGGATGGCGCCGTCCGTCCAGAAAAGAATGTCCGCCGTCGTCAGGGCCGGACCGGTACCGCAGGGAAGCGGGGTCTCCACCGGCGGTGCGCCGGGAGTCCACTGCCGGACTGCGGTGGGCGTCATGAGAAAGACCGTCTTCCCCTCCACGACAAGCGTTTTCCCATAGGCGGATTCATCCAGTTCGAGGAGTGTCGTGGGACGGGGGAGGACGGTTTCAGGCGACGCCACCACTGTCCGTTCCTTTATCGGGACGCTCGCAGGCGGTGATGCCATCGGCTGAGGTTCTGCCTTGTTTTCTTCACGGGCACCGGCCCCTTTTGTCGGACCAGTGTCGGTCCCGCAGGACGGCAGCCCGGAAATCCATCCCGCCAGAAGGCCCACCATGCAGATGCGCAGCTGTTTCATGGGGGGCAGCATACCACGCGTCGGACCTGTCTCCATATGGCTTTCTCCGCCTTCCGGACACCGTTACCCTTTCGCCGGTGCCGTTGACCGGACCGGGGCGGGGTGGTACGTTCCCGCCGGGCGGTTGAACGGGAAGGAGTGTCCATGATCAACGGTACAATGCTGCAGGGGTTTCACTGGTACACCGAAGGGGACGGTCGTCACTGGGATCGCCTGGCCACCCGGGCCGCCGAACTTGCCGGTGCCGGCTTCACGGCGATCTGGCTGCCCCCCGCTTTCAAGGCCATCGACGGCGTAAAGGACGTGGGATACGGCGTTTACGACCTGTACGATCTGGGCGAATTTCATCAGAAGGGCAGCGTCCGCACGAAGTATGGCACCCGGGAGCAGTATCTCGCCGCCATAGAAGCCCTCCACCGGGCCGGCATGGATGTCTATGCAGATATCGTCTTCAACCACCGCATGGGCGCCGACGCGCTCGAAGCGGTGAACGCGACGCCGTTTTCCCAGTCAGACCGCATCCATTCCACCGGACCCTGCCGGGAAATTGACGCCTGGACCCGGTTCACCTTTCCAGCCCGGTCGGGCAGATACTCGACGTTCTGTTTTGACCACCGGCATTTCGACGCGGTGGATTTCGACGCCCGGAATCCCGGCGAAAAGGGCACCATTTACCTGCTCGAAGGCAAATCCTTTGACGACTACGTGGCCCTGGAAAACGGCAACTTCGCCTACCTGATGGGCTGCGATCTGGACTGCCAGAACGAGGACGTCCGCGCGGAGCTGGAAGCCTTCGGCCGCTGGTACCTGGACACGACCGGGGTGGACGGATTCCGGCTGGACGCAGTGAAGCATATTTCGTCGTGGTTCTTTCCCCGGTGGATCGACGCCATGGAACGCCACGCGGGACGGGATCTTTTCGTGGTGGGCGAATACTGGCAGCCGGATGCCAACGCCCTGCGCGCCTACGTGGATCGTCTCGAAGGACGGCTCAGCGCCTTCGACGTGGTGCTCCACTACAACTTCTGCGCCGCATCAAGGGCAGGCGGGCACTACGACATGCGCCGGATTTTTGACGGCGCCCTGGTCAATGAGCGGCCCGTGCGGGCGGTCACGTTTGTGGACAATCACGATTCCCAGCCCCTCCAGGCGTTGGAGTCCGCGGTGGAGCCCTGGTTCAAGCCCCTCGCCTACGGCCTCATCCTGCTGCGGGAATCGGGATATCCGTGCGTGTTTCTGCCCGACTACGACGGTGCGGCCTATGAGGATCGGCGCGGAGATTCCCGGTGCCGGGTGCAGCTCTGTTCCCACCGCGCCATCATCGATCGGCTCCTGTGGGCGAGGCGCCACTGCGCCTTCGGCGAACAGCGGGACTATTTCTACCACGAGAACGTGGTGGGCTGGACCCGGTGCGGCGATGCCGGCCATCCGCGGGCCATGGCCGTGCTCCTGAGCGACGGCCCCGAGGGCGACTGCTGGATGGACGTGCGCCGCAGCCACACGCCGTTCCGCGATATCACCGGGCACTGTCCCTTCCTCGTTTCCACCAACGCCGACGGATGGGGCGATTTCCACACCCGGGGCGGCGCCATCTCCGTGTGGGTGGAAGACAACGGTTCGGACGACTGGCCCGCCTGAGTCCCGTTTTGGCGTTTGTGCGAATTCCCGGCCTGTACTAGAATTGCGACCGATGCTGGAAAACGATCAGGCCGGCCGCGGCGATCAGATCGGTCGTGGCTACCACGTCCTCGTGGTCGACGACGACCTCATCACTCTGCGCAGCGTGGAGCGCATCCTGTCGGTCCGCGGATTTACCGTGACCACGGAGACGAACGGCCTGCGGGCCCTGTCTTCGCTGCAGACCCTCTCCGTGGACGCCCTGCTCGTGGATCTGGTCATGCCCGGCATTTCGGGAATCGACCTGCTGAAGAGAATCCGCGAGATGGATGACCGGATGCAGGTGGTGATGATGACCGCGTTCGGCGACGTGGATTCGG
The DNA here is from genome assembly GCA_029565915.1 of Deltaproteobacteria bacterium. Lineage (GTDB taxonomy): Bacteria > Myxococcota_A > Polyangia > JAAYKL01 > JAAYKL01 > JAKQNG01. The sequence continues at coordinate 4,144 of JAKQNG010000204.1, forward strand.
CGGTGACCGCCCTCAAGGCGGGGGCCCACGATTTTTTGAACAAGCCCTTTGAATCGGCGGATGCCCTCGCCCTGGCCGTGTACAAGGCCGCAGAGCACTTCCGGCTGCTTTCCAGGGCCCGGGATCTGGAGAAGGAGCTGGAGATTCACGAGCGCTACGGGGACATCGTGGGCTCCTCCGCCCCCATGGTGGAGGTGTACCGGATGGTGGAATCCGTGGCCCACTCCATGGCCACGGTGCTGCTCCAGGGGGAGTCGGGCACCGGCAAGGAGCTGGTGGCCCGGGCCATCCACAACCGGGGTCCCCGCGCCCGGGCGCCGTTCATCCCGGTCAACTGCTCCGCCATTCCCGAAACCCTGGTGGAGGCGGAGCTCTTCGGCCACGTGAAGGGCGCCTTCACCGGTGCTGTCGAAAGCCGCATGGGCCTGTTCGAAGCGGCCCGGGGCGGAACGATCCTCCTCGACGAGATTGGCGACCTGCCCCTGCAGACCCAGGTGAAGCTGCTGCGCACCCTGCAGGACGGCGAGATCAAGCGGGTCGGCTCCAACGAGACGGTGCGGGTGGACACCCGGGTCATCGCGGCGAGCAACATCGACCTGCAGGACGCCATGGAACGGGGCGCGTTCCGGCGGGATCTCTTCTACCGACTGAGCGTCATCACCATTTCCCTGCCGCCCTTGCGCCAGCGCCCGGAGGACATTCCCCTTATCGCCTACCATTTTCTCAAAAAGTATGCGGCCCGTTCCGGAAGATCCATCACCCGCATCTCCCTCGAAACCATGCAGGCCCTGCGGGCCCACTCCTGGCCCGGCAATGTGCGCGAACTGGAAAATGCCATGGAGAGGGCCGTTGTCATGGCGCGGGAGGAAACCATCCTTCCCGGCGATCTGCCGGCCCAGATCGCGGATGTCCGTCCGTCCCAGCCGTCGGCGGAGCTGATGCTCGACCTGCCGTTCGCGGAGGCGAAGAAGCGCGCGGTGGAAGCGTTTGAATCCGCCTATGTGGAAAACATGCTGAAACGGGCCGGCGGCAACGTCAGCGAAGCGGCGCGGCAGGCTGGCCTGGATCGGAGCAATTTTCGCCGGATCGCGCGAAAATTCGGGCAGTAGCCCACTTTTCTGCAACATCTGCATGTCGCTTTCACTAGAATGGTTTCAGGATTTGCAACCAGGGAAAGGTTTCGTCATGAAGATATCATTTTATCTGTTTCTGGTGGTCTGGCTGGTGTCCTTCGGAATGGTGGGGTGCACCGATGAAGACGATGCCGGCTCGGACGCGGACAGCGACACGGATACGGACAGTGACGCCGATACGGATGCCGACACGGACAGCGATGCCGATTCGGACGGCGATGCCGATTCGGACAGCGACAGCGATGCCGACACGGACGGCGATGCCGACACGGACGGCGATGCCGACACGGACAGCGACACGGACGCGGACAGCGATGGCGATGCGGACAGTGACACAGATGCGGACAGCGACACGGATACGGACAGCGACACGGATACGGACAGTGACACGGATACGGACAGCGATACGGATACGGAATGCGTGAACGATGACGACTGCCTGGTTCAGGATGACTGCTGCGTGTGTGCCGCGGTGCCGGTGGATGATCCCCTGCCCGCCTGTCTGATGATGTGCTTTCAGAGCCACTGTTCCGCCCTGGGATTCGATACTCCGCCCGGGGCCCGGTGTGCCGGTGGTCGCTGCGTCCTCCGCGTGGAATGCAACCTGACCGGCGTCCTGTGCGAGATCATGCCGCCGGACTGTCCGGACGGGTATTCACTCACCCGGGAGGATGACTGCTGGGGACCGTGTGTACCCGCCGGGGAGTGTCCATGAGGCGGAGGGGACGTTCAGAAGAACAGCCCGACAGCGAAGTGTGCGACCGCGCGGAAATCATTCGGGAATTTGAAAAAGCGATGGGTTCGGATTTTGGAGGGCGCAGTGCAGCCGCAGGCGGCCGATTCCCCTGTTCGATTATTGTTCCGGTTTTGACAGGCATTGCCCACAGTCACCGATGGTAGTGTTTTTCCGGGTTGTTCTCCGGTTTCCTTCCGGTTGATCTGACAGAAATCCATATTAAGTTGACCGTCATGACAGCGAGGGGGGACATCGTCATGCGATCCGTAATGACCGGCCTGATGCGGCGGGTCATCGCTGCCCGTTCGCGACCCCACCGCCGGGCACTGCACATCGCCTGCACCGACGTGAAGCGCAGCCAGGAACAGGTGCTCGCGGGGATTCTGTCTTCGGCGGCCCATACGGTCTTCGGCCGCATGCACGGGTTTTCGTCCATGGCCTCCCCGGCGGACTTCCAGTCGGGGGTCCACGCGAACACCTGGGAGGACCTGCGACCGTTCGTCGATCGCCACGAGCAGGGCGAGGCGGATGTGCTCTTTGCCGGAAAGCCCCTGTTTTACGCCACCACCAGCGGCACCACCGGCGAACCCAAACGCGTGCCGGTGACGGAGGCCTACCGGCGGGACTGCTATAACGGGCTCTCCGACGTGTGGCTCCACAGCATGTTCGAGGACAATCCGGGGTTCATGAACGGATTTGACCTGTCCATGGTGGGCAAGACGGTGGAGGGCCGCACGCAGGACGGCACAGCCGTGGGTTCCCTGTCGGGACAGCTGAACGGCTACATGCCCGCCCTTGTGAAAAAATTCCGCATCATTCCGTTTGCGGCCTTCGACATCGACCACTATCCGTCGAAGTACTACGCCCTCCTGCGCATCGCCCTGGCCTGTCCCCTGCGGTGGATCGTGGCCCCCAACCCGTCCACCCTGCTGGAGCTGGCCCGGTTCGGACAGGCCCGCGCCGAAGACCTGATCCGCGACATCGCCGACGGCACCCTGCGGGATGACCTGCAGATATCACCGGATATCCGGCGGGCGGTGGAACGGCGCCTCCGCAGGGATCGGCGGCGGGCGACGGCCCTTGAAAAAATGGCCGCCGGGGACGACTCCTTTACGCCCCGCGGCTGGTGGCCCACCCTGCAGGTGGTGAACACCTGGAAGAGCGGCAATGCGGCCCTGTACCTCCGGCGGGCCCGTCCCCTCTTTCCGGAGACCACCGCATTCCGGGAATTCGGCTATGTGGCCACCGAGGCGCGGGCCGGCATTGTGCTGAGAAACGACCAGGAAGCGAGCATCCTCACCGGCCACCTGCTCTTCTTCGAGTTCGTCCATGCCAGCGATCTGGACAGCGCCACCCGCCGGTTTCTCCTGTGTCACGAGCTGCAGGCCGGCGAGCAGTACGGCATCTTTGTCACCACGCCGGCGGGCCTTTACCGCTACGACATGAACGACATCGTCCGCGTGGAAGGTTTCTGGGGCACCTTTCCCATGGTGCGCTTTGTCCAGAAGGGCGCGGGCGTGACCAGCCTGACCGGCGAAAAGCTGGCCGAGTCCCAGTACCTTGTCGCCATGGAGGAGGCGCTGGCCGCCGCGGGAGGCACGGCGGCTTTTCACATCGCCTTCGCGGATCCCGCCGCCGGGTGCTACAAGGTGTTTGCCGAACTCGACGCCGATGGGGTCGATCGGGACGCCCTCGCCGCGGCCCTGGACCTTCGCCTGTGCAACCTGAACCCCGAATACCGCGCCAAACGCGCATCCAACCGGCTGGGCACCCCATCCGTGGTGGCCCTGCCGACGGGCGCCTTTCTGCAATTCAAGGAATCCCGCCTTGCCCGGGGAGCCAGGGAAGGTCAGTTCAAACTCGTTCATCTGCAGCAGGATCCGGCCCAGCAGGCGATCTTTGAATCCCTCGCCGGACGGACCGCCATCGATTGATCCCCCATGAGGAAAGAAAAACGGACATGACGCAAAAAAAAGAATCCAGGACCCCCATCGCCATTGTCGGTATCGGCTGCCGGTTTCCCGGCGGCGCGCAAGGCCCGGAGCGCTTCTGGTCCATGCTGACAGCCGGCACGGACGCCATCGGGCCCATTCCCGCCGATCGCTGGGATGCGGACGCCTTTTTTGACCCGGACTACCGCACGAAGGGGAAGATGCACGTGAAGGAAGGGGGCTTCATCGACCGGGTGGACCGGTTTGACGCGGCCTTCTTCGGCATTTCGCCGGTGGAGGCAAAGAGCATGGATCCGGCCCACCGGCTGCTGCTCCAGCACACGGTTCTGGCGCTGGAGGACGCGGGCATCCCCATCGAATCGCTGGACAGTTCAAAAACCGGCGTGTTCGTGGGCGCCTCATCGTCCGAGTACGCGGGCATCCTGCAGGGTTACACGGAGCGCTCAAACATCTCCGCCCACACGAACACGGGCAGCTCGCCGGCCATCACGGCCAACCGCATCTCCTATGTCTTCAACCTGAAAGGGCCCAGCTTTGCCGTGGACACGGCCTGTTCGTCCAGCCTCATCGCCGCCCATCTGGCCTGCCGCAGCATCTGGTCAAGGGAATCGGACGCGGCGGTGGTGGCCGGGGTGAACCTGATATTGAAGCCCGAGCTGCACATCGGCTTTTCCACGGCCGGATTCCTGTCCCCGTCGGCCAGGAGCCGATCCTTCGATGCGGCGGCGGACGGCTATGTGCGCAGCGAAGGCGTCGGCGTGCTGATCCTGAAACCCCTCGACGCGGCCCTGCGGGACGGCAACCGGATCTACGCGGCCATCCTGGGCAGCGCCATCAACGAGGACGGGCGCACGGATGGCATCGCCCAGCCCGACAAGGACGCCCAGGTGGCGGTGATGCGGGCGGCGTATGCGGACGCGGGGATCGATCCCTCCATCGTGGGACTGGTCGAGGCCCACGGGACAGGCACGGCGGCGGGGGATCCGGTTGAGTGCAGCAGCATCGGACAGGTCATCGGCGCGGGGCGCACGGATCGGTGCCTCATCGGCTCGGTGAAGAGCAACATCGGCCACACGGAGCTGGCCAGCGGCAGCGCGGGTCTCATCAAGCTGGCCCTCTCGCTCTTTCACGGGCAGGCCCCGCCGGTGGTCCACTTCCGCACGCCCAATCCGAAAATCGATTTCGACGGATGGCGACTGCAGGTGCCCGTGCGCGTGACGCCGGTTCCTGCAAGGGAAGGCATCCGTTACGGCGCCGTGAATTCCTTCGGCTTCGGTGGCGCCAATGCCCACCTGGTGCTGCGCTCCGTGCCGCCGGCAGAGACCCGGACCACCGGAGAAGGCCCTCTCTGTGCGCCCCTGTTCATTTCCGCGCGCTCCGAAAAATCCCTGCGCCGCCTGGCGGGTGCCTACGCGGATCTTCTCGAAAAGGGCATCGACGGGCGGGAGCTGGCGCAGCAGGTCATCCGTCATCGATCCCGCCTCGAAGACGGACTCGCCCTGACGGACCCCCGGCATGCGGATGCGGCGGCCCGCCTGCGGAACTTTGCCAGGGGCAGGGACAGCGAGGGTGTCATCCCGGGTCGCCGGCAGTTGCCGGAAAAGGGACAGACGGCGTTCGTGTTTTCCGGCCAGGGTCCCCAGTGGTGGGGCATGGGGCGGGAGCTGTTTTCCGCCGGGGGCGTCTACCGGGATACAGTAGAAGAAGTGAGTGACCTGCTGAAACAAATCGGCTGGCTGAAAGAAGAAGGCAGCGATCTGGTCGCCGAGCTGCACAGGGACGAGGCATCGTCGCGGATGAACGAGACCGCCGTGGTCCAGCCGGCCCTGTTTGCCCTCCAGCTGGGGCTGGCGCGGCTCTGGATGTCCCACGGCGTCATGCCCGACATGGTGGTGGGCCACTCCATCGGCGAAGTGGCGGCGGCCTGTGTGAGCGGCGCCCTGACGGTTGCCGAGGCGGTGAAGGTGGTGTACTGGCGCAGCCGTTGTCAGTCCCGAGCAGCGGGGCGCGGCCGGATGCTGGCCGTGGGGCTTTCCGCGGAAGACGCCAGTGGCGCGATTGGGACCTTCGGCGGAAAAATTGACGTGGCGGCAATCAACGGGCCGGCCATGGTCACCCTGGCGGGCGACGCCGATGCCCTGGCCCTGCTGGCCCGCGGCCTGGAGGAGCGGGGCGTGTTCGTGCGCTTCCTGGTGGTGGACGTGCCGTTCCACAGCCACCTCCTCGACGATGTGGCCCGGGCCTTCTGCGAGGAGGTGCCCGCCATTGTGTCGTCGCCACCCCGCATCCCGCTCTATTCCACGGTGACCGGCCTTCCCGTGGAGGGCGCGGTCCTCGACAATGACTACTGGGCCGCCAACATCCGACAGCCGGTGCAGTTCTACCCCACTGTCCAGCGGATGGCCCGGGACGGCGCCGCCGCCTTCATCGAGATGAGCCCCCACCCGATTCTCGCCAACGGCCTGACCGCGGCCCTGTCCGCAGCGGGCACAAAGGGCATCGTGATTTCCTCCCTGCGGCGGAAGGAACCGGATATTCCCACCTTTTCCGGAAACTTCTGCGCCCTGTGGCTGGCGGGCGGCGGCATCGATCGAACGGTGTTCGGCCCCGGCGGTGCCCACCTGCGCGAACCCCTTCCCGCCTACCCGTTTGCGGAGGAGCGCTTCTGGCTCGAATCACCGGAGGCCCGCGCGGACCGCATCGGCACGAGAGTCCACGCCCACCTCGCCTCCTGCACCTCTGCCGCGGACGACGGGAACGATCAAATCTGGCAGGTGGAGCTGGACGCCCGCTGCGCCCCGTACATCCGGGATCACCGGGTGCAGGGCCCTCTGGTGTTTCCCGGGGCGGGACACGTGGATCTGGCCCTTGCCGCGGGCATGGCGTCCTTCGGTGACCGCTTGTGCTTTCTCGAAGACATCGAGTTCATCCGTCCCCTGTTCGTCCGGGAAGACGGAGAACCCGACGCCGTGCAGCTCCACGTGGTGGGCGACGAGGGAGACTACACCATCGCGGGGCGGACGGCGGAAAGGGACACGCCCTGGACCATTTTTTCGAAAGGCCGCATGAACTGCCTCGGCGAGGCATTCTGCACCGAACCCGTGTCCCTGAAGATGCTGAAGGCCCGCATTGTCCACCCGGTGGCCCTTCCGCCCCTGTTTGACGTGCTTGATCGGGGCGGACTGGTACTGGGCGACACGTTCCGGGGCATCCGCGCCCTGTGGCGGGGCGAAGGGGAATCCCTGGCGCGCATCGAGGCCCATCCGTCCATTGTGCACTCCCTGGCCCGTCACTGCATCCATCCGGCCCTCCTCGACGCCGGCTTCCAGTCCGCCTTCGGCATCCTCGCGCAGGAGGAGCGCATGGGCGTGTACATCCCGCGCCGCATCGGACGGGTGCGCTTTGCCGGCCCGCCCGCAGGAACGGTGCTGTACGCATGGGCCCGGGCGGCTGGCACGGACCGGGAACACCTGCGCGTGGATATCCGCATCTTCAACGAGGACGGCAGCGACGTGTTGCAGGTGGAAGGGTTCGAAGGACAATACCTGAAGGGCTCGCGGGGCGAAGTGGACGCGGTCGACAGCCTGTTCTACCGCTATGAGCTCCGCCCCTGTGCGCGGCGCGACGAGCTGGTCACCCACCGGTTGGGCGCTGCCCTCGCACCTCCGGTTCCGGTGGACGAGGCCGTGCGCCGGACAATGGACCGCCACCGCGCCGATCCCCTGTCTGCCCGATTCTTCGACGCCCTCTCGCCGGCCATGGACGAACTGGCGATGGGTGTCATCCTCGACGCCCTCCGATCACTGGATTCGACGTTGGCCGACGGTGCCTTCATCGACGGGTCCCGGCTGCTCGATCGGCTGGGCGTCGCGGAGCGGCACGAACGGCTCCTCCACGCCATGTTCGATCACCTCGTTGGCGCGGGCCTGGCCCGCCGGGAGTCCGCCGGGTGGCGCATGTCGGAATGGCCGAAAAAGGATGTCCGTCTGGTGGTGGCCAGGGCACAAACCGATCTGGCGCCTTTTGCCCGCGAAATTGAATTCTTCGCCCGGACCGGCGCCGAACTCGCCGCCGTGCTGCGGGGAGAAACGGATCCGGGGGACGTGCTCTTTGCGGGAAACCGGTTTGACGAACTGGCCGACTACTACGCCAACTCCTTCACCACCGTCCGCATCAACCAGATGGCCGCTGACGCCTTCTGCGCGCTCCTTTCCACGGTTCCCGCCGGTCGTCCCCTGCGGGTGCTGGAGCTGGGCGCGGGCACCGGCGGCCTGACCCGGCACCTCCTGCCCCTGGTGGAAGAGCGGAACGGCACGTACCTGTTCACGGACCTGTCGCCCCTGTTCCTCGCCCGGGCGAGGGAAACCTTCAAGTACAACCCGGCAATGGAGTTCGCGGTGCTGGACATCGAAACGGATCCCGCTGCCCAGGGACAGATCCCTCACAGCTGGGACATCGTCGTCGCCTCGAACGTCCTTCACGCCACGGAGGACCTGCGCCGCACGCTGGCAAACTGTCGCTCCCTCCTGTGCGACAATGGCGTACTGTGCCTCGTCGAAGTGACAAGGGCGCCTCGATATCTCGATCTCAGCTTCGGCATGACCGAAGGCTGGTGGCGTTTCCGGGACGATGTGCGGACCGATCGCTGCACCCTGTCGGCGGAGGCCTGGCGCAGCGTGCTCGCGGAGTCCGGCTTTCCGGACGTGGCCGATTTCAGCGACGGCGAAGGACCGGATGCGGTGGCCCAGACACTGTTCGTTGCCCGGGCGCGAAGTGCTGCACAGGGAGAGCGGTTGGATCCGCGCCGTCCGAACGGCATCTGGCTGATCCTCGGCGACAATCGGGGCGTGTCCGCGGCGGTATCGGCCCTCCTCCGGGAGCGGGGCGATCGATGCATCCGCCTCACCTGCGCATCGAAAACGGCACCGACCGGTGTAGATCGCTTCGATTTCGATCCCGCCTGTCCGGACGCCCTCATCGACCATCTGCGGACCTTCGACGGACCTCTGCTGGGGGCACTGCACACCGCTTCGCTCGACCTGCCGCCCATCGAGGACAGCGACCCGACGGCGCTGCTGCGTGCGCAGGGAGACGGCGCCTGGTCGGCCATCGGCCTCGGCCGGGTGCTGTCCGCCGTGGGCAACGAGTCGTTTCTGTGGCTGGTCACCGCCGGTGTGCACGGCCCGACGCCGGCCCTGTCCCGGTCGCCCATGTGGGGTCTGGGTCGGGTGATGATGAACGAGCTCACCGGTGTGGCCGTGCGGCTGCTGGACGTGGACGGCGCCCTGCGGGTGGAGGACTGCGCGCGGATCGTGCAGGAGATGTGTGCGCCCTGTGCGGCGCCTTTCGAAGAAGAAATTGTTCTGCGGGACACGGGCCGCTTCGCAAACGTCCTGGTGCGGGATCACCGGCCAAGGCGGATCGCCCGGGCCGTGCGGACGATTCCCTCCTGCGGGGCGACGGTGTCCCTGCGCCGGTCGTCCTCCTTTGTGCTGGACGATTGCATTTTCGTACCGTCGGACACGGCGATCTGCAGTGACGACGACGTAGCCATCGACGTGCATGTCGCGGGACTCAATTTCCGGGATGTGATGGTGGCCGGCGGAACCCTGCCGCGGGAAGCGGTGGAGGGCGGGCTTTTCGGCGATGCCCTCGGACTGGAGTGCGCGGGCATCGTGACGCAATGCGGCAGGCATGTCTCCCATGTGCGGGTGGGGGATGCGGTCATGGCCCTCGCCCGGGGGACCCTGTCGGGGCGCGTGGTCGCCCGGGGCGTTCTCACCCGGAAAATTCCTTCGGGAATGGGGATGGCAGACGCCGCCGCCCTGCCTATGGCCCTGCTCACCGCCTGGTATTCGCTGGTGACCCTGGGCCGCCTGGAAGCGGGAGAGAGGGTGCTCATCCACGGGGCCGCCGGCGGGGTGGGCCTCGTGGCCGTTCAGCTGGCACAGGCCATGGGCGCTGAGGTATTCGCCACGGCGTCCAGGCCCAAGCACGACCTGCTGCGGGAACTGGGCGTCCGCTACGTGTTTGATTCCCGATCCGCCGCCTGGGCGGACGGGGTGGACGCCGCCGCGGAAGGGCGAGGGGTCAACGTGGTGCTGAACTCTCTCTCCGGCGTCCAGCTCACGCGGGGGCTGCGCCTGCTGGCGCCCATGGGTCGCTTCATCGAAATCGGCAAGGTGGACCTGTACGCAAACCGGCGCCTGGCCATGGGACTGTTGAAGGACAACGGCGCCTGGTTCAGTGTGGATATTGATCGGTTGCTGGTGCAGGCCCCGCAGAAGATGGCTGCCGCGTTCGATGAGGCCCTGCATTTCTTTGCGGTGCGCCGGTGGCCCGCACTGTCCGTGTCCGTGCATCCCTTGTCCGGGGCCGCTGATGCACTGGCCCTCATGGCAAAGGGCAACCATCGCGGTAAAATCGCGCTGGCCGCTGCGGATGTGCCGGTACACCCGGCCGAACACCTGACCGTGGCCAGGGACGGGGTATTTCTCATCGCCGGGGGAACCCGGGGCTTCGGCCTTGCCGTGGGGACGTTTCTCGCGGACCGCGGTGCCCGGCACCTCGCCCTGCTGTCCCGGGGTGGCCTGCGAGGGGAAGAGGAAACCCGCGCGGTGGCCGCGCTGCGCCACCGGGGTGTGAATGTGGAAATTTTTGCGACAGACGTGACCGATCGCCTTGCTGTGGAGCGGGTGATTGCCGCCATTCATCGGGAGGAGCGTCCTCTGCGCGGCGTGTTCCAGTCCACGCTCGTGCTGGACGACGCCATGCTCGACCGGATGACCCGCCCCCAGCTGGACGGGCCCATGGCCCCCAAAGTGGCGGGCACCTGGAACCTGCACCTCGCCACGATCGGCATCCCCCTCGACTGGTTCGTCTCGTTTTCGTCCATCTCGTCCATTTATGGATTTCCCGGACAGGCGAACTATGCGGCAGCCAACCGGTTCCTGGACGATTTTGCCCTGTACCGTCGCTCCCTGGGGCTCCCCGGCACCACCATCAACTGGGGGGCACTGCAGGGCGCCGGATTCGTGGAACGCTCGGCCGCGGTGCGCAGTTTCCTCTCCAACAACGGCTGGGAAACGCTGACGCTGGAGGAGGCGCTGTCCGCCATGGAGCGCGTGCTGCTCGAAGGCCACCCGCAGATGGCCGTGTTCCGTGCGGACTGGTCCACCGTGGGACGCTCTTTCCCGGCCGGGTTGTCGTCCCTGCGGTTTGCCCATCTGCACGGCGCGGGTGCCGCCGAAAAGGACGACGGTGACCTGCGCGTGGCACTGACGGCGGCAGCTCCGGCGGCGCGGGCGATGCTGCTGCAGGGGTTCATTGCCGGGGCCACAGGGGCCATCATCGGTGCGGACGGCGCAAAGGTGGATCGACAGACGCCCCTCAACCGGCTGGGCCTCGATTCCCTGATGGCCAATCAGCTGCGCAGCGTACTGACCTCCCGCACGGGGGTCGAAATTTCTCTCATGCAGATCATGGCCGGGCCCACCATTGCGGATCTGGCCAACGAAATGGCATCCCGGTTCGAGAACACGGCGACGTCAGGCAGTGATCGTTCCGGTGGACAATGGGTGACGCGGGTCACACCGGTTGCTTCACCGCAACTGCGGCTCTTCTGCCTGCCCTATCTGGGCGCCGGCGCCTCGATCTATTCGCGTTGGCAGGTGGGAGAAAACGTGGAGGTCTGTGCCATCGCCCTTCCCGGACGGGAAGAGCGCATCGGGGAGCCGCCTCTGACAGATGCCCATGAGTTGATCGAAACCATGGCCGGGGCTCTTCTGCCTCTGCTGGATGTGCCCTTTGCCATTTACGGCCACAGCTTCGGTGGAAACCTGGCCTTCAGCCTGGCGTCCTTCCTGCAGGAACGCCACGGAAAGGTACCCGACCGCGTCTTCATCGGCGCCGCCGTGCCGCCGGGGATCGACAATCCCCTTGAAGAAGAGTTCCGCATTGCCGACAAGGATGAGGCCGCACGCCTCTCTGACGACGCCCTGCGGGCGCTGCTCCAACGGCTCGGCGCACCGTCGGCGCTGATTCATGATGAAGCGGCGTTTTCCCGGATGGCACCGGCCCTGCGGGCGGATCTGGCTATCGCCAAACAGCGTTTATTTCCGTCGGATCACCGTCTCCGCTGTCCCATCGTGGCCATTGCAGCCAGGGGTGACCACCTCTACAGCGAACAACTTCTGCGTCACTGGCAACGGCATTCGGATGACTTTTCCCTGGAGGTTGTGAACGGCGGACACCTCTTCGTGCACGAAGACGAAGCAATGAAACACATACTGAAAATAATGTCACATCGATGGATCACACCGGCCCTGCGCTCGGCCTGAACTCTCGGAAGAATCGATGCGGTCAGAATCCCACGGGCACGAGATACCCGGGCGGATAACGTCGCAAAATTCTTTCCGTCAGTGAAAGAGGCGACCCGGACTATTCCAGAATGATGAACGCGTCGCAGGGGCAGGAAACCGAAACGGCGACATTGCCGGTCTTGATGGATGCGCAGGCGTCTCCCACGAGCTCAATCTGGGACGGCGAGTTCATCTGCCATCCGTCCGGGTCCTCAAAGTCGAGGCGGGACACGTCGTCGCCGGCCGTGATGGAGACGTCACAGCTGCTCTGTTTGCCGTCCACCATTTCGCCCGTCAGATCGAGGACGCAGCTGCGCACGCCGTTGATAATGGTGTCGAACGCCTCCACGAGTCCCTGTCCGTCCGTGGCTTCCCACCACTGCGCGTCCGTCATGGCACCCACGCCCGCATTGGCCAGATTCTGCATGTGCGACGCGGTGGTGTCTGCCCCGACGCTGATGATGTAGGTGGACACGCCGGCCGCAAAGGCCGCCGCCACCTGTTCTTCCGAATAGGCCCGGGCCTCCGCCGTCTGGGGGTCGGGAACCGCGCAGGTGTCCGGATCGCCGTCCGTGGCCAGCACGATGACCTTCGGACCGGGCTCGTCGATGGCCAGCAGCTCCGCGGCGATGAGCTGGACCGACTCGGCGGTGGGGGTGTCCTCGCCCATGTCCGCCGGATCGAACAGATCATAAATGGCCGGGTAGTTGTCGAGGGCCGGCGCCACGGTGGTCAGCAGGGGGCATTCGTCGGGAACGGACCCGCCGTTGTAGCTGGTGTACAGGGCGATGCCGAAGCGCACCCGATCATCGAGCTGGAGAACGATGCCGTTTGTTTCGTCAATGAGCACCTCCTTCACCACCTCCCAGCGGGACGGGTCCCCGTGACCGGGAAACCCCGCGTCCATGCTGCTGGATTGATCGATGAGCAGGTACACCGTGGGAATCTGCGGGGTGAACGCCACATCCGCTTCGCCACAGACGGCCCCGGTGTCGGTATCGCTGTCCGTGTCGGTATCGCTGTCCGTGTCGGCATCACTGTCCCCGTCAGTGTCTCCGTCGGTGTCGGCATCACTGTCGCCGTCGGTGTCGCCGTCGGTGTCCGCATCGGTGTCCCCGTCGGACCCTCCCAGGTCGTCGCTGCAGGCGCCGGGCAGAAGCGCGATGCCAATCCACAGCGCCAGAAAGAAATAGAGAGCCTTTTGAGCGTTTTTCATGAGATCTCCTTTACCCATCGCCGGCGGGTTCCCCCGTCGCGGTCCTGATGATTAGTTGTTTCATCCAGCCGGGATTCCGCAATGCGGCTGTTGGATTCTACCGATTTTCACAGAACGGTCGGAATGTTTTTAGTGAGGCAGGATGTTTGGACAAATACTGCAGAACGACCGTGTCTGTGGCGGGGGGGAGACTTGAACTCCCGACCTGTGGGTTATGAATCCACCGCTCTAACCAGCTGAGCTACCCAGCCTCATGGCCGAACCGGGGCAGGCGCGGCGCGGCCTGTTGATTAGAGGAAAACCGCCGGGCGGTCAAGCCCCTGTGGGGTCCAGCGAGTCAAAAAGATTTAGGGAACAGGGTGTTTCGTGGTATGGCAGCGCCGTTAAATACAGGAACGCGGACGCGTTCCGTCACGAGGTGCGGCATGGCTGAAACCGGAAAGATAACAAAGCAGTCGGAAGATTTTCCCGCGTGGTATCAGGATGTGATCAGGGAAGGGGATCTGGCGGAAGTGGCGAAGATCGTCAAGGGATGCATGGTCATCAAGCCCCACGGCTATGCCATCTGGGAAAAAATCCAGGCCGACCTGGATCGCCGGTTCAAGGAAACCGGACACCGCAACGCCTATTTTCCGCTGCTCATTCCCATGTCGTTCATCAAGAAGGAAGCCGAGCACGTGGAAGGGTTCGCTCCGGAAATCGCGGTGGTCACCCATGCGGGCGGAAAACCCCTGCCCGAGGACGAGCAGTACTGCATCCGGCCCACGTCGGAGACCATCATCGGACACTTTTTCGCGAAATGGATCAGCTCGTATCGCGATCTGCCCCTGCTGATCAACCAGTGGGCGAACGTCATGCGCTGGGAGCTGCATACCCGCATGTTCCTGCGCACCACCGAGTTCCTCTGGCAGGAAGGGCACACGGCCCACGCCACCCATGAGGACGCCCTTGCCGAAGTGGCGCGGATGCTGGACGTGTATGGGGACTTCGCGCAGGAGATGATGGCCATGCCGGTCATCCGCGGCGTGAAAACCGATTCGGAAAAATTCGCGGGCGCCCTGGAAACCCGCTGCATCGAGGCGATGATGCGGGACGGCCGGGCCCTGCAGGCCGGCACCAGCCACGATCTGGGCCAGAACTTCGGAAAGGCCTTTGACGTGAAATTCCAGACCGAAAAGGGCCGGGAGGAATACGTGTGGCAGACGTCCTGGGGCGTGTCCACCCGGCTCGTGGGCGCGCTGATCATGACCCACTCGGACGACTCGGGCCTCATCCTGCCGCCGGCGCTGGCCCCCGTGCAGGCGGTCATCGTGCCGATTTACAAAAAGGAAGAAGAGCGGGCACAGGTGGTGGAAGCGGCGCAGAAGCTGGCGGCGGACATCCGGAAAAAAGGCATCTGCGTTGAAGTGGATGATCGGGACGGCAAGCGACCCGGCGACAAATACTACGAATGGGAGCGCAAGGGCGTGCCCGTCCGCATCGAAATCGGTCCGCGGGATATCGCCTCGGGGGAGGCGATGACAAAGCTGCGCCTTTCCGACGGCAAAGAAAAAATGCGCATGGATACCCTGGCGGCGGAGCTGCCCGGCACCCTGGCGGGCTTCCAGCGTTTTCTGTATGAGCGGGCCTGGAAATTCCGCGAGGACAATACGGTGGTCCTCAACACCTGGGATGAATTCCGTGAGGTGTTCGGCGAGAGCGGCGGTTCGAAGTTCGCCTGGTGCCACTGGGACGGCACAAGGGAAACCGAAGCGCTCATCAAGGAAGAAACAAAAGTGACCATCCGCTGCATCCCCCTCGAAGGCCAGGGTCCCGCGCCCGAAGACGGAACATGCATCCGCACGGGAAGGCCCTCCCGGCAACGGGTGCTCATGGCGCGGTCATACTGATTCGGAGGACAATATGGGAAAGATCATCCGGCACAGCATCGTGAGTCCCTTCGCCCTCGGACGGTTCAAATACGAGATTCGCGAAATCGTCGCCTTCGGCCACCAGCTGCAGAAGCTGGGGGTCAGGGACATCATCTGGGAAAACATCGGCGATCCGATCCACAAGGGCGAAAAATTGCCCGACTGGATCAAGGACGTTGTCGGAAAACTGGTGGCGGACGATTTGACCTGGGGCTACACGGCCACTCAGGGCGAGATGGATACGCGGAAATTCCTGTGCAACCGCGTGAACAGACGGGGCGGCGTGCAAATCACGGCGGACGACATCGTTTTCTTCAACGGTCTCGGGGACGCGGTGGCGCGCCTCTTCGGCGCCATGAAGCGCGAAGCCCGCGTCATCGGTCCGTCCCCCGCCTACCCGACCCATTCGTCGGCGGAAGCGGCCCACTCCGGCTATGACCACGTCACCTACGGGCTCCGGTACGAGGACAACTGGTCACCGGACCTCGAAGAACTCGAAAACAAGGTGAAATACAACGACACCATTGCCGGCATCCTGATCATCAATCCCGGCAATCCCACGGGCGCCGTCTACTCCCGCGACATCATCGAAAAAATTGTGGACATCGCGCGGCGCTACGGCCTCATGGTCATCGCCGACGAAATCTATTCAAACATCACTTACAACGGCGCAACGATGACCTGCCTCTCCGATGTGATCGCCGAGGTGCCGGGGATTTCCCTGAAGGGCATCTCCAAGGAATACCCCTGGCCCGGCGGCCGCAGCGGCTGGATCGAAGTGTACAACCAGCACATGGACCGCAGCTTTTCCGAATACGTCACCAGCATCATACAGGCGAAGATGCTCGAAGTGTGTTCCACGAGCCTTCCCCAGCGGTCCATTCCGCTGGTCATGGGTGATCCCCGCTACGAAGGACACCTGGAAAACCGCCGACGGGTTTTTGAAGCGCGCACCAACGAGGCCGTGGCCATCTTTGAAAAGGTACCCGGAATCTCCGTGGTGCGGCCGAGAGGCGCGTTCTACATGTCCATCGTGTTCAACCCCGGCGTACTCCGGCCGGACCAGACCCTGCCCATCGACAACGCGGACATCCGCGCCTTCGTCGAAGCAAGGCTCTCCGGCCTCGAACTGGACAAGCGGTTCGCCTACTATCTGCTGGCGGCCCGGGGCATCTGCGTGGTGCCCCTCACGGGATTCTGCTGCCCTCTCCACGGATTCCGGATTACCACGCTGGAATGCGACGACGAAAAGCGGGTGGGCACCTGGCACCGCATCGCGCAGGCGATCACCGACTACGTCAACTCCTGATGACTTACCGCCGCCTCCTGCTGTTTTTCGCCGCCTGTCTCATCGCACCGGCCGGTTGTGCAAAGCCGTCGCGGCCCACAGCGGTGGTGGAGCCCGCGCCCGTCTCCGTC
The DNA here is from genome assembly GCA_029565915.1 of Deltaproteobacteria bacterium. Classification (GTDB taxonomy): domain Bacteria; phylum Myxococcota_A; class Polyangia; order JAAYKL01; family JAAYKL01; genus JAKQNG01. The sequence continues at coordinate 20,870 of JAKQNG010000204.1, forward strand.
ATCGCATCCCGCCCGCTGCTGCCACCTCCGGATTTCCGGGTGATGACGTGGAACCTGCGGTTGCCCTCCCGGGAGGACGATGCGAAGAACCGGGGCTGGGAGCATCGCAAAGGGCTGCTGGTGCAGCTCATCCGCGAACAGCAACCGGACATCCTGGGAGTGCAGGAGCTGTTGGAAAAGAAACCGTCCTCGCCGGCGGAATGGCTCCGGACCGCCCTGACGAGCAAGGGCGCACCGATTCAATACCTCGTGGTGCAGGGCCCTCCCGGCCATCCGGAAGACATCTACCTGCGCGCGGACCGCTTCATGGTGCTCTTTCCGTCCGCCGCGACGGATGAACCGGGCGCGGTGCGTTTCGGCGGATGTCCCGAAAGCCCCGGCGCTGCAGACTGCCCGGCCCGCCTGACCAGCGGTTTCTACCTGCCCCCCGATGTCCGCACGCCCTGTGATTCTCCCATCACCGGAACCACCGAAGAAGGCCTGCGGCGGAGCGCCACCTTCGCCATCGTCCGAGACCGGAACACCGGCCGGGATTTCGCCGTTTTCAATACGCATCTCCACCACAAGCACGAAACAGCAGCGGACGATCTCGTCCGACACGAAGAAGTGCGCTGCATCCGGAGGGCAATGGCGAGATTCGCCGGGGGACTGCCCGTCATCATCATGGGCGACCTGAATGCACGCTCGGACGCGCCCGAGCTCATGGCCCTGCGGGACGGTTTCGACGCCGGCGATGCACCCCTCTCCTTTACGCACCCGGAAGGGCCGCCCCTCGGCACCTACAACAACTTCTGCGACGATTGCGTCCCGCAGGCCCGTATCGATCACATTCTCGTGGCCGGCTTCGACGTGGTGGCATCGGGTCGTCCTCTCTACGACCGGCCGGATGGCCGGTGGCCCTCGGACCACTGCCCCGTCATCGTCCGGCTGGCCCCCGGGGACAAGCCTCTTCCAGATATTCGTTGAGCGTGGTGCGCTACTGAGGCGGGAGCAGAGCGGTGAAGGAGCCGTCCGTGGCCACAGTGGAGCGGCCCACCAGGTAGGCGACCTGGCTGAACACCCGGTACCATTCCACGGACAGATCCCGCAGGTCGTCCGGATCGCCGCCCACGCCCGGTTCGAGTTCGAGGTGTCCCCGGATGCGGAAAGGGACGGTCAGTCGGATGGCATAGGTAAAGGTTTCGGACTGACGGATGTTCCACACGCCGGTACCGGCGGCCCAGCCGCTCTCCAGGGGTGCCCGGGCCACCGCATGGTACAGGGAGTTGTCCAGCCAGATGGCGAAGGTGCCTTCCCGGCCACTCAGGGCGCTCAGACGATTGAGACCGCCCTGGCTGTTTTCAAGGTCGAAGGTTTCGATGGTGGCCATGGGTACGGTCGGGCCCGGGGATCCGGGCGCAGCGATGGTCCCGGTGATGGACAGGCGGGACGGCAACATCACAACAAAGGGTGCGCTGCCCGCGACTGTTACCTCCAGAAGGGCTTCCAGCCGGGCGGCGGAGCAGGTGGAGGGACTGCCGTCCAATGCCGCAACGGGAATGGCGGTGACCGCGTACAGCCCCGGATACAGATAGATCCCCGGATAGCCGTTCTGCCGTTCCACCTGCCCGTTGTCATTCGTATACACATCGTAGGACAGGGACGCGTGGCCCGTGTCGTCCTGCAGCGTCATCCGGATGCGGGTGCGGGGCGGCGGCGGCGGCATGGCGGATTCGGACTGGACCTGTACGGATCCTTCCACCATCACCGGCAGGGCGGGCAGCGGGATTTCGTACGTCTCACCGGTGCGCGTCACGTCGTTCACGTCGAAGTGATAAACCGGATGAAAGGGTTCGCGCTCCTTGAACACATCGATCCGCATGGAACGGACCCCCGGCGCCAGGGTCAGCTCGAACCACCCGCATTCTCCCTCCGGCCGGCATCCGGAGCGCACCGTCGACGACACCACCCGGGACGTGGCGGCATCCCGCGCCACCACCGAAAAATCGTTGGCGGAAAAGGTTTCGCCGCTGTTCTGGCGATGAATCAGGTATCCCGAAAACGGTACGTAGGAAAAGTCCTCCTCCGCGTGAGGCATCCTCAGGTCGGCGGGAACGCCGTCCCCGTCAAGGAATGCGCCATTCGTGTCAACGAGGATTTCGCCTTTTGACAGCACCGGATAGAGGGCCGCGTCGTCGCCATCGGGCACCAGTGTCACTTCATAGCGGCCGGGAAGGAGGTGAAAATCACTGGCCGTCGCCCCCGCGTTGTACACTTCGATGCCCGGTTCCCGGCCGGGCAGGGCATTGTCGAGGTCGAGGAAGACGACCCGGCCGACCATGGCGGGCTCGATGGACGACGTCCGGACCCGGGCGCGAACAGTCAGGAGCAGGTCCTCGCTGGTTTCCATGGGCACTTCAATGCGCTGGGGCCCGGTGCCGTCCCGTCCGCCGGTCAGCACGCGCGCCAGCAGCAGGGCATCCACGGCCGGTTGCGCGATGCAGATGGATTCGTCAAGGTCACAGGCCCCCGTGGCGCAGTCCCCGTCGTCATTGCAGCGGTTGACCGGTCCGTCGTAACGCCACGCGTTGTCCACTTCCAGAGACGACATGCACCCGCCAGAGGCCCAGACCAGGGCCATGACGGCGGCGCGGACGGCGGGGCCGATCCGGGGCCTACAACAGGTTCTGCGCGAATATTTCATACACCCACATCACCTGCAGGGTGCGCGCCCCATCGGGCGTTTCGTCCCCCGCGTCGTATCCCCGGTCCGACAGCTCCATCATCACGATGAGATTGGACGCGTCATCGCTGACTGCCCGCATGGTGATGGCGCAGTTCACGGTGACCACCACGCCGCCATCAAAGGAGGAAGCATCGCCCCGCACCGGCTCGCTGCACGAGAACGTGTCCTTGAGCTGGACCGACGAACTGAGCTGTTCAATCAGGGTGATGCGGCCTTCATATCTCGAAAAATCGTCGTCGTCCGGATCCCAGACGGTCACTACGAATTCGGTGAGCGTGTTGTTTTCGGCATAGTTGACCCCTTCCACCGGCGGATCTGCCGAAACGAACTGAGGGGGCTGGTTCCGCCGCAGGCTGAATTCGATTTCGTCCGACACCACGCAGGCGTCGGCGAGGACGGAAACGAGGATCAGAACGGCGACGGGGACAACGGGCTTCATGCCTTTTCCAGATAGCGGTAGATGGTGCGCGGATCCACATCCAGCTCTTCGGCGGTCTGTACCCGGTTTCCACCGTTCTTTTCGAGGGCATCGAGGATGTACTGCCGCTGGAATCGCTCCCGTGCCTCCGCCAGGGTCTCTCCCTTCCGCGCCGTCTCTTCGCCCAGATCGAGATCATCGGGCCCCACCATTGAGCCGTCGCACAGGATGACCGCCTTCTTGATGCGGTTTTCCAGCTCCCGCACATTGCCGGGCCACGAGTGGCGTCGGATGGCGGCCATGGCGCCGGGACTGAACCCTTTCGCGGCGGAACCGAATTCGTCCGCGTATCGCTGCAGCAGATAGCGGGCCAGCAGGAGCACATCGTCTCCCCGCTCCCGCAGGGCCGGCAGCTCGATGTGTATGACGTTCAGCCGATAGTACAGGTCTTCCCGGAACGCGCCCCGTCGGATTTCCTCCTCCAGGTTGCGGTTGGTCGCGGCCAGCACGCGGATGTCCAGGGTTTCGGTCTTCGTGGCGCCGACTTTCACCACCTGATGTTCCTGCAGTACCCGCAGAATTTTCACCTGCAGGGCCATGGGCATCTCGCCGATTTCGTCGAGGAAGATCGTGCCTTTGTCCGCAGCCTGGAACTTGCCGGGCCGGGTGGCTTCCGCACCGGTGAACGCACCTTTCACGTGACCGAAGAACTCCGATTCCATGAGGGTTTCGGGGATGGCGCCGCAGTTCACGGTGACAAAGGGACCCTGGCGCCGCTGACTCCGGCGGTGGATTTCCCGGGCGATGAGTTCCTTCCCGGTACCCGTTTCGCCGCCGATGAGCACGGACACTTCCGTGGCCGCCACCTTTTCCACCGTCTTGAACACCTGCTCCATGACCGGCGATGCACCGATAATCTCGCCGAACCGCTGATTGTCCAGCTCCCGGGACAGGGCCTCGTTGCGCAGCTTCAGCTCGTTCAGCAGCAGGGCGTTCTGCACGATGAGGGAGGCCTGGGCGGCGAACACCTTCAGCAGCTCCAGAGTGCCGGGCTCGAACAGGCCCCGCACCGTGTCGTTGCCCAGATAGATCAGCCCCAGCAGCTCGTCCTTGTGCTGCAGGGGCGCACACATCACCGAGCTGAGTTTCAGGTTGATGACGGATTGGGCGTGGGCGAACTTGTCGTGGCTCTGGGCGTCCGATACGATGATGGCGCTGCGGCTCTGCACCACCTGCGCCACGATGCTGTCTGACAGCTGGCTCACCGCGGAGCCCAGGTTTTCCCGGTGCAGGTTTCTGGCCACCTTGATGATGGGCTCCCCGTCTTCAAACAGGATAAGAAATCCCTTGGCCGCGCCCGTGATCTCGATGACACCGTCCATCAGTGCGTCGAGGACCTCGTCGACGGAGCCATGGCTGAAGAGGGAACTGGTGAACTCCTGCAGCTTGTGAAGGCCCGCCAGCTCCGCGCCCCGCCCGGATTCCCTGGAACGCACCGCGGATTCCGCCAGCATGCTGAATACGAAATCCGCCCGGCCCAGGGCAAATCGGTCCTGGTGGGCGAGGCGGCTCCGGCGCTTCTTTTTACCGTTCAGCACAAAGTCGTCGCCGTCCTCGATGCAGGCAAGGGAAAAATCCTTCCCGTCGAACACGAGCTGCACGTGGTAGGGCGCCAGGCCCAGATCCCTGACGACCACATCGTTTTCGGGGGCGGCGCCGATGGTGGTGATCGCTTTGGCAATGGCGATACTGCTGCGATTGCCGTCTGTTGATCGCCAGCTGAGCGTGGGCATGAATCGTTCTTCCTGTTGGGACGGAGACGCCGGAATCCGCCTGTTGCCATCTGTCTGCCGCAGTGTAGGACAAAACGGCAGTTCGCTCAATACGTCTCGGGGTGTCCGACGATGACGTTGACATTTCTTCGTTGCGTGACCATACGCAACCCATGAGGCTGTGGTCGCTCCATCCCCAACATCTCGACGGCAAAGGACTCGTGGCTCTGTGGCGGGAGGGGCTGCTGGCCCGGGCGGTACTTGCCGGCCAGACCGTCGGCTACCGGCATCATCCCCAGCTCATCCGTTTCCGCGCCCTTCCCGAACCTCTGCGGGCCCTCGACGGCTACCTCTCCCGCGTGTTCGACGAAGCGTCTTCGCGGGGCTATCGGTTCGACCGGACAAAAATCAACTATCAGGCCGGCTGCCATTCCCTGATTTTCGTCTCCACCGGTCAGCTCGCCCATGAATGGGAACATCTGCTCCTCAAATTGAAGCGTCGGGCTCCATCGAAGTGGCAACAGGAACAGGACAACCGGCCGTCGCCCCATCCGTGTTTCGCCGTGCTGGACGGTCCGATGGCGGAATGGGAAAAGGTGAAGTGAATCAATCGATGAGGTTGAATTCGCGGACGATCTGGAAACCGAACACCAGCTCCTTGAAGCCGCGCCGGGAATTGGCAACGATGCCATCCGCGCTCATGTACTGGGAATTGGCCACCACCAGGGAAAACGAGTGGCGGTGGGTGAGCACCCGGGCAGCAAATCCGAAAACCGGGTAATCCGCGCCGAATCCGGCCACATTGGCGGCGATTTCCGCATTGAGTGAAAAGCGCGGAATCGGACGCCATTCCAGATATCCGAGCACTGCCGCCGACGGATCCGGAGACTCCACAACCTTGGTTTCGCCGGAGGAATCCGTGTGGAATGCGAATCCCGCACCGAAGAGCAGACATTTCCACAGACGTCGATCCAGCAGGATCTGTCCAAAGAATCCCGATGCGTCCTTTGCATCCTTCTGGACGAACCAGGTGCCGCCGATGACGATGGCCGCGTTGATGTAGTGGTACTGCTGCCGGAGCAGGTTCAGCTTTGTGTCGAACTGATAGACATCAAACAGATCGGTGCCGTTGCTCAACCGGTAAAAGCCCGCGTCCAGGAAGTCGAAGATGCCGTAGCGCAGGCCGAGGCCCATTTTCAGGTTGCCCGCGTCCAGCCCCAGATAGTCGAACCAGGCGTCCTCCCCGCTGATGAACGAGGCATGGGCCCGATGGTCAACCGTGAGCACGAGGGCGCCCTTCCGGGCGGTCAGCGTCGTCGGTACGTTGATGACCCGATCGGTCCGCGGCACGTTTTTTCCAATGTAGTGGATGCCCAGGTGGCGATCTTCCGCCGCGGGCGCGGACACCGGTTGTTCCGTGTCGGCCACCGGCGTTGCCGTGCCGGATGTCCCCGATCCGTCTGCCTTTTCCTGCGCCGGCACAACGGCGGGAATCGTCATCCAGCCGGCGATGATCATCCATCGGAGCCCCTGTTGCAGCGTCGTCATGGTCGTTGTTCCTTTGTAATAGAGTGTTGTCTGCGCGGTGTTGATACTATTTCACGATGGAGGCCACAACCCGGTTTCTGCCTTTCTGCTTGGCCTCGTAGAGGTTTTCATCCGCCGTGCGCAGCAGGGCATCGCCGTTCATCACTCCGGCACCGCAGAGGGTGGCCGCACCGAGGCTGATGGTAACCGGCACACGAATGCCTTCTTCGGTCAGGATGCGCAGGTCCTGGACGATCTGACGCAGGCGTTCCGCCAGAGCCACCGCCCCTTCCGGCGCGATGTTGCGCGCCAGCACCACGAACTCCTCGCCGCCGTACCGGGCCGCCAGATCCTCCCCCCGCAGGGTGCGGGCCACGGCGCGAGCCACCCGGCACAGTACATCATCGCCGACGAGATGGCCCCAGGTGTCGTTTACCTTTTTAAAGTGATCGAGGTCGAACAGGATGGCGGACAGATGCGTACGGTGGCGCACGGCAAAGGACAGCTCGCTGCGGAGCATGTCGTCGAAATACCGGCGGTTGAAGACCCCGGTCAGTCCGTCCTTCACTGCGGATTCGTACATCTGCGACTGGTAGTGTTCGTCAAACGTGTCCACCCGCATGAAGCGCAGGATGGTGGAGCGGCCCAGGACCACCTTGTCCCCTTCGGAAAAGACGTGGCGCGCCACCCGTTCCCGTCCTACCCAGATGCCGTTGGTGCTGTTCATGTCTTCAATGATGCAGCGGTTCTGATCGTCGAGGACCACGCGGGCGTGAATCCTTGAAATCCCGTCATCGGAAATGATGAAATCGCACTCCTCGCCGCGGCCGATGAGCATGGGTGATCGATCAATGATGAGGGAGCTGCCCCGGTCGATACCCTGCACCACGATGAGGGAGGGTCGCAGGGAGCTGCCCTCCCGGGCCGTGAGCATGTTCACCGTGGAGCGGTCGAAATTGAGGGTGATGTCCTCCTGCGGCAGCGCGATTTTGTCCGTTTTCTTCTGCATGGGTCTTCCGGCAACTGGCGCCAGAATAGCGCAGGTCGGGCTTTCTTGACATACCTGTGGAAAGGTATTACTATGTAAACAATTTAAGTACATTGTAACAGGAGAAATCACAATGTCACACAACAAGCGTTCCCAGTTCCGCGTGCCCGAATCCCGGCTCATCACCGAGTTTTCGAAAAACACACCTTTCGCGTCGAGCATTGTCAACCTGAGCTTCGACGGGTTGTACACGGTCAAGCCCTGCGAAAGCCTGACGACACCCCGGGGTCTCATCCAGCTCGAAATCCCGGTGCCCGAGGCAAGCGAGTCCATCTGGGCCACCGGCGAAGTGCTGTACGAGCACCACGGCGCAAAATCCGTGGGAACGGGTATCCGCCTGCGGAACATGGCGCAGTTTCACCGCAACCTGCTGCGGGATCTGGTGGAAAGCGGTCGCCGACAGGTACTGGCGGACATGCTGCAGCAGATTCTGTGGCAGCGCCAGCTCGCCCAGTATCCTACGCTGTTCGATGCCCCGGCGCCGCCGGTGACCGAGCACACGGTGCCCATGTTCCGCCTCGCGGACCTGCACCCCTGATTTTCGCATTGACGGCGCAGGGGCCCGGGACCTAGGCTCCAGCGCCATGAACCCGGCCCCTGCCATTGATGCCCGGTCCGCCCTCCTGCGGCGGGGCGGCACCAGCTTCGCCCTCGCCGCCGTGGCATTTGCCCGGGGAACCCGGAACTGGCATGCCCTGTCTGTATCGCTCACCCATCCGGCTGATGAAATTCGATCTGTCATCGAAGAACACCCCGGTGCGGGCGCCCTCGCCGCCGCCGCAGACAGGGCCTTTTCCGACAGCCCCGGCGAACTGCCGGACTGGCTCGACGCTCTGACGGACGACGGACTGGTCCGCCTCGGCGATCGCCTGGCACCCCTCTGGCCCCCTTCGGGCGGTGCCCCGCTGCGGGGACGGGACGGCGGCATCGCGTCCCTGGCCATCGCGTTCTGCCGGCGCATGGATCGCATCCGGGCCATGGGCGACCGGTTGCCTCCGGAGGATGCCCGACAGCTTCTGCGCCGGGCCCGGCTCGCGGCCGTCCAGGTGGAACCCGGCGCGCCGAGCGCCATGAAACGGCAGATCCGCTCGCTGGTGGAAGGCGGCAACCATGGGACGACTCATCCGTAAAACCGACCTGCCCGTATCGCCGCCGCTGCTCTCCTGTCCGGACCCGGCCCTCCTGTTTCTCCTGGAGGCCCGGGCCGAAGGGGAACGGTTCATCGCGCAGGCGAAGGAGGACCTCGTGCAACTGGCCGTGACCATGGCCGGCCGGCTGGCGGGCACGACCCTGGCCCTCGATGCCGCGCAACGGGAATCCCTTTACAAAGACGCTGTCAAACGGGCAGGCGCCCGCTCCTGTGTACTGCGGGTCCATCCGCAGGATGCGACGTCGACTTCGCTCTGCAACCGGGCAGAGGATGCGGGATTCGACGTCGTGGCGGACGAATCCCTCATACCGGGGGACTGCGTGGTGGACGCGGGCGGCGTGACGGTAGACCGGCGGTTGTCCGTCCTGTTGTCCGTCATGGAAGAGGCCCTGCGGCGGAGGCTGCCGTGACGCCGTCGGGAACCCGTCGCCCCTGGGTCAACGGGTTGCTCTTCGCGCTGACCGTGCTGTCGGTGTTCGGCGCCGGCGTGTTCCACCTGTCCGCCCGCACCATGGACGAGGCCCTCTGGAACGGCGTTGTCTTCGCCGCCTCGGTCATGGGCATCCTGTGCGCCCACGAAGCCGGACACTACCTGATGGCCAGGAAGAACCGGGTGGATGCATCCCTGCCCTATTTCATTCCCGTGCCGCCGTTCTTTTCCCTGTTCGGCACCCTCGGCGCCGTCATCGTGATGCGCGGCCGCATCCGCTCGCGGGACGCACTGATGGAGGTGGGCGCGGCGGGACCTCTGGCGGGCATGGCGGTGGCGTTGCCCCTGCTGCTCGTCGGGCTGGCGCGCTGTCCGTTGATGAAGATTCCCGAGGCGGCATGGATGGAGGGCCAGTCCCTGTTGTACCTGGCGGCCAAATCCATGGTGGTGGGCCCCATCCCGCCCGGCTGGGACGTGGCCCTGGATCGCTCCCCCATGGCGTTCGCCGGCTGGTTCGGCATGCTGATCACCATGCTGAACCTGCTGCCCATCGGTCAGCTGGACGGCGGACACATCTTTTACGCCCTGTTCGGAGACCTCCACGAAAAAGTATCGCGGCTGTTCCACCGCCTCCTGTTCGCCTTCGGACTCGGCGTGGCAACCTTCTACGGGCTCGACGCCTACGGGCGGGGACTCGCGCCGGATGCCGTGGCGGAAGCGGCGATACCGGGTTTCAGCTGGATTTTCCTGGGGATCATCATGGCCGTCGCCTTCCGCAGGAAAGGATTTTCCCACCCTCCCACGGACGATCGGATCCTGTCTCCGCGCGGCCGCGCAGTCGGCATCGCCTGCCTCGTCCTCTTTGCCGTTACGTTCATGCCCGTGGTCATGCGGCCGATCGTCTGAAGGAATTATTCCGCCAGTGGCAGGTCGATGGCGCCGGCCGTGGCGTTGCGCAGCTCCTCCGCAATGACACCGTGTTGATCCCCGGGTACACGCAACTCGAATACGACGCCCGACTCCGTATAGATTTCAGAGCGAAGAGTGCTGCCCGTCCGGGAAATCAACCCGTGGACGATCCCGATTGTGTCAAACGGCGCGGTGAATGTCATGTCCACCAGGCAGATCAGCGGTTGCTTTTCCGCTGCCCGCAGGCAGGCCGACGCCGCTCCGGCATAGGCGCGCACCAGACCGCCCGCCCCCAGCTTGATGCCGCCGAAGTGCCGGATAACAAGCACCACCGCATTGTCCACACGTTGTCCTTCGATGGCGCTGAGAATCGGGCGCCCGGCGGTACCGCCCGGTTCGCCGTCATCGCTGAACCGATATCGGGAACCCGTTCGAAACGCCCAGCAGTTGTGGGTGGCCTGCGGATCCCGTTCCGCTTCGATGAAGGCCAGGGCGGCATCCGGTGAATCGACGGGTGCAGCGATGGCGATGAATCGACTCTTCTTTACTTCCGTTTCGACAACCGTCCTGTGCAGCAGCGCAAACAAGACGCTACGACCGGGATTCCCGTTCCATGGTGTCCCCGTAGAATTTGATAAACGCCGTGAGATAGTGCCAGCCGGACAGCAGGCCCACACTGATGCCGGTGATGACCGACAGCATGCCGCCATTGACCAGCAACCACCCCGGCGTGATGCCGGCCACCTGCCAGTCTGCGGGCACGGCGCCGGGTCGTTGCAGAATGAATCCCAGAAATACGAGGAACAGGGCCCACTGGATGCATGCGGATTTCGCTTTGCCGATCCACGAGGAGGGGAGCTTGCCGCCGCGGCTGTAAACGTACGAGCGAATGACGGTGACGGTGAATTCCCGGAACAGATAGATGAGCAGCCAGCCTACCCAGATGCCGCCGGACATGACGGCGATGAGCAGGCTGGTGGATTCAAAAACGAGATCGCCCAGCTGGTCGATGAGCGCCCCGAGCTCGGTCATCTGGTTCAGTTTCCGCGCCAGGATGCCGTCGAACAGGTCGGTGATGCCCGCAAAAATGCCAATGATCAAGGCCGTCACAGGCATGTCGAGGCCGAGCCAGAACACCGCCACCAGCGGAGTCGTCACCAGCCGCAGAATGGAAATGGTATTGGGTACGTTGAACAGATGCTTTACAAAAAGGCGCATGGCATCATTCCCTGCACATCTGATCGTCCGGGGACAGATCACTGTCCCCATCCGGCGTGTCACAGTCAGAGATTTCCGTCGCGTTCAACACCGTATCGTCGGACGACGGCGGAACGGTAGCGACAAATGCCGCCACGGTCACCTGCAACGTCACGGCGCCAGCCGTCCGATCCGGTCGACCGTCCCGCAGGGGTGTCTGGGGTTGGTAGGCCACGTCACCGCCCAGTTCGCAGGCGGCTTTCTTCAACCATGCCAGACAGGGACCCGCCTCATACTCCGGACAATTCTTCAGGGATACAAGGCCCACATCCCGCCAGGGCCGATCCGGCGTGGCACCCGGCGGCAGAACGAGGATGTCGCAGTCCGCCTGTCTGGGCGGCAGGGAAGGTCCCATGCGGGAAAGGGAGACCGGAGAACAGGCGAAGCACAGGAAGGAAAGAAAAAGATATTTCATTTTTTCTGTGCGTCCTTTTTCTGCCGTTCCTTTTCTGCCTTCAATCGCTCTTTCAGCAGCGAACCGTAACCTTCCTTGTTGGTCTGGCGCACGCGCGAAATGGCCAGGGCACCTGCCGGCACATCGGATACAACAGTGGTCCCCGAGGCCACGTAGGCACCTTCGCCGACGGTGACCGGGGCCACGAGCTGGGAATCGGAGCCGACAAATACGTTGTCGCCGATGACGGTCTGATGCTTGAGAAAGCCGTCGTAATTGCAGAAAATGCAGCCGGCGCCCAGATTCACGTTGTCGCCGATGAGTCCGTCCCCCAGATAGGCCAGATGATTTGCCTTGGCGCCTTCTCCCATGACAGTTTTTTTCAGCTCCACCCAGTTGCCGACCTTTGCTTTCTTCTTCAGGACCGCACCGGGCCGCAGGCGCGCCATGGGCCCGACTTCGGCCATGGGCCCGACCACCGCTTCGTCCAGCACGGAATAAGCGCGGATCACGGCGGCGTCTTCGATTGTGCTGTCCCGCAGGATGGCACCGGCCTCAATGGTACAGCCCCGCCCGATGCGGGTGTTTCCCAGCAGCCGGACCATGGGGCCGAGCACCGTGTCTTCGCCGATGCGGCAATGCGCTTCGATGGTGACGGTTTCCGGCCGCTCGACAGTGACCCCCGCGCGCATCCACTGCTGAACGATCCGCCGCTGCTGCACTGCCGCCAGATGGGCCAGATCCACCCGATCATTGACGCCGGTCACTTCGTCCGGTTCCGCCTCCACGATGGCCACCTGCGATTTCTGCGCTGCGATGGCCACCAGATCGGTCAGATAGAATTCGCCCTGGGCGTTGGCACTTTTCAGCTTCTGCAGTGATCGGCGCGCAAAGGCCGCGTCCATGAGGTAGATGCCGGAATTGACGAGACCGATACGGCGCTGGGCCGGCGTGCAATCCCGGTGTTCAACGATGGCGCAGACCTGTCCGTCCGTTTCGATGACCCGCCCGTAGCCCGTCGGATCCGCCGGGCGAAAGGCAATAAAGGCCAACGGCCCTTTTACGCGTCGCCATTCTTTTGCAAGTCGCGCCACGGTATTTTTCTGCAGCAGGGGAACATCCCCGTAAAGGATCAGCAGCGGGCCTTCGGTTCCCTTCAGGGCGGGCAGTGCACTCATTACCGCATGGCCGGTGCCGAGCTGCTGTTCCTGATGGGCAAACTGCACGTTCTGAAATCCCGCGCCGCCAACCGCCGATTCCACGTCTTCACGTTGATGCCCCACCACCACCACGGTGCGACTGCTCCCGAGGTCGGCGGCCAGTTGGAGCGGATAGTGGATGAGCGGCTGCCCGCATAGGGGATGAAGCACCTTGGCCGTGGCCGATTTCATCCGGGTACCTTTGCCGGCGGCCAGTACAATAGTGGCAACGTCTTTCATGAACAGTCCTTACAGCGTTGGTTCGGTTTCCACGAGGCCCTTCAGGATATCCCGCAGGGCCTGCATGTCGAAGGGTTTCTGGATGAATGCGTCAGCGCCCAGAGACAGGAGCTGGTCGGCCTTTTCTTCCTTGCTGTACCCCGAGGACAGCAGGATGGGCAGATCCGGCGCGATTTCCCGCAGGCGGACAAAGGTTTCGGGACCGTCCATCACAGGCATGATGAGGTCGAGGATGACCACGGAAATCTGATCCGGATGCTCGCCGTAGAGGCGCAGCGCCTCCCGGCCGTCCCTGGCCAGCAGCACACCGTAGCCCATTTTTTCCAGCACGCGGCGACCGGCGAGGCGGATCATTTCTTCGTCGTCCACGAGCATCACCGTTGCGATCCGGGCAATGGACGGGGTTTTCCGCTCGTTGCCCCCGCTGCTGTCGCTGCGGGTGTTCGTGTCCGCCAGGGGCAGCATCATGGTCACCGTCGTTCCTCTGTTGACACGGCTCTCCAGCAGCACGTCTCCGCCGTGATTTTTCACGGTGCCGTACACCATGGGAAGACCAAGGCCCGAGGCCTCTCCCATCGGCTTGGTGGTAAAGAACGGCTCGAAGGCCATGGCGGCGACTTCCGGTTCCATGCCCCGTCCCGTGTCGCTGACCGCGATCACCGCGTATTCGCCCTTTTCCAGTTCCCGCAAATCCGTGGATTCGTCGTAGCTCTCATACACGCGTTCCGTGGTGACTTCCACGGTCAGCACGCCGCTGTCGCCCATGGAATCCACCGCGTTCAGGCACAGGTTCATGACGGCGTGGTGAATCTGGGTCGGGTCGCCGTGAATTTCGAGGGGCGCATCGGTCAACCGCGTGACGATGGCAATTTTTTTAGGAATCGAATGTTTGAGGAGGTTCAGCACGTCTTCGATGACCGTGTTGACGCAGAAGGTTTCGCGCCGGAACTTTCCCTTTCGCGCAAAGCCCAGCAGATTGAGCATGAGCGTCCGCCCCTTGCGGCAGGCCTTCATGATCTGGTCCAGATCGTCGGCGGCCGGACTTCCCGGATGCACTTCCGCCTGCAGTACCGAAGCGAATCCCATGATGGCGCCCAGGGTATTGTTCATGTCATGGGCGACGCCGCCGGCCAGCCGACCCAGGGATTCCATTTTCTGGGACTGACGCAACTGCTGTTCCACCGTGCGGTTTTTCTTCTTGTCCTCAATGTCCTGCAGGAAGGCCACCACGGCGCTGTCTCCGTTCCAGGTGATTGTGGTCAGGGCCGCATTGAACCAGCGCCGACGCCGCTCCACCGGCGCCATGTGAATATCGATGATGAGCTGTTCGCCCGCCTTTCTGCGGGGCCGCGTGAACCAGCAGCGGATCTGTTCCCGGCACCGCTCCTCCAGCAGGTCGCAGAGAAGCGCGCCCATGAACTCCTCGGTGGTCGCCTCAAAACAGGCGCAGAGCGCGCCATTGGCCCAGATGATGCGCTCGTCGCGCAGAATGAAGACGGGACACCGGACCATTTCGAGAAGAGGAATATCCCGGCCGGACAGGGCGAGGCCCGGAAGAAAATTGTTTTCGTCGTCGGTGAATTGTCCCGCCGTGCCTGTTTGATCGGAAACCATGCCGGGTGTGCCTGTCATCGCTGCGTACGCGTTTCAGGTCTGTCCTGCTTTACCACAACGTATCGGGGTAGTCTATTTCCGCCAATTCGCCCCGCGGAAAAATCCCGGGAACCCGGACGCCCTTCCCGCTGTCCATTTCTGCAGAAGCCACGGCACACAACCCGTGGAAAATCGACAACAGGGAGGTCGGCCATGACACTGCATGAATGGATGCGGAAATGCTCCGGTGCGCCTGGAGAACACCTGGAACCCAGCGCGGAAGTGCGCGTATTCTGGCGGGATACCTGCCTGCAGGTGGATCCTCTGCCCGTGAAGGATGGTGCCATCTACCACATCGGTGAGGACCCCGGGTGTGCGTGTCTGCTGCCGGCGGACATGCTCGGCGGACGGCCTTCGTTTCCACTGCTGACCGTGGAAGGCGGACGCGCCGTACTGCAGGTGCCGGAGGCCGGATTTCTGGAAACCTGTCGCGCAGGCACCTCCCGGATGGCGCAGATCCCGGAGCGCCGTGTGACAGTGGATCCGGATATCCTGTACACCGTTTGCCTCGATCCCTGGTTCTTTCAGATTTCCCTCGGCACCCTGCCCGGCCGGCCTCCGGGCCCACCTGTCCCCTTCGCGCCCCTGCGATGGACCGCTCTGTCTCTTGCGGCCCACGCGGCTTTCTTTCTCGTGCTGGCAATGGTTCCGCCCGATGCGGCGGGCATGAACCTGAACGATACGCTGCAGCACAACCGGTTTTCGCGGTACATGATTCCGGCGGCTGCCGCGCCGCGGTCAGACGAAACCCGCATCGACCTGCGGGATCAGAGCGGAAAGCCCGGTGGTGCACCGGCCCCGGGACCGTCAGGCCGGATGGGCAACGCCCGCAGCCCGAAAACGTCCATCCGGATGCCATCGCCGCAGGAACGGAATCTGAAACCGTTCAGCATTTCGCGGGATGTGTCGAGGGAAGCAGCGTCCCGTGCCGGGATCATTTCGTTCATGACCGGTGCGCAGGCGTCCCTGTTTCCACAGGACGCCATGACGGGCATCAGCCCCGAAAGTGCGCTGTCCTATCTTGTCACCGGAGGAAATGTCGACGGATCCGGATACGATGGACTGAGCATCCGGGGCACCGGGCGCGGCGGCGGCGGCGATCCGGACGGTGTGATCGGTGTGCACATCGGCCGGATTCCCGGTGACGGAAGAGGGGGCAACTGCACGGGTGGGCGCTGCGGCTCTCCGGCGCCCGGGGATCTGAGTGGGCACCGTCGGATGACCGATCCCGTTACACCGGGAAATGCGGTGCTGGTGGGTTCCCTGTCCCGGGAAACCATCCGCCGCCACATTCAGCGCCGCATGAATGAAGTGCGCTACTGCTACGAAGCGGGGTTGAAGAAGAATCCCGGCCTGTCGGGTCGTATCAGCGTGTTTTTCACCATCGATATGAACGGCATCGTGACGCGCTCCGAAGTCCGGGAAAACTCCCTGACAGGTCAGGACGTGGCGCAGTGCATTGCCAGGGTGGTACAGCACATCCGCTTTCCGCCGCCTCCGGATCGGGGCACTGTCGCGGTCACCTACCCGTTTTCGCTGATTCAGACGGACAATTGAAGAAACCGGAGCGGATCAGAAACGCGGGCGGATGGCCTTGCGGCGACGGCGGGCGGCTTCCCGGCGCTTGATGCGTTTGACTTCACTGGGCTTGAAATAGTGGCGGCGGTTTTTCAACTCGCGCAGAATGCCTTCCCGGGCCAGTCGGTTCTTCAGCTGGCGGATGGCCTGTTCCACCTTGTTGTCGCGGACCTGAACCTCCAGAGGTCGACAGAGAACGGCTTCCCCGACCGTGCTTCGCCGCGGACGACGCCGCTCGTCCCGATCGCGGTAGTCGTCACCGTCGGAATAGTCATTGTGCATTTCGTTGCGATCATCTGTCGTCGAGTCGAAACCCTCGTCCATCATCATTCTACTTTCCTCCATCGGAAACAGGTTGTCCTGCCCGGGGGCAGGAGAGTGAGCACCATAATCGGCAGATCCCCGGTTGGCAAGTGATTTCTCTTTTGAAAAACGGGTGCCGGTGGATCACTGAACAGAAGGTCAGAGAGCGGAAATCGCGGCGGTCATCCGGCTAATTCCGTCGTTCACGAGGGACATGGCGACCGCGTACGACAGCCGGAGATATCCGGGGGCGCCGAAGGCGGATCCCGGCACCGTGGCCACCCGGGCCTCATCGAGGAGCCATCGGGCCACATCTTCGTCGGTTTTTCCGGCACCGAGGCGGGAGGCCAGTCCGGTGACGTCGGGAAAAACGTAGAACGCACCCCGGGGACAGCGACAGGTAACGCCTGCCATGGCATTCAGGCCCCGCACCATCGCGTCGCGACGGTCCGCGTATTCCGAACGCCAGGCCGGCAGGAAATCCGCATCCCGGGAAAGGGCTTCCCGGGCGGCAGACTGGGACACGGCGGTGGGACAGGAAATGGTCTGCCCCTGCATGACGGTCATTCCGCGGATGATGTCCGGATCGCCGATGCCCCAGCCGATCCGCCATCCGGTCATCGCGTAGGATTTGGATACGCCGTCCACGGTGAAAATCCGGTTTCTGCCATCCGCGTTGACGGCCGTCAGGGCGGGTGCGAACGCAACATCGTCGTACAGCAGATCCCGGTAGATTTCGTCCGACACAACGAGAAGGTTTCGATGGACGGCCAGGTTCACCAACGCCCGGAGCGCATCCTCATCGTAGACCGCGCCGGTGGGATTGCACGGCGAATTCAGGACGAGGGCCTTCGTTCGGGGGGTGATCGCCTTTTCGAGGGCCTCCGGCGACAGGAGCCAGCCGTCTGCCTCGGTGGTGGGAATGCCGACGGGAACGCCGCCGGCGAGGCGCACCTGATCCGGATAGGACACCCAGGCGGGAAGAGGGACAATCACTTCATCCCCTTCATCGAGGATGGCCATGAAAAGGTTGTACAGCACGTGCTTGGCGCCGGCGCAGATAATCACTTCTTCCGGTTGACAGGGAACCCTGCGGACGGATTCGCTCTGCGCAGCCACGGCGCGGCGCAGTTCCATTGTTCCGCTGATGGCCGTGTAGCGGGTGGCGCCGTCCCGCAGCGCACTGCAGGCGGCGTCGATAATGTAACGCGGGGTTGGGAAATCCGGTTCGCCGGCGGTAAAGCTGATGACGTCGATTCCCCGGGCTTTCAGGTCCGCCGCGGTCTGGGTCATCCGCATGGTGGCGGACGGAATGATGCGATCCATTCGCGAAGACATTTTTTTCATGGGTTCAACCTCAGTGGGGATGGAAATGGAGGCGACCTGAACGATCCGGTCAATCCCCCGACTTGTCGTCGGCTTTCCGGATGGCGTCGTCCCCTTCGCCTTTTTTTTCGCCGTCCCCTTTCAGGCCTTCTTTGAAATTGCGGATGCCTTCTCCGAGCCCCTTGCCGAGTTTGGGCAGCTTGGTGGCACCGAACAGCAGAAAAAGAACTCCCACGATGAGCAGGATTTCTCCCATCCCCGGGGGCCCGATCAACGGCATCGCCAGCGCAACGCACAGTAATGTCATGACAATCACTCCTTGGCGGAAAGGAACCACCCTCGGTTCGATCCGTATGCGTGTCATATCACGATTTCCGGCGCGGTCACAACGCCCGTCCACCGAATCTGTATTTCGACACAAGAAGTCCGGCCGCCAGGATCGCACCCACCGGGATCAGCGGAAAAAATGCGCCCTGGAAGGGACTGATGGTTCCTTGTTCCATAAGGACTTCCGCCGCGCGCTCACACAGATGAACAAAGAGGAACAACCCGATTCCCGGAAGCACGGCCATCGATTTCCGCCGCCAGTTCCCGCTGAAGGCCGCCAGCAGCGATGTGATGCCCAGCAGGAAAAATGACAGCGGACGCGCGTGGCGCCGCCAGAGCTCGAATTGCCATTGTTCCGGAGATGCGCCGTCACAGGCCGGGCCGCGCAGCGCAGCAGTGGTGCGGCTCATGTGGGCCGGAAGGAATGGAAGGGAGGACGGGGCATCGGGGAGGTCCACCGCCATGGACAGTGTGCCGAAGGACACGGTCGTTCGCTCGTCGCCGCGGAAGCGGAACAGCTCCCCATCGGTGACGGCCAGATGGACGCGGCGCAGATGGTCAGGGAAGGTCAGGCGGGCATCAGCGGCCACCAGCAGAACAGCGTCGTCAGGCGTTGTGCGGGACAGGACGACACCTTTGTAGTGACCCTTTCCGGCGGATGTATCCGCGTAAAAGGCCAGACCGTTTGCGGGAGTGTAAAAGACACCCCGGTCGAGCGCATCGGCAAGTCCTTCCGGAATGATTTCCACCGCGAATCGCGCAGCCACACCCCGTGCCGCCGGTGCCCCATCCAGCCACAGGAAGGCGCTGAGCACCGTCAGAAAAAGGGTCATGAGAACGGGCATCCGCAGCAGGCGGAATCTCGAAATGCCCGCGCTGTCCGTGGCCACAAATTCGCCCCGGACGGACATGGCACCGGCTGTGGCAAAGGCGCCGATGATGATCGCGGGCGTCAATGCCCAGGCGACGACGGAAACGGACAGACAGGCCATGATCTGTCCCAGCACCAGAGCGGGAATCCCGATGTCGGTCATGGACGGCAGGAGCCGCAGGAACTGCGTGACGAAAAATGCAACGGTACAGCAGACCAGCGCAATGACTGTCCATCCGGCGAGTTCCCGGGCAATGCGGCTGTCGAGTCGATTCATGTTTTCTTCCTGAAAGGTGGGCAGATGCCGCGCCCGTGCGTTCAAAGATTCCCTCGCAAAACCCCACCCGCTCTGATAAGAAAGGCTATCCGAACACATGTCTTGTGTACAAACAATAAGGAAGGTGCGCAGATGGACGCCAGAGTAATACTAGACAAGGTCATCGAACTCGATAAGGAAATCGCGACGCTGCAGAATCGGTTCGATGAACTGCCGACAGAGGATCAGGCGGCTGCCCTGACGACCCTGTTTGACAACCAGTTGAAATCCACGGGAGAACTGGATGAAGATATCCGCCCGTTCTACCGGGTGGTGGAAATGATGAGCACCATCGACGGCGCCGCCCTGCTGCTGGCCCGGGGTCTGTCCCATTCCAACGAAGGCGTCCGCCACGTGTGCGGTGATGTCCTGTCCCACATTGCGGCGGAGGACGGACTTGCGGCCATTGCTCCCGCGGTGGAACACGCCATCCGGATGCAGGATCTCTCGGCCCGGGAGATGCCCTATATTCTGTCTCTGATCGAGGACCCGGCCGCGGTGGCCCAGATTCACCGTTTTCTGGACAGCGAAGACACGGAGGTGGTGTATCAGGCCATCGAAGCCTGCGCCAACCTGTCGGACATGGACTCCCTGCCGCCCCTGCGCCGCCTGATAGACGATGATCGGGAAATCGACATTGATGACGAGGAAGGACCGGTCACCATCGGCATGCTGGCCCGGGAAGCCATTGAGATCATTGAGTCGGACGAGGAGTAGGAAATGAAGCGCGATTTTCTGTCTGTCATCGATTTCAGTGCCGCGGAGCTGCGCGCGAACATCCACCTCGCGGCGGAATTAAAAGCCAAGGCGAAGCAGGGAATTTTTCCCGATGTGCTGAAAAAAGGCGTCGGCGCCCTCATTTTTCACAAACAGTCGCTGCGCACGCGGGCTTCCTTTGAAGTGGCATTCCATCAGCTCGGCGGCAGCGCTGTGTACATCACGGACAAGGAAATCGAACTGGGCAAGCGGGAATCCATTGCGGATGTCGCCCGGGTGATGAGCCGGTTCTTCAAGGTTATCTGCATCCGCACCTACTCGCACAGCGACGTGGAAGAGCTCGCCCGCTGGTCGGACGTGCCCGTGGTCAACATGCTGACCGATCTGCTGCACCCCTGCCAGTTGATGGCGGACATGCTCACGATTCTCGAACACCGCGGCACCATTGACCATCTGCGTGTCACCTACATGGGGGACGGCAACAACATGACCAATTCCTGGATGCGGATGGCCCAGCGGATTCCCATGCGCCTGACGGTGGGCACCTCGCCGGATACCCTTCCGGACATGGGCATCTTCAAGGAAACCAACGATGCGGGTCTCTCCGAGGTCATCATCGAACACGATCCCGTCCGCGCAGTACAGGATGCCGATGTGATCTACACCGATGTGTGGGCTTCCATGGGTGCGAAGGATAAGATCGACGAACAGATTCGCCGACTGTCGCCCTATCAGGTGAACCTCGACCTCGTGAAGCACGCGAAGAAGGATGTCACCATCATGCACTGCCTGCCCGCGGAACGGGGCCGGGAAATCACCGGGGAGGTGATGGACCTGCCCAACACGGTGGTCTTCGACGAAGCGGAAAACCGCCTCCACGCCCAGAAGGCCATTCTCGTCAAACTCCTCGAAGGCTGATCGCCGCTGTCTGCGCAGTTGTTTCGTTCACCGGGGCGGTGGAAGGGAATTGCGGACCACCTCGTCGATGACCGCGTCGTCGTCCCCCAGATTGATGCTCACCAGTCGTCGCAGGTGGGTGACCGATTCGAGGGAAACGCCGTCCATGACGAACTGCACACCCAGGCGGCCTTCCGATTCCCGCACGATCCGCCCGCCGACGATAATGTCCAGGGGTTCGGATCCGCCTTCGAGATGGATGGATGCCCGGACCTGTGTGCCCGGTGCCAGTTTCGCATCGGACACCACCAGCATGCCCGCCATGCTGAGGTTCTTCACGTCTCCCCGGGCCAGTGGATTGCCGGATGTGTCCGACAGCCGGGCGGTCGTTTGAAAGGACACCCGGGAGAACTGTCGCTTATCTTCGGTCATGACAGGTGTCAGAACCACCAGCGGGCGCCGGCGGCCACCCAGAACAGCTGGAAACCGATGGGGTCGGGCCGGAACAGGCGGATGGCCGGATTCGCTTCCACGAAGCACTCCAGCGGGAATTTCTTGAACCAGAGGCTGACGCCGGTCACCAGCCGGATGAACATGGCGGCATACCATTCATCGCGGTAATAATAATTGTCATACACGTAGCGCCCGTCCCAGTCCGCGTAGTACCAGCCCCGGAAGAGCCCCAGCGCCACGCCCCCGCCGATGGTGAGATTGAGGGCGCAGGTCTTCCATCCGTCATAGATGACCACTGGATGAAAAATGACATCGATGCCGGTGATGAACATGGAATGATAATAGTCGTTCCATCCCCAGCCGCCGCCGCCCAGGTAGAACTGGAAGCCGAAAACCTCCACGGGGAGGACTTTTGCGGTGATGGCCGTTGGATCGCCGAGCTGGAGGCCGACGCCGAAGACTTCGTTGCCGGTGAGGGTGCGGGCTTCGCTGGTTGCGGGCAGGACGAGGAGCGCGAACGCAGCAACAATCAGTGCCATACGGATTTTAGTATTCATGTAACGCACGATATCACAGGGGGGTTCAGGTGTCGACAGGCAAAGGGGATCAATCCCGGGACTCAGGGGTTGTCCTTCTTCATCTTCTTGATGACGTCCTTCGCTTCGTCGTCGAGGAGCCAGGTCTTCTGCAGGGCCTTCAACACGATGGACAGCTCCCGCATGGTGGCGTTCAGCTCCTTGGCCATGCCGGGTATCTCCGGTCCGATTTTCGCCATCTGCACCGAGAGGGTCGTCATGTTGCGCACGAGTTGTTCGATCTGCTGCTCCTTGGTCAGTTGCGCCATGGATACCAGCATTTTGTCCAGCTTGCCGTCGTTCAGCAGTCGATCGGTTCCCGTCAGCGTCTTCTGCAGGGGCGCTTCCGGTTCGGTGATTTCGTTGAGGCGCGCTATCAGCTTGTCGCTTTTGTTGATCAGTGACTTCACCTTCTCCGGCTCCAGCGACACCGCCAGTGTTTCGATGAGTTGTTTTGTTTTCTTGTCGCCCATCATGTCCGCTGTATTCTTGAACGCGCGCGGCACATTCGGATCGGTGACGACTGCCAGCAGGGGTTCGTCGATATCTGTAAAGAACTGATTCATGACATCAAGGGTGGGACCCAGCTTGTCGAAGGATTCCAGCATCCGCTCCAGCCGGTCCTGCTCGTCCAGCTTGGTCATCACCACGTCCAGGGATTTCACGGCCCGGTCCATGGTTTCCATGTATTTGCCCAGATCCAGGGAGGACACCACGTCGAGCAGGTCCCGCGGTTCATCCACGGGTATCGCCGCGTCCGGGGGCAGCTGGGGCATGGGGCCCTTTGACTCCGGCGGCAGATAGAGCAGGACGCGCTTTTCACCGATGCCCAGAGCGCGCCGGATCTCGGCCCGGATCCCGCTGGTAATCCGGTAGGCGTGGACGGTCAGGATGGAGAGGGTCACGTCGATGCGACCGTCCTTGAGAATGGTCATGTCACCCACCCGGCCGATTTCCACACCGGAAAACAGCACCGGAGAGCCCTTGCTCAGGCCGTCGCCGCGCACCACGTACACATGGTAGGACGTCTTCGGCGTGAACCAGAGGTTTTCCACCGCGGCGCCGATGATGAACAGCGAGACCAGCACGATGGTCACGAGAATGAAGAAACCGGCGATCCGCTCGCGATAGGTCAGGTAAATTTTCACGGTGTTCTCCTTCAGACGCTGCGTTCTTTGTACTCTACCACGATTCCGCCCCGCTCCTCCAGCCAGCTTTCAAAGCCCCGGTTCCGCCGTGACGCGCAGATGCAGATGCCCGACCGACCGGTCTGGTGCCAGGCCACGAGTTGCCGCCAGGCGATGCCGGTGCCGCTGTCCATGGCCCAGTCTCCGATGCCCTCCAGCACCAGATAGGCGGGCGACAGCACCATGGCCCGGGCGAGACAGGTGCGCCACCGCGTGAAGCCGTCCACCATGTGGGGCCGCTGATCGGCTACCGCGTGCAGACCAAACGCCTCAATGTAACGGTGGACCAGCGCAGTTTCTTCTTCGAGGGGCAACCGGGCGTGTTCCGAGACGGGCAGCGCCACATTGTCCCGGATGGTCCGGTTGGACAGCAGGCCGCCGTATCCCTGCACGAATCCCAGTCGGGCGCGCAGCCGCTGGACCTCGCGATATCCGATGTTGTAGACGTCCTGCTCAAACACTTCCACGGTGCCGCGGGTGGGCGGGTGCAGGCTGATCAGGCATCGGGCGATGGTGCCCGCCGGATCCATGGCGGGGTCGGGATTTTCGGGCACGAGGGCCATCCACTGTCCCGCGTGAAGCCGTACGGGCGGAATGACGCAGACAACGGAGCCCACGGTAATCCGCAGGCCGTCCGTCAGGCGCAGGATGCATGGCAACCCGGTCACCACATGCCTCCAAAGAAGATATTGGCGTCGTTGGACAGCACCATGACAAACGAAGCGCCCAGATCGACGGTGAGCAGAAATACCAGGCTGTTCAGGGAGGCCCTTGAAACGGCCACGGGCACCTCCGTCGAGGAACTCTCCACGCTCATGCCGTGGTAGCAGGCGATCACAAAGACGCCGATACCGCCGAGGACCACCTTGAAGGACAACCCGAACAGATCCATGGGCGTCACGGCCTTGAACAGGGAGCTGAAAAATGCTTCCGCGGGGATGGACACCAGGAGCTGGGCAACGACGAACCCGCATACCAGGGCCACCGCGTTGAACACCACGTTCAATCCGAAGAACGAAATCAGGCCACCGAAGATGCGCGGGGTGATCAACTGGCGAACCGGTGAAATGCCCATCGCCTCCAGGGCTTCGATTTCCCGCTGCACGCGCATGAAACCCAGCTCTGCGGCGATGGCCGTGATGGAGCGCACAATGACGATGCCGCCGGTGAGCAGGGGCGCCAGCTCCCGGATGACCACCACGGTGACCATCTTTCCGATGTTTTCTGCCCCCGACATCATGCCACCCACACCGCCCAGGCCGCTGACGATAGCGAGGGTTCCCACGCCCAGCGCGACGATGACGACGGGGCCCACCGCCTGCACGCCGGTGAAGTAGATCTGCAGAAATACCTGCCGCATGAAATCCCGCTGGCCCAGGTCGCGGTTGGTCCAGATGACCTTGATGGACAGGTAGAACAGGGCCACCAGCATGAACAGATACTGGAAGAATCCAAAGCCGGCTCTGCCTGTCCGTTGTAGAATATCCATGGGGATCCGCCGCTCCTCCTTGTCGGGACGCATGCGCCGTTGCAGATTGTCAACGTCCCGGGTTTGTATCATAGAATCGCCCCGGAATGTACCATCATTCCATTCGGATTCATGGTCGGCAATACCCGGAACACGACACCCCTGCCGCTTCACGTTACCGCCGTCGGCGAAGGGCCGCCGGTGGTCTGTCTGCCGGGACTCGGCTTGTCGGCGGTGATTTTTTCACCCCTGGCGCCCCATCTGCCGGACGTGGGGCTCATGCTGGTGGACAATCCCGGCGCCGGCGCCAGCCCCGCACCGAAGGGAGACTACACCATCCAGTGGATGGCGGATTGCACCGCTGACCTGATTGACCGCATGTCCATTGCACCCTGCGCGGTAGTCGGTCATTCAATGGGTGGATTCATCGCCCTGCAGCTGGCCCTCGACCATCCCGACCTCGTATCGCGCATCGCGCTCATCGCATCGAGCCCGGTGTATCTGCACGGCGGGTTGCGACTCGACGAAAAGGGCGATGCGTCCCGGATCATCCGCGCCAATCTCGGCCGCTTGACGGCCCCGGCCTTCCGCGCGAAGGGTGACGCCTTCGAACGGGTGGTCGAGGACGTGGTGCGCACGGCCGGTCCCGGCCGGGGATTTGCGGGTCAACTGGCCGCCGCCCGGGCCTTCGATGTCACCGACCGGCTGCAGGATATCCGTTGCGATGCGCTGATCATCCACGGCGCGCAGGATGCCATCGTCCCTGAATCGACGGCCCGGTTCCTGCACGACAACATCTACCGCAGCCACCTCGCCGTCATCGAAGCGTCCGGCCATCTGCCCACCGTGGAAACGCCCGAAGAGACCGCTTCGCTGCTGCGGTCGTTCATCGGTCAACGGTCATAAGTTTCTGTCGTAGGTTCCGCCGGATCAGCGTGTCGGCGCATTCATTGGCACGGGGTGGTCGGCAGTCCCGCGGCGGTCCATGCGTCGATGCCGCCGTCCAGAATCCACAGGGATGTGTATCCGCTTTCCTGAAGGGTCGTGAAGGCACTCTCGCTGCGTACGCCCCGCCGGCAGTAAATCAGGATGTCCGCATCAACGGAAACTTCGGTGAGGCGATCCGGCAGCTGATCCCAGGGAATCAGCAGGGATTCGCCGATGCAGCCGAGCTCGTAGAATTCCACGTCGGCCACGTTGAGCAGCAGCAGGTCTGCACCTCCTTCGAGGGCGGCCGACAACTGGTCCGGAGAAACGAATTTCTGCGCAGGAAGCGATGCCGTTTCGCTGTTGCTGTCCTCGTCTTCCGAGGACGACGTGTCTGCGCCCGTCGCGGAGGTATCGGAATCCCCGTCCGGTGGCGACGGGGAGTCGGCGCAACGACCGCCGAGCAGCGCCGGCGCGAAAAAAAGCAGGAGAACAGATATGGTTTTCATGGTTGTTCCTTACATGGACATCGGCCCGCCATCGGGCAGGGGAAGGCGGATGATGAACGTTGTTCCTTCACCGGGACGGGAGTCCACGCGCATTTCGCCGCGATGGGTTTCTGTGATGATGAAGTAGGACACGGCAAGCCCCAACCCGGTGCCCACACCCACTTCCTTGGTGGTAAAAAACGGCTCGAATACGCGCTTCGCAATGTGTTCATCCATTCCGGGGCCGTTGTCGGCAATATCGATCTGCAGCATGCCGTCGCGGATGTGTACGCGAATAACGAACTTCGAAGGCACGCGGGAACCGGTCACCAGTCGCTGTTCGGCCATGGCCTGGGCGCCATTTTTGAAAACGTTGAACAGCACCTGCTGGATGCGGCTCCGTTCGCAGAGGATGAGGGGCAATCCGGGCGCGTAGTCCCGTTCGATGGCGATTTTGCGAAAATCGTAATCGTTTTTCAAATCGTAGTCGTTTTTCATGAGCGCCAGGGTTTCCTCGATGAGCGCGGGGACATCGTTGGAGGAACTGCTGGAGCTGTTTTTGCGCGTGAAGTTGAGCATGTTGCGGACGATATCCGTGGCCCGTTCTCCGGACTCGCGGATCATTCCGATCATCTGCAGAATCCGCCGCTTTTCGAGATACGCTCGGATGGCGGCCATGGTGGTGCCCGCTTCCCGCGCCGCGTCCACATTGGCAGCGAGATCGTCGCGGAACCGGTTTTCGAGCACCTGAGCGTTCTGCAGCATTCCGCCGAGGGGGTTGTTGATTTCGTGGGCCATGCCCGCGGCGAGCCCGCCCACGGAGATCATCTTTTCCGACTGCAGCATCATTTCTTCGAACCGCTTCTTTTCACTCACATCGTCCACGCGGATCACTGCCCCTTCCACGCCGTTGGCCACCAGCGGAAAGATGGTCACGTCCTCATAGCGCAGCTCATCGTTGACCAGCGTCTTCCGGGTGGGCGAGGTGTGAATCCGCCGCTGACGCATGGCGGCGAGAATATCGTCCATCTGCGCCGCAAAGCGGGGAAACACATCCGTCAGGTTCTTTCCCACGGCCTCTGCCGCGCGCACGCCGGTCTGCTGCTCCGCGTGGCGGTTCCACTGGGTCACCCGGCCGTCCGCGTCCACGGACACCAGCACGGAGGGCATGGAATTGATGATGTTGTCCACGTAGTTGCGTATGTGGATGAGCTCTTTTTCGGCCTGCTTGCGCGCCGTAATATCCTGCAGGTGTTCAATGACGTACTGCACCTCTCCAGTTTCATTGAGGATGGGATAAGAACGACACAGGAGCCACACCTGCTTTCCGGTGTGGAACTTTTCAATTTCCGCCGGCTGCTTCGTTTCCCGCGCGATTCTGCTCGCACATTCGTCGCAGGGGTTGTTCCGGCCGATGACTTCGAAACAGTATTGCCCTTTCACCTCTTCCAGCGACTTTCCGTGAAAGCGATAGCCCGCCGCATTGTACCGGATGACGCGGCGATCCCGATCCTGCACGCCGATGACGTCCGGGATGCCGTTGAGCACTGCTTCCAGCAGCTCCTTGCTGTCGGCGAGCTCCCTGGTGCGGTGCGCAATCTCTTCCTCCAGCGCTCGTTGTCGCGCGGCGATGGCAAGGTGATTCTGAATCCGCGCGATCAGTTCGTCGGGGAAAAC
Source organism: Deltaproteobacteria bacterium (assembly GCA_029565915.1). GTDB lineage: Bacteria > Myxococcota_A > Polyangia > JAAYKL01 > JAAYKL01 > JAKQNG01. Next base: position 48,702 of record JAKQNG010000204.1, read on the forward strand.
GGGCTTGGTCAGAAAGTCCGCGGCGCCCGCCGCAAAAGCCCCGGACATGATTTCCGCATCCGCGAATCCGGTGATGAACACCACGGGAATCCGCGCGGTGGCGGCATCGGCCTTCAGCGCCGCGCAGACAGATACGCCGTTTCCATCGGGCAGGTTCACGTCCAGCAGAATGAGGGCGGGCGGGGCGGTGGCGATGGCCTCCCGGGCGGCGGCGGCGGTGGCGGTGGTGCGGGTCTCCAGACCCCGGGATGTCAGGGTGGCCGCACAGAGATCACGGCTCAGCGGATCGTCGTCGACAACCAGAATATGTCGGCCGGCCGTGTCTTCGTTCATCCGACTGTCCACCCCTTCATCGGAACGCTGGAGACAACTGACAGAACATCAATGTTACTTTATCGCGCGATAATTAGAACAGAGAAAACCCGTCGGTGCTGCTTTCCCATCTTTCCTTGCAGACTCCCCGGGCCGTCACTACGATGCACCCATGACCGGAGACTGTCTGGAAAACGGCCTGGTGCGAACCATTGCGGGAAATCAGGCCGTTGTGGTGGTGACGCGAACGGAGGCCTGCGGGGCCTGTGCCGCAAGAGGTGCATGTCACGCCCTCGGCGGAGAGAAGGAAGATCTCGCGTTGACACTCGACAATGAGATCGGAGCGCAGGAAGGGGACACGGTGGCCATCCGCATGCCCTCGGACGCCATCGTGCGGATCTCCGCCATTCTTTATCTGGTGCCGGCCCTGGCGCTCCTTTCCTTTGCGACGTGCGGGTTCCTGCTGGCGTCACAGGCGGGAATCGCGGGCGACACGGGAACCATCGTCGGCGCGGTGGCGGGCCTGTTGTCGGGATTCGGGGCCTCCCGGCTTCTGGGTACGCGACTGCGGCGCAAAGGAGAGGGCGTGCCCCGGATGACGGCCATTGTGAACCGATCGGAGGAAAACAGAAAATGAATGTGAATGAGGCCATCCGGATGCGCAAGAGCGTGCGGCGATATCGCAGCACTGATGTAGAAGAAGAAAAGCTGACGGAGATCCTGGAAGCAGCGAGGCTCGCGCCGTCAGCCAGCAATCGGCAGGAGTGGCGATTTATCGTCGTGCGGGATGCAATGACACGTCGTCAGCTCGCCAACGCGGCCAATCAGCAGGCCTTTGTGGCCGACGCGCCGGTGGTCATCGCGTGCTGTGCGATGACGGACAACCATCTGATGGCCTGCGGTCAGCCCTGCTATCCCATCGACGTCGCCATCGCCATCGACCACATGACGCTGGTCGCTGCGTCCCTGGGCCTCGGCACCTGCTGGATCGGCGCATTTGAGGAACCGGCGGTCCGGGGCATTCTCCACATCCCGCGGGACGTGCGGATCGTTGAGCTGCTCACCCTCGGATATCCCACTGATCCGTCCATCAAACAGAAGAACCGCCTGGCCCTCCAACAGATTGTCCACTACGAGCGCTGGAACGGATCGACAAACGGACTGGAGAAGGAATGATGACCGATCTGAAAGGAAAGTGGGCCCTCGTGACGGGCTCGAGTCGCGGCATCGGCCGGCAGATTGCCCTGGGTCTCGCGCAACGCGGGGTGAACATCATCGTGCACGGGCGCACGATGGCAAACGCGGAGGCCACACGTCAACTGCTGGCCCCCAAAGGGGTGCAGACCGCATGCATCTGCGGCAGTCTCGACAGCGACGACGGAGCCCGCGGGATCGTCGAGCAGGCCCGGGCGGTGGCAGATATCGATATCCTTTACAACAACGCGGCCATCCAGAACGAATGGAAGGAGGTCTGGGATATCGCCATCGACGAGTGGAAAGCGTTGTTCCAGATCAATTTCTTTTCGCAGGTGATCATCGCCAACGGGCTGCTGCCGGGCATGGTGAAACGGGGATGGGGCCGTGCGATCATCCTGACGAGCGGCATTCCCGACATTCCCCAGCTGTCTCCCTACGGCGCCTCCAAATGGGCGGTGAACAAGTATGTCTTCGACATGGCGGCGCAGCTCCGGGGTTCGGGCGTGACCATCCATGCGCTGGATCCGGGCTGGCTGCGGACGGATCTGGGTGGCCCGGAGGGAGAACACCCGGTGGAGGCAGTTCTGCCCGGCGCTCTCGTTCCCGTCATCACCGACAACGTCATTCCCAGCGGTGCCGTGTACCGGGCCCAGGACTACCGGGGTCTGTAAATCGGCGGAACTGATTAGAAAGGTACATTCCGCTTCATCCGGGTCCGGAATCCCTCCCGTTTGCCTTCTGAAAAAGTAACAATTTGAAATTATTAATATTTTAAGTATTTTCCGAACGATAAAGACAGGTCATTTCGCCGACGTGGAAATAAAAAATGAATATTCTGGAGATATATATTGGCAACTCTGCATTCCGGCGGTATATTTATTTTCGGAAGGCACCCATGCGGACGGGAACCCGGAAAGGTGCTTTCTAAAAAGGATTTCCGGCCATGTGCCGGTGGTGCGACGACCCCGAAAGGGGATATCTGGACTGTCTCTGAACTGAAGGAACCCGAACACGGATGGAGTGCGACGCCCGGATTTGACACCGGGTCGTCTGGACTGCTCCAGGACTGAGGAACCCAAACACGGAAGAAAGGAGGAAAACCGTGCTTGCAGCACTGGACCAGTTCCGTGGTTCCCGCCACGGCCGCGTCGCATGTTTTAACAAAGAACTTGCCCGCCGATACCAGCATCCGATGGCGCGCGTTTTCATAGTAGCGGATTCCCGCGGTAAAAATTGCGGTTTCTGATTAATGGTGTGGATGCTTTCCATCGGCTCCGGGGCTTTTATCTTCAATATATTGAATTTGTATTCCTCAAGTCCTGCGGTGAGGCGGAATCCGGTTGAAGTACGGACAGTCCCGGTGTAACAAAACTGCGAAATTTTTTACGCGGTCCAAGCGACGGTACCGTCCCGAACGAACAATCGAAGGAGAACACCATGAACGAAATGTTACTGCAGGGGCTTGAACTGATGGCAGCCGGCATGGGAACGGTCTTTCTGTTTCTCATCATCATGGTCTACGTGATGCACCTGTCGGGCGTGATCCTCCGGCGGATGGGCACCGGCGAGACCGCGTCACCGGGTGGCGGCAGCGCGGGCGCCGGCGGGGATTCTCTTGAACAGGTTGCTGTGGCAATTGCAGCGGCGAAACGTCATACGCAGGGTTGAAAGGACAACGAACGTGGCAAAGAAAAGAATCAAGTTCATGTGCACGGCGTTCCGGGATGGTTTCCAGTCTGTCTACGGCGCCAGAGTTCTGACCAGAGACTTCATGCCCGCGGTGGAAGCGGCGAAAAATGCCGGAATTGACTGGTTCGAAGCCGGTGGCGGCGCGCGGTTCCAGTCCCTGTATTTCTACTGCAACGAAGACGCATTTGACATGATGGATACCTTCCGCAGGGTTGTCGGTCCGTCGGTGAATCTGCAGACCCTCGCCCGGGGCGTGAATGTGGTGGCCCTTGACTCCCAGCCGGCGGACGTGATCAAGCTGCATGCAGTGCTGTTCAAGAAGCACGGCATCACCAGCATCCGCAATTTCGATGCGCTGAACGACGTGAACAACCTGATCTACAGCGGTCGGTGCATCACGGAGGCGGGATTGAAACACCAGGTGTGCGTTTCGCTGATGGAGCTGCCGCCGGGCTGCACGGGTGCCCACGACCCGGATTTCTACGAAAAGACGCTGCGGAAAATCCTGGACGCGGGCATTCCCTACGATTCCGTCTGCTTCAAGGATGCCTCCGGGACGTCCGTTCCTGCAACCGTGTTCGAAACGGTGAAGCGGGCCAGGAAGATGCTGCCGGCCGGCATCCCCGTTCACTTTCATACGCACGAAACCGCGGGCATCGGCGTGACCTGCTACAAGGCGGCCCTGGAGGCGGGCGCGGATGCCATCGATCTGTCCCTGGCGCCGGTGTCCGGCGGCACCTGTCAGCCGGACGTGGCCACCATGTGGCACGCCCTGCGCGGCACGGAGTTCGATCTGGGCGTGGACATCGACAAGGTGATGGAAGCCGAAGCCGTGTTCAAGGAGTGCATGAAGGATTACTTCCTGCCGCCGGAAGCCACCATGGTGGAGCCCCTCATTCCCTGGAGTCCCATGCCGGGCGGCGCCCTGACGGCGAACACCCAGATGCTGCGGGACAACCACCAGATGGACAAGTATCAGGACATCATCAAGGCCATGAAGGAAGTGGTTGTGCGGGGCGGCTTCGGCACGTCCGTCACGCCCGTGTCCCAGTTCTACTTCCAGCAGGCGTACAACAACGTGATTCACGGGCCCTGGAAGAAGATCGCCGAGGGCTATGGCAAAATGGTGCTCGGTTATTTCGGCCAGACACCGGTGCCCGCAGATCCGGAAATCGTGAAGATCGCCGCAGAGGCGCTCAAGCTGGAGCCCACCACGAAGACCGCGATGGAAATTGACGACGCGGATCCGAAAAAAGGCCTCGGCGCGGCAAGGAAGATGCTGGAGGCGGAAAAGCTGCCGGTGACGGACGAAAATCTCTTCATCGTCGCGTCCTGCAAAGACAAGGGCATCCTCTACCTGAAAGGGGAGGCCCGGGTGAACGTGCGTAAGAAAGATCCGGCCGCGGCGGCCCCTGCCGCTGCGGGTGCAAAGGCCTCCAGCTACACCGTCACGGTCAGCGGCACGCCCTACACCGTGTCGTTTGACGGCGACCGGGCCAGCGTGAACGGCCGCTCCTACGACGTGAAGGTGGAAGCCGGCGGATCGGCTCCTGCGACCGGCCAGGCGCCGGCAAAGGCATCGGGCGAAACGTCCACCGTGGCCGCGGCCCTGCCGGGCCTCATTGTGCGGATTCCCGCTAAAGTGGGCGATTCGGTGAAACCCGGAGATGTCCTTGTGGTGATGGAAGCCATGAAGATGGAAATGAATATCGAGGCGGTGTCCGCCGGAACGGTGTCTGCCATCAAGGTAAAGCCTGGCGACCAGGTGACCCCGGGTACGGAGATGGTGGTCCTCAACTGATTGTTCCTTCTGCAAGGAGAAGTTCCCGTGACGAATACAAAGAATACCTTTCTGCGGATGTCCCGCTCCTGGTGGATTGCCTTCCTGGCCATCCTCGTCGTCGGCACGGCGGCCTCCGCCCTGCTGGCAGCGGACGACAGCGCCCCTGCTCAGTCGCCTATTGTGGAACCGGATGGTTCGCCGGTGGTGGAGCAGAAGGATAACGCCTTCATGAAGCTGGTGAAGAGCACCGGTCTCTACGCCCTGGCGCAGGGATTCATCGAGCTCGGCGGCGGCACGCCGTCGCCAGTGCCGGAGATGGGCTTCCGCCCCAAGAAAAACGTGGAAAAGGAAAAACCCCTGCTGCCGGACGGCGTGGGCAAGGTGGTGATGATCGCCGTTTCCCTGCTGCTGATCTGGCTGGCCATCAAGAAGGGCTTTGAACCCCTGCTGCTGCTGCCCATCGGCTTCGGCGGCATTCTGGCAAACATTCCGGTGGAGCACATCGCGGGGCCGGATGGTTTCCTCGGCATCATCTTCGGCTTCGGCATTTCCAACGGCCTCTTCCCCCTGTTCATTTTCATGGGGGTGGGTGCCATGACCGATTTCGGTCCCCTCATCGCGAATCCGAAGACCGCCCTGCTGGGCGCGGCGGCCCAGTTCGGCATCTTCGCCACCCTGCTGGGCGCCATCGCCCTCGGTTTTGACATGCGGGAGGCGGCCTCCATCGGCATCATCGGCGGCGCGGACGGCCCCACGTCCATCTACGTGACGGTGCGCATGGCCGAACACCTGCTCGGTGCGGTGGCGGTGGCCGCCTATTCCTACATGGCGCTGGTGCCCATCATCCAGCCGCCCATCATGCGCCTGCTGACCACAAAGGCCGAGCGGGCCATCAAGATGGACCAGCTGCGGTTCGTGAGCAAAACCGAAAAAATCGTATTTCCGCTGGTGGTGCTGGGCCTGTGCATCCTGCTGCTGCCCAGCGCGACGCCCCTCATCGGCGCCCTGTGCTTCGGCAACCTGGTGCGGGAAGCGGGTGTGGTGGAGCGGCTCAGCAAGACCCTGCAGAACGAATTCATCAACATCGTCACCATCCTGCTGGGCCTCACCGTGGGGTCCAAGCTCTCCGCCGACAAGTTCCTGTGCCTCGGCACCCTGAAAATCCTGGTCCTCGGATGTGCGGCCTTCTCCCTCGGCACCGCCGCGGGTGTGGTGCTCGCAAAAATCATGAACAAATTTTCCAAGTCCCCCATCAATCCCCTCATCGGCTCAGCCGGCGTATCCGCTGTGCCCATGGCCGCCCGGGTGTCCAACACCGTGGGACTCGAGGCCAACAAGACCAACTTCCTGCTCATGCACGCCATGGGTCCCAACGTCTCCGGCGTGATCGGTTCCGCGGTGGCCGCCGGCGTTCTCCTCGCCCTCATCGACTGATCAGGTACGCGGCCTTTTCTTGACGTTCCAGGATGGCTTCCACGTCTGACAACGCCCTGCGCAGGGCCTCGCTTTGCGGAAACGGTCCGGCGCTGTCCACGATGAGCTCCCGGGCAGCCCAGGGATCCCGGGCCCGCAGCAGCAGGGACACCCGCCGTGCCAGTTGTTCGTCGTCGCCGGGGCCCAGGGTGTGGATGTGGCGCACCGCCCGCCGGAAGAGACCGGCAGACAGCAGCGCCTCGATGAGCTCCAGCCGTCCCGGATCGTTTGTGCTGTCGCCCGCGACAACCGCTTCGAGCAGCGCGATGCCGCCGGCCCGGTTGCCGTCCGCCAGCATGGCGAGGGCCAGTTGACGGGCTTCTTCCCGGTCATCGCCACCGGCATTCAGATACCGCACGAGGTATACGGTAGCCGCGTCCCGGTCGCCCGTTGCCCGGGCGGCATGGGAGCAGGTGCGCAGGACGGGAGCGGTCTCGCGCTTCGCGAGGGCCTGTCGGCACAGATCGAGGGCGGTGGCGGGACTGGTGGGCAGATGATGATCTGCCAGCCACAGGAGCCCATCCGTTCCTTCCGGATCCACTTCGACCGCGTGCTGTGCCGCGGCGACGGCGTCATCCATGCGATCCTGCGATCGGTGGAGGTCCGCGAGGACCAGCCAGGGGCGGGGTGACGCGGGATCGATGGAGACGGCCCTGCCCAGACAGCGGCGCGCCCGATCCGGTTCGCCCCGGGCCATGCGCAGCTCCGCCATCTTCACCCACAGCAGGCAGTCATCGTCGTCCCCGTCAAGGGCCTTTTCCAGCTCCGCAAGGGCCTTGTCGAGCTCGCCCCGGCGCTGGTAGATGTCCGACCGCAGCAGATGCTCGTAGGCATAGGGAGAACCCCATCTCGCCTCGTCCTGCTGCGCACCGTCGTCCCTGTGGCGCGTTGGATCGAGCATCCGGCGGAAGGTGAAGCATCCCGGGACTGCCGCGGTGAGCGCAATCAGCAGAATGGTCAGTATCCGCCCCATGGTCAGTCCTTCTCCGTAGCCCGCGCCACCATCAACAGGTAGGTCCGGGCGGCTTCCACGCGGGTGAACGGGTCCTCACTGGCCATGGCCGCCGCCGCCGCGGCCAGATCCACCGCACCGGGCGCTGCCCCCACGGCGCCCAGCATCCGCACCGCTTCCCGCTGCAGGGCGCCATTGCCCCGCACGCAGATCCGCCGCAGCAGCTCCGGTGGATGAAACCGCATGGGTGAATCCAGCAGTCGCAGCAGGACGCTGTTGGGCCAGGCATCCTTCTTGCGGGGAAAACCGCCGGCGGGTGCGGTCACGCCGAAGGAGGACAGCAGTTCGCCCCGCAGATCGGCCGCCAGCGGATATCGCGTGCCGTTCTGCGTTCCGGCCAGCTCGCGCCGTCTCGCCGCGGAAAACGCCACAGCCACGGCCAGCGGTCCGTTGTCGAAGGGCGCCAGCAGGGCGGGAAGCGCCTTCCATTCGTCGGGAAGCGGTGCGTCGGCGGTGGCGTCGCCCGCGTGCATGGCAGTGCGCAGTCCGTCCGGGACAGTTCCGCGTCGCGCGCAGGCCAGCCATGCGAATACCGCCACTTCCGGGGCCGTGTCGTCGTTCCCGCGCCAGGGGGGAAGCGGATCGTCAACGCGCTCGGCGATCCATCGCCAGCACAGGGCCGCCAGCAGCGGATCGGCGTCCTCGGTGCCGCGGGCGATGGCGGATTGTGCCTTTTCTTCGTCGTGGCGCAGGGACAGGCGCCGGGCGTACACCGCCGCCCAGGCAGCGAGGGTCGGGTCGTTGCCACTCAGGGCATCCGCGAGGATATCCGCCGCAACCTGCGCATCCCTCTCCACCAGATCGTCGATGGGGCCGGGGTCTGTTTCCGTTGCGTTCGGTTCGTCCGGCGACTCCGCAATGACGCGGGAGGCACCACCGCTGCCCCCGCAGGCGCAGAGCAGTATCGTCGCGAACACCATCCCGGAGCGGCGGGGGATCATCCGGACACCAGGGCGCAGCGCGCGAGGGCGCCGGTAACTTCCAGGGCCCGGTAAAGGCCGATGGAGACGCTGTTGGCCAGATTGAGGGACCGCACGGTGTGCGAGAGCGTTGGAATACCGTAGGTGCAGCCCTCATATCTGGCGAGGATATCTGCTGACAGGCCCACGCTCTCCGAACCGAACACCAGCGCGCTGTCCTCTTTAAAAGGGGCGGTCAGATAGGACTGACGGGCCTTTGACGAAAAGACGATGGGTTGATCGGTGCCGATGGCCTTGAGGCAGTCGTCCAGGGTGTCGTGGGTGGAGACGTCCACCAGGTGCCAGTAATCAAGGCCCGCCCGGCGTACGGCCTTTTCGTCGATGGAAAATCCCAGCTCCCCCACCAGGTGCAGACAGGCGCCCGTGGCCGCGCAGAGACGGGCGATGTTGCCCGTGTTCTGGGGGATCTCGGGGCGCACCAGCACAATGGACAGGGCCCTGCGATCCTTCATTCGCAGGCGGGCGGTGGCGGACGTGTCCACGCCGGGTTTCATGGGGAGACCGACAGGGGAAGGGCCCGGGCCATGGGCACGAAGTCCCCGTTGTGACCGAGAAATCCCACGGCGGCCGTGTGGACGGCCCAGTCGGGGGTACCCGCCAGATGCATGGTGCCGGCGGGAATCTGGGCTTCGATGTCGCGGACGGTGGTGCGCACCCCCCGGGGTCCCGGGGCGGCGGTGAAGAGCCGGATGACGCTGCGACCCGAATACCGGACGCGCCGCCTTGCCAGGTCGAGCCCGTCGGGGGTCAGCTCCCAGTCGATGCGCAGGACCCCGTCCACCGGGGCAACCGATATCTGATCGATACCGGTCGGCGCGGCGGCAGTCTGCACGGGATCGCCGATTCCCCGGCGCCGATCCAGCCGGGCGCGCAGGGCGACGACCCGCGGATCCCGGGGCGAGCGCTGTTCGAGGGTCTCGATGACCGACTGGGCTTCGTCGAGCTGGTCCTGCAGCAGCAGGATTTCGGCCATGGATGCAGTGACAAAGGCGCCTGCCGTGTCGTTCATCGTTCCTCCAGTGTGCGTCTCACCGCCGCCACATCCTGTTCGATCTGCGCGCGCAGGGCGTCCGCCGTTTCGAATTTCACATCGCCTCTCAGGCGTTCTGCAAATGCCACCCTGACCACGGCGCCGTAGAGGTCGCCCCGGAAGTCGAGCAGATGGGCCTCCAGGGATCGGCCGTGTCCCAGGGTGGGTCGTTCGCCCACGTAGACCGCCGCGGGCAGGCGCCGGTTATCGGGTAGTTCGCAGAAGGCCGCATAGATGCCGTCGCCGGGCAGCAGCACGTCGCAGGTGTGCAGGTTTACGGTGGGATAGCCGAGGGCGGTGCCCATCTGCCTGCCTTCCACGACACGGCCTTCCACCTCGTGGAGGCGGCCGAGGAGTTCCGCCGCTGTCCCCACGTTTCCGTCCAGCAGCAGTCGTCGAATCCGCGACGAGGAAACGGGTTCGCCGCTCCGCTCCACCAGCGGCGCACCGGTGACGGCAAAGCCGAAGGTCCGTCCCAGATCGGTGAGCAGGGCCACGTCGCCCCGGCGGTCCTTTCCGAACCGGAAATCCGCTCCCACCACCACGATGCGGGCGCGCAGGGCGTCTTTCAGAATCCTCGAGGCGAAATCACCGGCCGTGAGGGCGGCAAAGGACTCGTCAAAATGCTGGGCGAGCACCACATCGATGCCGAGCCCCGAGAGCAGGCGGTATTTGCGGGCCGGACTGACCAGCCGCAGGCGCGTTTCCCCGGGCATGAAGATTTCGAAGGGGTGGGGTTCAAAGGTGCAGATGGCGCTCTCCAGAGATTCGCGACGGGCGATGTCGCGGGCCATTTCGATGACCGCGAGGTGACCCAGGTGGACGCCATCGAAATTGCCGATGGAGACCACGCGGCAGGACGCATCCTGCTGTTCGATTAAAAGACGATAGTCATTGAATAGCTGCACCGGGGAAAAATAGGGTGCCTGTCCGGACAGGTCAAGGCAAACCACCTTGTTCAATCGGCGAGGAAGGGGAAGGCGTCCAGCAGATCCGCCCGATCGCTCAGCTGGGCCTTTGATTCGATGACGTCCTGCAGCAGTCCGGCCATGGCGGTGTCGCCGAGCAGCACCGCGCCCCGCAGGGTATTGTCCCTGGTCACCAGCCGCAGGAAGCGGCCGTTTTCCATCCGGTCGAAAATCCGGAAACTGCCGTCCGAAGGGGCGATGGTGCCGATGCTGAAGAGATCCACGCTCAGTACCTTGAGCCGGTTGGACGGTGGCATACCCGACCATTCCTGCCCGCCGCCCAGGACGTTCTGCGCGGCGACGACTCCCTGGATGAAGGCCGCCGGCCAGATGCCGTAGAGGACCCCGCGATGCTCCACCGCGTCGCCGGCCGCAAAAATATCCGGATCACCGGTACGCATGTTGTCGTCCACCGCGATGCCGCCGGCCACGTGGAGGCCGCACTGGCGGGCCAGATAACTGTTGGGCCGCACTCCCGTGGAGATCAGCACGAGATCCGCCGGTATCTGGCGGCCGTCTTCGAGGAGCACGGCGCGCACGTGTTCGTCGCCGCAGATTTCCTTTGTCCGCGCACCGGTAAGGACGGTGATGCCGGTCTGTTGCAGGTGATCGGCCAGCAGGCGGGCGGCTTCCTCCGGCAGCTGGCGGGGCAGGATCCAGTCGAACCCTTCGATGACCGTGACCGCGCATCCCCGTCGGGACAGCGCCCCGGCGGCCTCCAGACCCAGCAGTCCTCCGCCGATGCAGACGCAGGCGGCGCCCTTTGTTGCACGGTCAATGATCGCGCGGGTATCCGCCAGGGTGCGCAGAGTGGTCACGCCCTGCCGGTGGGAGCCCGTCAGGGGCGGAACAAACGGATGGGCACCGGTGGCGAGGATCAGGCGATCCCAGCGCAGGGTGCGGCCGTCCCGCAGGGACACGGTCTTCTGTTCCCGGTCGATGCGGACCACGTCTCCATCCAGCAGCTTGATTCCCTGTGCGGCAAACCAGTCGGCGTCCTTCATCGTCAATGCCGCTTCGCTCACCTCGCCGGCAAGATATCGCGTGAGGTTCAACCGGAAATAGGGAAGCCCCTGTTCCCGGCTGATGAGGGTGACCTCCGCGCCGCCGGCCGCCAGGGTTTCCGCGGCCGTGAGCCCGGCGATGCCCGCGCCGATGACAACCACGCTGAGCGCGGTGGCGCCTTCTCTGGGCACGTCGCCGGATGGGAGGGCCGTAAAGTGGACCGCCGGTACCGAACAGACTGGACACTGGTCGGGGGGCGCACTGCCGTTGTGGACATAACCGCAGACATTGCAGCGCCAGACAGCGCCCGTCGCCGGGGCGGGCGGGTCCGGCAGGTCGACGGCGACAAAGTGGGACGCATCCACGCCGCAGATGGGACAGATGTCGGGCGGTCCATCGCCCCGGTGCATGTAGCCGCAGATATCGCATTTCCAGAGGCGGGCCGATTCCATGGTCATTCTCCTGTGGTGACGGGTTGACGGTTCCGGGTATCCTGCCAGAACAGGGCCCCATGTAAAGAGGCGGAACGCCCGGAGGAATTGGGCTGGATTCCGCGCCCGCTTCAATGATATGACACGCGTCAAACGACACACGAATCGTTTTTCAAACGACACGAGGTACCCATGAAACCCTGGATGGAATCTGCCCAATCGGTCGCGCAGCAACTGGCCACAAACCCCGCCGTCGGACTCTCCTCCGCGGAGGCGGAAGCGCGGCTGATAAAATACGGTCCCAACGAGCTGAAGGAAACCGGCGGTCGCAGCATCGCCGCCATGCTCTTCGAACAGTTTTCCGCCACCATGGTGGTTATCCTGATCATCGCGGCCGTCGTGTCGCTGTGCATCGGTAAATACCTCGAATCCGTTTCGATTTTCATCATCGTCATCATGTTCGGCCTGCTGGGGTTCTTTCAGGATTACCGGGCCGAAAAGGCCATGGCCGCCCTGAAGAAGATGTCCCGTCCCCGGGTGCGGGTGCGGCGGGACGGCCAGATCTGCGAGCTGGAATCCACGGCCCTGGTGCCCGGCGACGTGGTGCTCATCGAAAACGGCAACATCGTGCCCGCGGACGGACGGCTGGTGGAGTGCGTGTCCTGCCAGGTGCAGGAGGCGGCCCTGACCGGGGAATCCGAGAGCGTCGAAAAGCATCTGGAAGTCGTCCCCGACGAGGCGGCAGGCCCGGGTGATCGCCGCAACATGGTGTTCATGGGCACCACGGTGACCAACGGCCGCGGCGCCTTCATCGTCACGGGTTCGGGCATGGACACGGAGCTGGGCCGCATCGCCGCCATGCTCTCCGCGGTGAAGGAAACGCAGACGCCCCTGCAGAAGAAGCTGGACGGGGCCGGCAAGCTGCTGGCCGCCGTGGGCGGGGCGGTGGCCGTGCTCATCGCCGGGGCGGGTCTGCTGCGGGGCGAGAGCCCGGCGGACATGTTCCTGCTGGCCATCAGCGTGGCCGTGGCGGTCATCCCCGAAGGATTGCCCGCGGTGGTGACCATCACTCTCGCCATCGGCGCCCGCCGCATGCTGGCGCGCCATGCCCTCATCCGGCGGCTGCCCGCGGTGGAAACCCTGGGCTCTGTCACCCACATCTGCTCGGACAAGACCGGCACCCTTACGCAGAACCGGATGACCGTGCAGTCCGTTCTCGTGCCGGAAAATCCCGGCGATGTGCCCGCGGCGGTTGCGGACGCCCGGAATCCGGAGATGCTGCTCCTGTGCGGCGCCCTGTGCAACGACGCCCGTCTGTCAAAACTGCCGGATGGCAGCGGACTCTCCGCCATCGGCGACCCGACCGAAGGCGCCCTTGTAATGGCGGCCGGCGAAAAGGGCCTGCAGCAGGACGATATCGAAGCCCTGTTTCCCCGGGTGGCGGAATTCGCCTTTGACAGCGACCGCAAGCGGATGACCACCGTGCATGAGATCACCGCCGCGGCCCGGCAGAAATTTGCCGCCTTTGCCGCTGCACCCATGGCCGGCTGCGATCACGTGGCCTTCATCAAGGGATCGCCGGACGGACTGCTGGATACGGCCTCGTCTGTCATGACGCGCGCCGGTGCCGCTTCCCTGGACGACCGCTGGACGAAAACCCTGGAGGACGCCAACGAATCCCTGGCTCAGTCGGGCATGCGAGTGCTGGGCGCCGGCTTCCGGCCGTTGCCGAAGGACTGGAAAACCAGCCTTGCCACAGCGGATCAGATGGAGCGGAACATCGTCATCGCCGGCCTGTTCGGCCTGATCGATCCGCCCCGATCGGAAGTGCGGGACGCCATTGCCCTGTGCCGCACGGCGGGCATCCGTCCGTTCATGATCACGGGGGACCATCCGCTCACGGCCCGGGCCATCGCAAAGGAACTGAAGCTCGATTCGGGGGAGCGGGCCATCAGCGGCAAGGAGCTGCAGACCATGGACGAGCCCGGCCTGACGGCCAGCCTGCACGACGTGTCCGTGTTTGCCCGGGTGTCGCCGGAGCACAAAATCCGCATCGTCACGGCCCTGCAGCAGGAGGGCGGCGTGGTGGCCATGACCGGCGACGGGGTGAACGACGCACCGGCCCTGAAGAAGGCCGATATCGGCGTGGCCATGGGCATCACGGGCACGGATGTGTCCAAGGAAGCCTCGGACATGGTGCTGCAGGACGACAACTTTGCCACCATCGTGGCGGCGGTGGAAGAGGGCCGCGTCATCTACGACAACATCCGCAAGTTCATCAAGTTTTCCATTGCGGGCAACCTGGGCAAAATTCTGGCGGTCAGTGTACTGCCCTTCGCGTGCCTGTTTCTGCTGCAACAGATGAATGGTGACACCGGGCTCACGGCCCCGGCGGTGGCCCTGCTGCCCCTGCAGCTCCTGTGGTTGAACCTGCTGACGGACGGATTGCTGGGCGTGGGACTGGGCGTGGAACCCGCGGAGAGCGGCGTGATGAAGCGTCCCCCGGTGTCTCCGACCGCGGGGGTGTTCAGCGGCGGCATGATCGGTCAGATCCTGCGCATGGGCGGCCTCATCGGCCTCATCTCCCTGGCGACGGGCATCTGGAGCTGGCACAGCGGATCCGAGACGTGGCAGACCGTGCTGTTCACCACCCTCGCCTTTGCTCAGGTATTCCAGGCCATCGGCACAAGGTCCACCACCGACTCCCTTCTGCGCATCGGTCTGTTCTCCAATCCATCCATCATGGGCCTTGTGGTGCTCGTTTCCGGCCTGCAGATGGGCTCCGTGTACCTTCCCCCCATGCAGAAGTTCCTCGGCACCACCGCCCTGTCCGGCAGCGATCTCCTGCTCAGCATTGCCGCCAGCTCCCTCGTGCTCGTTTACTCGGAAGTGGACAAACTCCTGTTCCCGGCCCCCCACGCCCGCAAAGCGAAATAATCCGCCGCGGAGGCGGGGAGCCTGCAGCAGATCTCGGATACAGAGTACACCTTCAAGCTGAAGACGCCCTGGCGGGACGGGACTACGTATCTGATCCTCTCGCCCATGGAGCTGATCGAGAAGCTCGCGGCCCTGGTGCCACCACCCGGCCGCCGCCGCAACTGGAATTCGACTACGTAGACATCGACGACGACACCGGCGCGTGAGCTGGACGCTGACAAATTCCTGCCGTCTTCCATCAGACAGGCGTACGATAGAGTTCAAGCTGACAGAAACAAGGCGGAGGGATGGAAGAAACGATGACTTTCAGACAGCAGGAAAAGGGGCTTAATCCGTCCGATGTCCAATAGCGAAAATGAATTGGGTGGGCATCCAACAATTTTTCCGACAACAAAAAACAACAAGGGGGCCATCATGTCCATTATTCGTGAAGTTATCAGCAAGAAGGTGCGCAGGTCGATGATTGTTCTTTTACTTGTTCTAATTTCAGGGAGTTGCTCCAACAACAATGAAGATGTTGATCAGACTGATGACACTGAGAGCAGCAGCGATTCGGACTCGAATGATACCGATACAGATTCTGGTTCCACGGACGCAAACAGCGTGTACGCAAACACAACAATGACCTACGGAGAGATTACACCAGAGGACTTTCCGATTCTGTCCGAAGATTGGCGAATCACCGGCATTGAAGCTCTTCGGTGTCTTCTTTGGAACTATGACAGCGAGACCCGTGTACTGGTTGTGGACTGGATTAATGAGAGTGCGCCATCCACCCATCTTGAATGGCAAATCATGACGGACGATTCAGCGTCGATTACTTCGTTCGTCATTTTTAAAGACGACGCGGAGTGTTCTGAGAACTCTGGTCTGCTCTACAACTGGCGGATTGAGTCGACACTTGAGGACAGCGCTGAGGGTGGCATGTTTGATGTTTCCATCCGGAATTGTCTTGCGAATGATTATGAAATTGCAAGGACCGTTCCTGTTTCCCCGGTCGATGTTCCACGAGGTGCGATTTGTCAGCATTTTGATGATTTTGAGGTCTTCCCGATGAACACAACTGGGTGTGGTACGCAGGAAGGATTTTGCCGTTCAACAAATAATGTGACCTTCGCAGCAGATTGCACTGTGTCAGATCAGGTTTGTGAAGTTGGGTTGGAGTGTTTTTCCGACAGGTGTTTATCGCCTTGTGAAACTGTAGACGATTGTGCCGATGAGGTTATCTACGATTGTCAGAATAGTGTCTGTGTGCTTCGTCAGAACTGATCTGCCCTGCTGTCCGGGCTGACCCCGGTCGCGCACCCCACCCGGGAAAGCCGAAATCATTCGTGAATCTGGCCCAGTCGTCACAGCGAAAGCAGTTGAGGCGCGATACACCCGCCGGGTTGTTGCGCCGGTGTGTTCAATCAAGTAAGAGATTTGCAGATTCGCGGTTGATCCGTCGAAGGAGGCACCCTTGATCAAGGTTGAGCATCTGACCAAGAAATATGCGGCTGTGGCGGCCGTGGACGGCATTTCGTTTGAAATTGCCGAACGGGAAATCGTGGGATTCCTGGGGCCCAACGGCGCCGGAAAGAGCACCACGCTGAAGGTGCTCACGGGCTATCACGCGGCGAGCGGCGGCCGCGTCACCATCGGTGGGAAGGATGTCTTTGCGGAACCCGAATCCGTGAAAAAAATGATCGGCTACCTGCCCGAAAACGTGCCCCTCTATCCCGAGATGCGGGTGCGCGAATACCTGCACTACCGCGCCGGCCTGAAGGGTGTGGGGAGAAAACGGAGAGAGGCCGCCGTGGACGGCGCCATGGGGCGCTGCCGCATTGACGGCGTGGCCGATCGGATCATCGGTCAGCTTTCCAAGGGCTACCGGCAGCGGGTGGGCCTGGCGGACGCCCTGGTGGCGGATCCCCCCATCCTCATCCTGGACGAGCCCACCATCGGCCTCGACCCGGGTCAGATCCGGGAGGTGCGGGAGCTGATCCGGGAGCTTGGAAAGGAACGGACGGTGCTCCTCTCCAGCCACATCCTGCCCGAGGTGGAGGCGGTCTGCTCAAGGGTGCTGATCATCAACCGGGGACGCATCGCGGGCAGCGGGCGTCCCGACGAGCTGCGCGCCGCCGCGGGACAGAACGAAACGATTATCGACCTCGAAATACGGGACGGTGGAGAAGACGGCCATCGGGTATTTGAAGCCGTCGACGGCATCACCGCAGTCGACATTGAACAGGGAGACGGCCCGGTCCGGCGGATCCGACTGCGAGGGGAGGGCGGTCGCGACGTGCGTGAGGCGGTGTTCGATGCGGCCGTCGCGGGCGGCCTGAAAATCCTGTCCATGGGACAGAGAAGCCATTCCCTCGAAGACGTCTTTGTTGACATTGTCACCCGCGAGGAAACGCCGGACGAACCCGCGCCACCTCCGGCCGAGGCTGCGGCGCAGGAGGCCCCATGAACTATTTCTGGCAGCTCCGGCGGGAGTTCACCGCGTTCTTTTATTCGCCCGTGGCCTATGTGGTCATCGGCATTTCCGCCATCCTGAATGCCGCCACGTTTTTTCTCATCCTGCGGTTCCTGTCCGGCGCCGGTCCCACTGCGGGCGCACCCATGGAGATGCTGTTTTCCACGGCCCTCTTCTGGCTGATCGTCATGACCCTGACCCCCCTCATCACCATGCGCACCTTCGCCGAGGAAAAACACGCGGGCACCCTGGAAACCCTGGTGACGGCACCCATCAGCGACACCCGCATCGTGCTGGCCAAGTACACGGCCGCCCTGGCGTTCTACGCCATCATGTGGGCGCCCACACTGCTCTATCCGGTGCTGCTCACCCGCTGGACACCCGTCGACCCGGGCCCTGTCCTGTCGGGATACACGGGCACCCTGGCCATGGGCGCCATGCTCGTTTCCATCGGCGTGCTGTGTTCGGCCCTCACCCGCAACCAGATTGTGGCGGCCATCATCACGTTTGCGGCCATGATGGGCATGTTCCTGGCGGGGCTGTTCAGCTACGTGGACGGGGTGTCGCAGGCGGCGGTGTTCCAGTACGTGAACCTGTCGTCTCACATGGAGAGCTTTGCGCGGGGCATCGTGGACACCCGGCCCCTCGTCTACTACGCGTCCGTTGCGGCCATGGCGCTCTTCCTCACCGTGCAGGTCATTGGAGCGAGGAGGTGGCGCCGATGAACCGCGATGACAACCGCATGACCGCCATGGGCATGAACGTGCTCATTTCCGTGCTGGGGGCCGCGGCGCTTCTGGTCATGACCAACTACCTGAGCGGCCGCCACTACGTCCGCGCGGACTGGACCGCGTCGCGCATGTACACCCTGTCGGACAAATCCCGCCAGGTGGTCACGGGTCTGAAAAAGGACGTGACCCTTCACGTGCTGTGGTCAAAGGCGGATCCCCTGTTCGGACAACTGGAAGAATTGCTGAAGGGCTACGAGGCCCTGTCGGCGCGCCTGCACGTGGCCTACTGCGACCCCGACGAGGATCCGGAGCAGTTTTCCCTGATTGCCAGCCGCTACGGCAAGGCGAAGGTGAACGAGCTGGGCCAGGAGGGATTCGAGGCAGGCGTCTTTGCGGTGAGCGGCGACAACGTGCGCTTTCTGCCGGCAGACGGGTTTCAGCAATTCGGCGACGACGAGGGACTCACCGACGAAACGCCGGAGCTGTCCTTTGTGGCCGAGAGCGAAATCACGTCGGCCCTCATCAATGTGACGGCCGCCCGGCAGCAGACCATCTGCTTTACCCAGGGCCACGGGGAATGGGCCTTCGACGGGGGCGATCGGGATTCCCTGCGCCACATCCGCAAGGAGCTGTCCCTCTCCGGATTTGAATCCACGGCGGTGAACCTCCTGCAGGACGGCACCGCCTTCGACCGCTGTGACGCGGTGGTGGTGGCCGGCCCGAAGAAGGCGTTTTCCGAAAAAGAAACCGCGACCCTGTCGACGGCCCTGCGCAATGGCGGACGACTGCTCCTGCTGCTCGATCCCGTGTTCGAAGATCGGCGTTTTCTGCCCACGGGACTCGAATCCCTCACAGCGGAACAGGGCATTTCCCTGCGCAGCGATTTCGTTCTGGAGACGGATCCGCGTCGGTTGCCCACGGAGACGCCGGTGACGTTCATCGCGGATCGGTTTTACAACCACGGCGCGGTGAAGCCCCTGGCAAAGGACGGTCCGGGCCCGCTGCCGGTGGTGTTCTCCGCCGTACGCTCCCTGTTTCCCGTAGAAAAATCGGAAGTGGTGGCCGATGAGCTGGTCGCCACGTCCGACATGTCTTTTGGCGAAACAGACCTCGCCACACTGCTGGAGGGCGGCGCGGTTCCCGAACAGGATGCCCTGGACGCGGACGGACCTCTGACCATTGCCATGGCCGCCGTGCGCGGGAGCTCCGACGGTGGTGAGGCCAGTCGGCTGGTCGTCGTGGGCGACAGCGATTTTCTGAGCGAGGAGCTGTTTGCCAATGCGGGCCTGTACAACCAGGATTTCTTTTCGTCCATCGTGGGGTGGCTGACCCAGCGACGGGACATGGTGTCCATCGCACCGCGCAATCCCGAACAGATCCGGCTGGCGCTGACGGACAGCGACTTCGGCGACCTGCTGGTCACCCTGCTGATGGAAGTACTCCTCATTCTGATGGCCGGCGGGCTGGTCATCTACCGCAGGAGAAAGTGACATGAAGACGAGAACCGCTGCGGTCATCCTCGGTCTGTGCGCGGTCCTTGCCGCGTTCATCTGGTTCGTGGAGCGCGACGCCATGACCACGGCTGAGCGCAACGCCCGCTCAGACAGCGCCTTTGCCTCCCTGCGGGTGGATTTTGTCGAGGAGGTGTCCCTTTCCGGGCAGAAGGGAAAGGTGCTTCTGAAGAAAGACAGAACGGGTCGCTGGCGGATTGCGTCGCCCGTGGCGCTGGACGCGGACGATGTGGAGGTGAAGGCCCTGCTGTCGTCGCTGGATTTTCTGCTGGTGGAGCGCAGGGTGGAAAGGGCCGCGGCAAAGACCGTCGGCTGCGATCAACCCCGCCTGTCCGGGACAGCCCTGTCCGGTGGAAAGACCGTGCGGTTCCGCATTGGAAAACAGGCGCCCGACGGACTCATTTATCTGTGTGTGGACAAAAACGTGTTTGCCGTGAGCGGCGATTTTCTGGAGGCCGTGGACCGGGGCGTGAACGACCTGCGGCGGCGGCGCCTGCTGGATATGGACAAGGATGACGTGGAAGCGATTTCGCTCCGCGTGGATGGCGTTGATACCGTTCTGACCCAAAACCCCCGGACGGGATGGACCGTGAACGCGGGTCCGGACGGCGCGCCTCTGGCCGCGGACAGCGCGGGTGTGGCCCGGCTCCTCGCTGCCGTGACACAGGTGGAAGCATCCCGTTTTGTGGCGGACGGCGCAACCGATCTGTCGAAGTGGGGACTGGACGAAGACGCCGCCCGGGTGACGCTGCGCCGGAAGGGACAAACACCCGTGGAACTGCGCGCGGGAACCGACTGCGGCGACGGGCTCGTGCACGCCACGGTGGTGGGCAGCGGTACGGTCGTGTGCGCAGGCGGCAATTTCAAAGAGACGATTCGCTGGCAGGCCCGGCGCTTCATCGATCGCCGACCGGCCCGGTTCCGCCCGGAAGAAGTGACGGCCATCCGCATTTCCCGCGGATCCCGGGATCTGGCGCTGACATCGGACGACAACGGATTGTGGCACGCCGGCGAACTGACCCCGGAAGAGACCGATCAGGGACAGGTGTCGGCCCTGCTGGAATCCTTCTGCGCGGCGACCGCCGTGCCGGTTGATGGCGAAGCGAAGGCGTGTCCGGCCGCGGCTGTCCTGTCGTTCCGCCTCGCGGACGGTGGAGAGCGGCAGATCACCTTCTGTGAAGACGGGGACGGTCTGCTCGCCCGGCGCGACGACGAACCCCTGCGGCTGCGGGCGGATCGCACTCTGCTCGACGGCTTCGTGCCCTTTGCAACCGTGTACAGGGTGAAGCTGCTGCGACGGGACGGCGACGTGGAACAGCTCGACATCGGCGGTGTCCTCTCCCAGTCCCTCGTGCAAAATGACGGTCACTGGGCCATCCGCGCCCCGGTGGCGGCTCCCGCTTCACCGCCGGACGTGGAAAAAGTCGTCGAGCTGGTTACCGCCACAAAGGTGGAGCGATTCGTTCCCCCTTCCGAGGCGGCCTCCTTCAATCCGCTCTTCGCCACCGTGACCGCCACCCTCGCCCGGACCCGCACGGCGGCCGACGGTTCGGCGGACCGGACCGAAACTGTCCGCATCGAGCTGCAGATCGGTGCACCCGTGGATGGCGAAAACCGCTATGCGCGGGTGAAAGGGGAGGACGAGGTGTTCACCGTAGGGCCCGCGTACTGGCAGCGCTTGATGGCACCTCTCGCGGATCCCGCGTCCCTGCAGATCGCCGCGGAGGGGATGGACCGACTGGAGCTGCGGCGGGGCGGACGCACCGTGAAGGCCGATCTGCGGGACGGGGTGTGGGAGAGCGGCGACTGCGCCCTGGACAGCGAAGCGGTCAAACGGCTGCTCATCGACCTGTCCACCATCCGGGCGATATCGGTCCGCTCCTTCGGGGATACGGTCGGACCCCGGGTCGCCATCCTTTTTCTGTACAGCAAACGCACTGACGCACCGGCGGTACTGGAATTCGGAGACGCCGTCCCGGACGTGGATGGAAGAGCGGCCCGCCGCGGCGATCTCGACATGACGTTTGTTGTGCCCGACAGGCCCGCAGAGGAGCTCCTGCAGCTCTGCAGATAGGAATTCATATGACACAGAAGAACATTGCAGTCGGAATCGATATCGGCGGCACGAACACCACCTGGGGATTTGTCGACGAAGGGGGCGGCATTCTGGTGGGCGGCAGCTTTCCCACCTTTGCGGACGAACCCCCGGAAAAGCTGGCAGCGCGCATTGCGGCGGCGGTCAAGGCGGACTGGCTGTCCATTGAGCAGGACGACATGGCCCTTCTGGGCATCGGCATGGGCGCCCCGAACGCGAACTACCACCGGGGTACCATTGAATATCCGCCGAACTTCGACTGGGAGGTGGTGGAGTTCGTGAAGCTGATCCGCCAGCATATCGATTTGCCGGTGGTCATGACCAACGACGCAAACGCCGCAGCCATCGGCGAGATGACCTTCGGTGACGCGGTGGGGGTGGACGATTTCATCGTCATCACCCTGGGCACCGGACTGGGCAGCGGCATTGTGAGCGGCGGTCGTCTGGTGCTGGGCCACGATGGATTTGCCGGCGAAATGGGGCATATCACCGCGCAGCGGGACAGCGATCGCCTCTGCGGTTGCGGCCGCACGGGCTGCCTCGAAACCTTTGCCTCGGCAACGGGAATTGTCACCACTGCACGGGAGCTGTTGTCCCTCCGGAGTGATGATTCGACCCTGCGGCTCGCGGCAGGGGACGGACTCACCGCCGCGGACGTGGGAAAGGCGGCCGCCCGGGGCGATGCGCTGGCCCTCGAAGCCTTCGAGATCACCGGGCGCATGCTCGGTCGCTCCCTGGCCGACGCGGTGGCCATTCTGTCGCCGCAGGTCGTGTTCCTGTTCGGTGGACTCGCCAATGCGGGGGAGCTGATTACGGCACCGGTCAAACGCCACATGGAAGACAACCTGCTGCCCATCTTCCGCAACAAGGTGGATGTCCGCATCTCGGGACTGCAGCAGAAGAACGCGGCCATTCTGGGGGCCGCAGCACTGATCACCAGGGAACGGATCAGGAATCCGGCAGATGTGTAATTCTTTATAAATTCCGGAATATTCGCCTCCGGGATCTCCATCGGGATCGGGCCTTCTCGACTTTTTCCCGATTTTTTCGTGAAACGCACCTCCCATCATCATCTAAAACAAAGCTCGTAAAAGTTTTCATAAAAAAGGGCCATGAACCCGTTTTCCCCGTATTTCCAAAGGAGCCTGTCATGAACATGAAGTTTCGCTGGATGTCTGTCGCGGCGCTCATCGCCGTATCCATCAACTGGGGATGCAGCAGCGGTGGTGACAGTGGCGGGCCGGGAGATGTGGATTCGGACACCGACTCCGATTCGGACAGCGACTCGGATTCGGACACCGACTCGGATTCGGACACTGACTCGGATTCGGACAGCGACTCGGATTCGGACAGCGACTCCGACAGCGACGGCGACACGGATTTCCAGCTGTTTGATTCCTATCTCTGGGTGGCGAACACCCTGGAAGGCACCGTGTCCAAGGTGGACACCAAGCTGGCGGTGGAAGTGGCCCGGTACCGGACCTGTCCCCAGGCGGCGGAAAACACCTACTGCGATCCGTCCCGCACTTCGGTGAACCTCCACGGCGACATGGTGGTGACCAACCGATATCCCAGTCCCAACACAACGAACCCGGATATTCCCCACCCCTCTTCGGTGACAAAAATCATCTCGGCCCTGGGCGAGTGCGAGGACCGCAATGACAACGGCCGCATCGATACGTCCGAAGGACCCGATGATGTTCTGGGCTGGCCCGCGGACGGCCCGCCGGAGGATGAATGCATCGCGTGGCACACCCCCCTTCCGGAGCGATCCGGTTCCCGGGCCACGGCCTGGGACGGCAGCGAGGACCCGGAATCCGGCGAAGGCGGCAACGTGATCATCGGCACCTGCATCACGGCCGAGGGAGACGCGCTGCCCTCCGACAGCTTGGACACCAATCTGGTGTACATCATCAACGGCGACACGGGTGCCATCGAAGAGACGGTCACCCTTGCACCCGACCAGGAGTGCTTCTACGGCGGCGCCATGGACTACAAGGGCTGGATCTGGCTCATGGAGGGATTCGGCTATCCCCGGTTCCTCAAGGGAATCAACACGATCAACACAGCGGATACCTCCTACAGCCGGCCCCTCACCTGCGGGTACGGCATCACCGTGGATCCGAACGGCCGGGTGTGGACCGGCGGCAAGGGCAACAGCGAGCCCTGTGAATGGGGCACCCACAGCTGCATTCAGCGGATTGATCCGGAGTCGGGCGAAAGTGTCATTTCCGAACCGATTCTCAATTCATGGTTGCGGGGCATCGCAGTGGGCAGCGGCCTGAGTGAGAACTACGTGTGGGCCACGGAAACCTCCGGCAACCTCTACAAGATCAACATGGCCACCGTGGAAGTCGAAGACGTGGTCCGCATCCGGGGTGAGGAGGGCGTCGTGGATGCCAACGGCATGATCGGCGTGGCCATCGACCTCGAAGGGTACATCTGGACAATTTCTGCACCGGACAACGCCTGCTATAAGTACGATCCGACCAACGGCGATATCGTCAAGGTCGTCGTGGGCACCTATCCCTATACCTACAGCGACATGACGGGCATGCAGCTCCGGGCTGCTGTGTCCATGGAGTAGGGCGTTTTACTCTCCCCGCCGTTTACCGCTCAGCGCCTTTCGTGTTACAGTGCCCTCCGATGACCGCGGACCGCCAGACCATCCTCATCATCGAAGACGAAAAAGACATTGTCATGGGACTCACGGATGCCTTCACGTTCGAGGGATATGAGGTCCATTCGGCCCAGAACGGTGAAGATGGCGTCGCGCTGGCCCAGAAAACCCATCCCGACCTCGTCATCCTGGACCTCATGCTGCCCGGAATGAACGGCTACCAGGTCTGTGGCGAAATCCGCCGTTTTGACAGCGCCGTGCCCATCCTCATCCTGTCCGCCCGGTCCCAGGAAAACGACATCATCCGCGGGCTGGAAGCGGGCGCCGACGACTACGTCACCAAACCGTTTTCCATTGGTGAGCTGCTGGCACGGGTGCGCGCCATGTTCCGGCGGATGACCCACGCGGCCGAACGACGCACGTCGAAGGTCATCAATGTGGGCGATGCGACCGTGGACATGGGATCCTACAGCGCGAAGATCGGCAATCGCCATGAGGATCTTGGCTTTTATGCGGCGGCCATTCTTCAGGTGCTTGATGAGCATCGCGGCGAACCGGTTTCCCGGGATGACATTCTCGATGCCGTGTGGGGCATGGATGCGAATCCGACCAATCGAACCATCGACAACTTCATTCTCAAACTGCGCCGCGTACTCGAAAAGAACCCCGCCAAACCACGTCACATTCTGACCGTGTACGGACAGGGCTACAAACTCGCAAGGTGATCGCGCTCCCGCCGTCCTTTTCCCCGTCGTGTCACCCGCCGTGCACCCCGTTCGGGATCTGGATCACCCTGCGCATCCATGAGCGAGACGCCATCCACGTCCTGTATGCGAATGTCCGCGGGTCGATCCGGTCAGACGTTGAAGCGGATGTGGCAGATGTCGCCGTCCTTGACAATGTAGTCTTTTCCCTCGATGCGCAGGGTGCCGTTTTCGCGGCAGGCGGCCTCGGAACCGGACTTCACGAAGTCGTCGAAGGAAATCACCTCCGCGCGGATGAAACCCCGGGCCAGATCGCTGTGGATGGCGCCCGCGGCCTCCACCGCCGTGCTGCCCCGTCGGATGGACCAGGCGCGGCACTCGTCTTTTCCCTGGGTGAGGAACGTGATCAGGTCGAGGAGCCAGTAGGCGCTCTTGATGAACCGGGCCGAGGCGGGTTCGTCCAGCCCCAGATCCTTCAGGAATTCCTTCTGGTCCGCCGGGTCGAGGGCGGCGATTTCCGCTTCGATGGCGGTGCAGATGGGAATGATGGTGAGGTTCCGGCGGGCGCCCAGCTCCGCCACCTCCGCGGGCAGCGCGGTTTCCCCTTCGGGAAGGGACAGGACGAACAGGATGGGCTTGATGGACAGAAACGCAAAACCCGACAGGAGTTTCAGGTCGTTATCGTCAAGGCCCAGGGTCCGCAGTGCCTCTTCCTTTTCGAGGTGGGCGAAGCAGCGCTCCATGAGCTCCAGCAGGCGGGCGTCGGATCGATCCTTGCGCAGGCGTTCCAGCCGCTTTTCAATGATGCCCATGTCCGACAGGATCAGCTCCGATTCAAACGCGGTGATTTCGGCCACCGGTGCAGGGGTGCCGGCGCCTTCGTCAAATCCGCGCACCACCTGGGCCAGCGCGTCCATTTCCCGGATCTTGCCCAGCGTCTGGGGATCGAGGCTGGTGTTTCCCTTTCCACCGGGCACATCGGCAAACAGGATCTCGGCAAAGGTCACTTTGTCGGGCTGGTGAATTTCCGCCAGTTTTTCCACCCGCGGATCGGGCACCTTGATGGTGCCGAGATTCACCTTGCTGCCGAAGCCGACCGGCACGTTCTGTCCGGTCAGGGCGTTGAACAGGGTGGTCTTGCCGGAGCCGGAAAACCCGACGATGCCGATTTTCATGTCCGCTACCTCCTTGATGGATAAGGGCCGCGCGTTGCGGGATGTCCATAACAGATGGTGAAATATCTTGCATCGAAAAAGGCGGAGAATATAATGCGCGACGCCTGAGACGGGCTTGTAGCTCAACTAGGTTAGAGCTCCCGGCTCATAACCGGGTGGTTTCCGGTTCGATTCCGGACGAGCCCACTTTTGAAAACCGGTTTTCCAGCGAGGAGGTCAACGTGACCGTTCAACAGGACATCGCATTTCTGCTTCAACTTCAGGACCTGGACCTCAAAACCCGCGACATCCGCAACGAGCTGGAAAACATTCCCCGACACATCGAAGAAATCAGACAGAATGTGGAAACCGTGCGAACGATCCTGCAGAAGGAATCCGATCGATTGACCGAAGCGGAATCGTGGCATCGCCGCAAGGAAGCGGACATCGCCCTCCAGAACGATCTGATGAACAAGAGCCGCATCAAACTGCAGGGCGCACGGAACGAAAAGGAAAGCAAGGCGGCGCAGCGGGAAATCGACACCATCAAAAAGAACATTTCCGATCAGGAAAAAGAATTAATCGAACTCCTGGAGGCAATTGAGCACTACCGCACCGCCATTGCCGAACACCAGAAGGAATTTTCCGAGCTGGAGTCCCATCTGGAGGACAGCCGGCGCGAAGGCGAAACCCGGATGACGCAGATCCGCGAAGGCCTGGTGAGCGCCGATGCGGAACGCAAAACGCTGACCGTCCAGATCAACCCGGCGTCCCTGCGGTTCTATGAGCGCATCTACCGGCGACTGGTGCCGGCCGTCGTGAAGACGTCCCAGCCCACCTGCGCGGGATGCAATTTCGAAATCCGGCCGCAGGTCATGCAGGAACTCATGCGCGGTGAAACGCTGATTACCTGTGCGAATTGCGTGCGCATTCTCGTGTACGACGGAGAGCCGGTGGTTCCCGGGGAATCCACCGACCCGGCCGTGTCCTCATAAGCTGTTGCAGTGGCATTGATGATCGCCCGCGCCCTGAAAAAGCGCGGGAGGAAAGTCCGAACTCCCCAGGGCAGGATGCCGGGTAACGCCCGGTGAGGGGTCACTCCCTCAAGGAAAGTGCCACAGAAAATATACCGCCTGCCTGGCAGGTAAGGGTGAAAAGGTGCGGTAAGAGCGCACCGGGCTGCTGGTAACAGCGGTCGCATGGCAAACCCCATCTGGAGCAAGGCCGAACAGGAAGCAGTGAGTTGCCCGCTCCCGTCTTCCGGGTGGGCCGCTTGAGGCGGCGGGTAACCGTCGTCCCAGATGAATGATCGTCGCCCGTCGTCGGGCAACCGGCGATCGGGAACAGAATTCGGCTTACGTGCCGCTGCAGCAGAGGGGGCGTCACTTTCGGGTGGCGCCCTTTTTTTGTCTGCACCATTCCTGAACGAAGGCGTGGCGGGGCGCGCGGCACAGCTCCTGCGCTGCTGCCCGGGCGGCCGGATAGGCCGGGTCCAGCGTGAGGGACGTGTCCAGGGCGCGCAGGCCGTCGAGGGTCTGTCCATCCCGCAGGAGGGCCAGCGCCAGATTGTAGTGATGACGGGGATTCCGGGGATCCAGGGCAATCGCCAGGCGCCCGTGGTGGACGGCTTCGCCGACGCGGTGCAATGCCAGCAGTGCGACACTGAAGTTGTTGTGCGATCTGGCATCCCGGGGATGGATGGCGAGCACTTTCTGATACTGGGCGACCGCTTCATTGTGCATGGATTGGCGCATGTACGCGTTGGCCAGATTGTAATCGGCGATGGGGCTGTGGGGTCCGGCAGCGATGATCGCGCGGTAGAAGGAAACTTCCGTGCGGAAATGCCGGGCGGCAACAAAAGAAAGCAGGCCGGCGGTGGCCAGGATCGCGCCCTGCAACCACAGCAGCAGGCGGCGTCGATTCATCCGGGTGCTCAACCAGCGGACCAGCAGACCGACCAGCAACGCCAGTCCTGCGGTCGGCATGTAGAAGTAGTATCCGTCGAGTCGATCCGTGCGGACCATGGCCGTCACCGGCGGGGCCATGGCGAACAGCGCCCACGCCACGAGTCCGGCCCACAACTGCCTGCGGAGGATGCCCCACAGCACGAGGCTCCCCGCCCCGAGGTAAAAGACAACGACAGTCGCGATGAACGGCACGGACGCAGGCGCGCTGCTGTCGAATGAACGCAGCGGCAGCGGTACCAGGATGAACAGGGCCGCCTGCGCGAGATCCAGCACCGCACGGGGGTAATGGAGCACCATGGCGAAAAAGTGTGCGGAATCTTCCACTGCCTTGGTCGCACCAAGGGCCTGCCATCGAAGTGCGAAGTACAGACCGAGGGTTGTGCACAGCGTGAGCGCGCAGAGTCCGGTCGACTTCCAGGAGACGTCCTTCCGGGACACCCGCTGCAGAATCGGCACCAGCACCGGCATCACGATGGCGGTTTCCTTCCACAGCATGGCGCACAGAAACGTCACGGCCATCGCGGCATGACGAGCCGGGCGGAGAGTGGGTGTCTGAATGGCCAGCAGCACCGTCAGAAGCGAAAACAGCGTCGCCGCGCTGTCGGGACGGGCGGAAACGTAGTGGATGCAGGTGACGGTGGTCGGATGAAGGGCAAATAGCGCGGCGGTGAACAGCGCAGAAACACCGCCCAGCAGCGCATCGGCAATCAGGAACACCAGGATGATGTTGATGAGGTGAATGGCGAGGTTGACCCCGTGGTACAGGAAGGGTTTCTTGCCGACCAGCTGAAAATCCACGAGGAGGGACAGGTTGAACAGGGGTCGGAAGGTGTCCACGGAGGCGGATGCCAGCCGGTCGCCTCGTTCCACGTTGTGCCACACTTCGCTCGTGAAAATGTCGGGAACATTCTGCCATGACCGGATCAGTCGGCCCTCCAGAATCTGGGATCGATCATCAAAGTAGAATTCGTTGAAGACGGCGCTGCCGTGGAGGGCGATGGTAACGAGGCAGACGGCAACGACCATCCACGGCGGAGACTGGAGCCGCTGGAGGAACTGGCGCGCGCTGTTCTTCCATGGTTTCATGGGCAGACTTAGTGTAGTATCGAACCGCCCTGTTGAAAACCGGCATCGTCCGCCATCGGACCCGGCCGCACAACGCTGGAACTCCATGAATCACCCGGATCCCGTCGAACTCTCCCTGGTCGTTCCGTTCTTCAACGAAGAACGACTGCTGGCAGATACGCTCGATGAGATCTGGCGGTTTCTCAGCGAACAATGCGGATCGTTTCAACTGATTCTGGCGGACGACGGTTCCACGGACCGCAGTGGGGAAATCGCGACCGGGTTTGCCGCAACGCACGCCTGCTGCACGGTCGTGTCCACGGTGACCAACCGGGGAAAGGGCCTGGCCCTGACAATGGGACTGGAAGCGGCGACGCTGCCCGTGGCGGGATACACGGATGCGGATCTGGAAATTCCGCTGCGCTTTCTGGCCGCTGCACTGAAACGGCTGCATGACTGTCCGGACCTCGATGTCTGTATCGGTTCGAAGATGATATCACCCCAGCCACCCATCCGCGAGATTCACCGCCGGGCCGGCTCCCTCGTTTACAACGGCCTCGTAAGGTGGCTCCTCCATTCGCCCGTCCGGGATCACCAGTGCGGATTGAAACTGTTCCGCCGGCGGGTGAAGGACGCTGTTCTGCCGCAGATGCGGGAAACCGGATGGGCCTGGGATACGGAGTTTCTGCTGATAGTCCGGCAGCAGGGCTTTTCCATTGAAGAAATCCCGGTGGAACTGTACAAACGGCGCCCCAGTACGGTGCCCTTTTTCCGGGTCGTCATGCTGCTGCTGCTGAAAATCCGGGAATTCCGCAAAAGAGGGCTGGTGCTGCCCCGATGACAACCCATGCCGGAGCCGGAAACCATGACTGATCCATTTTATGACCGCGACGACCTCACTGCCCTGGAAGCCCAGCGGCATGCCCAGGAAATCGCCTTTGCGCCCGTGGTGTTCCAGGTGGCGCGCCTCATGAAAAAAACCGGCATCCTCGCCGCGCTGATGAACGCCGGGGAGGCGGGCCTGTCCATGGACGACATCTGCCGCGCGGTGAGCCGGCCCCGGTACGGAGTGCAGGTGCTGCTCGAGTCTTCCTTGAGCAGCGGCATCGTGTTTCTGAAGGACGACCGGTACTGCATTTCCAAAACAGGGGTGTTTCTGGAAAGCGACAGGATGACCGGCGTCAACATGGAGTTCATTCACCACGTGTGCTACCGCGGGCTGTTTCACCTCGAAGAAGCCCTGGACACGGAAAAACCCGCCGGCCTGAAGGAGCTGGGTCCCTGGCCCACCATCTACGAAGGGCTGTCGCAGCTTCCGCCCGTCGTGCAGAAGGCCTGGTTCGATTTTGACCACCTCTTTTCCGATCGGGCCTTCAATGAGGCCCTTCGCCATGTGTTCGCCGATCGGCCGCGACGCCTGCTGGACGTGGGCGGCAACACGGGCCGGTTTGCGGCGCAGTGCGTCCAACGGGATCCGGATGTGCGGGTGACCGTCATGGACCTGCCGGCCCAGCTGACGCTCATGAAGGAAGCCGTGAAGAATGCGCCCGGCGCGGATCGCATTTCCGGATTCGGCGCCGACCTCCTGTCGGATGCCACAGTCTTTCCCGCGCCCTTTGACGCCATCTGGATGAGCCAGTTCCTCGACTGCTTTTCGGAGGCGCAGGTGACGGGCATCCTGCGGCGCGCGGTGTCGTCCATGACAAAGGACACCACCTTGTGGATCATGGAAACCTTCTGGGATCGCCAGAAGTTTGAGACCGCCGCCTGCTGCCTCAATCAGGGCAGCGTGTATTTTACCGCCATGGCCAACGGCAACAGCAAGTTCTACCACTCAAAAGACATGGTCCGCTGCGCAGAGGATGCCGGACTGATCGTCGTCGACATGATTGACCACCTGGGACTGGGCCACACCCTCATGAAAACCCGTCGCGCCTGATCCGCCGGCTTCATGTACCGGATGATCAGACTGTCGTTGAGGCATGGCCTGATCAACGTCGCGTTAATTTCATCGCTGGGTGTTCAGTCGCAGCCGCCCGTCGGGCAGGGTGCCGGCACAAATGTCGAATGGCCGTTGGCCAGGCTGGCATAAATCGATACCGGTTCCCCTTTGGGGATCTCGTCGCTGCAGATGGTGCCGCAGACAGACTCGAACGCGCTGCCGTTGGGCGTGATTTCGAACATCCGGAAGTCCGCGCGCTCATACGCCTGAAACGAGACGTGGTAGAAGGTGCCATTGTCATCCACCGCGTACAGATAGTCGGTTGTGTATCCGCCGGAGTGCGTGACGCGCAAAAACGTGTTGTTGACGGTAAACCACGCGCCATTGGTGAGCATGGTCCGGGTTACCCCCTGATTGACGGTGAACCGGAATTCGTCCGCGTCCACGTCTTTTCTGTAGTGATGCACGCCGCCGAACTCGGAGTTGTTCTGGAACCATCCCTGTCCCGGTCCGTCGATCAGACGAGAATCCTTTTCTTTTGCCGACTCCGGGATGTTCTCCATGTCGATCATTTCATAGTCATCCCCTGCCGCTGCGGCCAGTTCCGCCCCGGTCTGCAGGCCGGAGATGGACGGTTTGTCATAATTGTCCGTCGTCACCTTTACAATTCTTCCGGTGTAGCCGCCGTTCATGAAACCCGCGTCGGAAATCACCGACCCCTGCATTGGGTCGAGAAAAATGTATGCGAATTTCACGCCGGCACCCGCGCCGGAAACAAACACAAAGGCAATGTTGTTGGAAGTGAACCACTGACCGTTGGTGGTGCCCAGCCTTGCGGTACCGTCCTCCCACACCCGCAAATCAAACTGGCCCCACTCGGAGGATTGCGTCCAGTGGGCATCGCTGCCCGTGATCCATCGCGGATCGCGGTAGGAATTCGCCGGTTCGTCCCCGAGCGCCGGGGGGCAGAGTTCACACGACGGCACATAGTCCGGCGGAAATTCCGTCGTATTCGAGATGACCAGTCGCAACGCGGGGCCGATGCCGTCAATGGAACGGATGAGGCGCCCGGTGATGTTGTCGGCGGTATCCTCCGTGTCGCGCCGCGTTTTCTGCGTGTGCTCTCCGCTGTCGGGTCCAACGGGATCCTGCCCTCCCATGTGGGCACTGTTCCAGGAGTTGTAGGCCCATTCTTCGCCGCTGCCGAGATCGCCCAGGCTGGCCGCGTGGTTTTTCGCCGCGTACTCGAACTCCGCCTCGGTCATCATGCGATAGGGCCTGCCGGTCAGATGGCTCAACTGACAGGCGAA
Source organism: Deltaproteobacteria bacterium (assembly GCA_029565915.1). Lineage (GTDB taxonomy): Bacteria > Myxococcota_A > Polyangia > JAAYKL01 > JAAYKL01 > JAKQNG01. The sequence continues at coordinate 81,076 of JAKQNG010000204.1, forward strand.
TTTCATGGCGTCATACCAGGTGATGCTCCGGGCGGACCCGCCCCAGTCCATCACGTCGTCGTCCATCACAGCGTTCCACAGTTCGATGGTCACCTCATTTTTTGCGATGTGATAGCTGCTGACGGTCACGCCCTCCACAGGCGCGGCATCCAGCGGGCAGGTGCCGCTTTCACAACCGATCGTGAATGTGCCACCCGGCACGTAGATCATATCGAATGACACGCCATCGATATCTTCGCTGAAGTTCGCCGCAGGGGCCGGATGGTTGTTGAGGACAAGGGGTTCCGGATCGCAAACCACATCGGTATCCGTGTCCGAGTCGGCATCGCTGTCGCTGTCGGCATCACTGTCGCTGTCCGCATCGCTGTCGCTGTCGCTGTCGGCATCACTGTCGCTGTCCGCATCGCTGTCGCTGTCGCTGTCGGCATCACTGTCGCTGTCGGCATCGCTGTCGCTGTCCCCATCGGAGTCGCTGTCTCCATCGGAATCACTGTCCGCATCAGAGCCATCCTGTGCATTGGAATCTCCGCCGCTGCAGCCGATGGCAAACAACCCCATGGTGCAGAGCAATAAAAACAATACATTCCTCTTCATTTGCGCAATGCCTCCCTTTGCTATGATTTTTAAATCGACTGGTTCTTTATCATTCAGTGTCCGTCTCCGGACCGATCCGGTGGCAGAAAAGCTGTGCCTGAGGCGCACCAGAGAGAAAAGTCACTGCCGGCGTGCACGCTTCAATAATTCCGGACCTGTTTCATCCGCTGTTCGATGTCGTCGATGAATTTGAGGATTGGCGGGTCGGAAGTTTTCGTGTTTACAGGGAGATCGCTGTTACGGAGTATCTGTACAGCAGCAACGGGGATAGCTCATGCCGTCCCAGTCGAAGGTTTCGTTACAAGCCCAGGAGCGCTGGATGGATGCCGTCGTTCCCTCCGTGCAGGACATTTCCGACGCCCAGCCGATCAACGTGTAGGCATATGCTGTGCAGGCGGTTTCCACACAGCTTTCTCCGATGGCGGCGCAGACCTCATCGCAGTTGGTAAAATCATCGCCGAAGTCGAAACACGGCCCGAGATCCGGTGCACACACGCCGTCTTCGCAGACATTGCTGCGGCATTGATAGCCGCAGATGCCGCAGTTAAGCGGATCGGAGAGGGTGTCTGAACAGGTGGGGGCCACGTCGTTGTCACCCTCCACCGGATCGTCGGTGCAGCAGCATCGAACCGCATCCCCCCATCCGAGGAAATCTGTACAGGACGCACCAGGGCTGGCCGTGGGCGGCCGCAGGGTGGTGCAGTCCGCCATCGAATACCAGGCTTCGTAGGTGTATCCGTCGCAGCCGTTTTCGACACAGGTCTGGCCGGATGCCGCGCAGACCGTGTTGCAGTTGGTATAGTCCGCGGCGCCCACGCACTCGCCCAGGCCCGGCGTGCACTCCCCGTCTTCGCACACCCGGCTGGCGCACACGTGCCCGCATACCCCGCAATTGTCCGGATCACTGGTTGTATCTCCGCAGTCCCCGTCTGAATCCCCGTCACTGTCGCTGTCCGAATCCCCGTCGCTGTCCGAATCTCCGTCGCTGTCCGAATCCGCGTCACTGTCCGAATCCGCGTCGCCGTCAACGTCCAGACTGTTACCACTGTCCTCCGAACAGCCCGTAAGGCCACAGAAGACCCCCAGAAGAATCCCCATCAACGCCGTTTGAATGAACCGTTTCATCGATGATCCTCCCATATTCATGAGCACCATTTTATCGCATTGGACGCAGCTTGTGCAGGGAATTCCGGACCTCAGTTTTCCCGGAACTGTTTCATCTGCTGTTCGATGTCGTCGATGGATTTGAGGATGGGTGGGCCGAGGACCCGGCAGCCGTCTGCCGTAATGAGGATGTCGTCTTCGATGCGGACGCCGCCGAGGCCGAGGAATTTTTTTGCTTCGCTGCAGTTGATCGAAGCAATCGGTCCTAACTTGTTTCCTGGCTCTCGCATTTCTGCTGCGATATTCGATGTCCAACACGTACCGGATGCGATTCGAGGTGTCGACCCTTCCAGCCAGCTCGGAAACCGGCCCCATATTTCATCGAGCAGCGGCTCCATGTCCGGCAGCGTTACCACCGCGCGCCTGTGCCATTTTTAAAACAAGAGGGCGTTCTTCTCAACATCACGGGATCGATCTTCCGCGCATTCATCTCCCCTCTCAGGGCTGCCGTTCCACCGTGTCTTTCCAGCAACACGGCCGGACTTTTTGCTGTAACTGACTCTGCGCTTCCCCTAGACTCCGACATGTCCAGCACCGGTGTCTTCCATTACAGGTTGATCGTTTTACACCCGGTGGATGCGGGCCCGAATCATGAGTAATTGGCAGAGTGTCATTCAGTACGCAACGGCACTGACCATCATCGGCAGTATGGCAGTACTGTCGATTCGATCAGTTCTGCTGATGGTCCTCGAACTGAAAACGTGCCGATCGTCCAGCCCCCTGAAAAAAGGGATACTCGCTGCCATCGTTATCAGCGCAATCTGTATCTGGAACCACATTCAGTACCCGGTCGGCCACCGCCTGCTGTACGACGATGAAGTCTACGCCAATATGTCCGTGAATCTTTTCAACGGTCATGGCGCAACCGTTACCGATGCCTGGGTCGATTCAGTGAAAAGTACTCACGCGTACAAGTGGCCGATGGCCTATCCCCTGCTCATGATTCCGGCGGTCGCAATCCTGGGCCCGGAAAAAGGACCCGCCCTGTTCAATGAAGTGACCGTTGCCGTGACACTGGTGATCCTGCTTCTCGGACTGTGGCGTATCACATCAAGCTGTGGAGTGGCCATCCTGGGCACATGTATTTACGGACTCCACCCCGTGACCGGTTGTTGGAGCACGGCAGGTGCGGCAGAACCATTGTCCGTACTGTTTCTGGTATTGTCTGTGCTGGCGGCAGCCATGGTTCGAATGCTTCCGGATGAACAGGCGACAGCCCGATCAAATGGATTTCTGATCAGTATACTGGCAGGTCTCCTCGCCCTGCACGTACGACTCGAAAATCTGCTGCTGATTCTTCCTCTTTTGGTACTGCTCCCGGGCCGTCATCCCGCCCTGTCCTATCGTCAACGGAATCAGCTGTGGCTCATGGGCGGGGCCCTTTTCACAGGATTTGTACTCCATGTCCTCACACTGAAGGAATACTATCTGGCCGGTCGGCCTGAATCCGCCTTTTCACCAGACTCACTATTCTGGAACCTCTACCAGAACACGGCGTTCGGCCTGTATCACGGATCATTAATTTATTTTTTCCTGACAGCAATTCTGTGTGGATTCATTTTCCTGAAATTTCATTCATCGAAGAACCGGCCAATCCACATGAAAATCGTTCTTTCGGTGCTGATTCTCCCGGTAAGCCATTTTGCGCTGTTGCTGTTCTATTCCGGCGGCCAGTACAATGCGCCCGGAGGCAGCCGCTTCTACCTGCTGCAGATCGCAACACTTGCCGTTGCCTCGTCCATGACACTGGCATTCTGGTTGCCGCAGAAGCTGTATCGCGTTGGACTGCCCGTTCTCATGGTCATCTACCTGACCCTGTTGCCAGGGCGCTATCAGCTGATTGCGGAAATCGATCGGGAGAATGAAATCACTCTTGCCGAACGGCAGGCTGTCGTCAACAGATGGGCACCGACCCTTCCGAAAAATGCGGTGGTGCTCAGTATGATCCCGTGCCTGTGGGAACATGCGGGTGTCCATTCGGTGCATCCGTCGTACTACCGCACCCGGATGACACCCGAACACCGCGTCCCATACGCTTTTTACGAACATGTCGGCCCGTTCAATGAAAGCAGGCTCACCACATTCCCGCGCTTCCATGAGGTCGACCGCGTCAGAATCAGGGACAAGGAAATCCGATTGCTTCAGGAAACCGGTGGCAGCGGGTGGTGGACTCCCCGGTGACCGGGAATTCATTTCTCCCGGATGGCCGTGGAAGTCACCTGGACAACTTCCGCCTCGATGGCGGCCAGCAGCATCTTCATGGTTTCACAATAGTGATAGGAACGGGACTTCCCATCCGCGCTCAGTCGGGAACGCACAAGGCAGCCGGCGTTGCAGACAGACAGATAGGGGCAGGCACAGCATTCGTCGTTGTACAAAGAGGCCACGGCCTCCACCATCTGTTGTCGCCAAGGGCCGAAGGCCTCGGTCGCCAGCGATCCCGCAAAGACATTCCCCATGGGGCTGAAGGTTGTGTTCTGGGCAAAATTGTCGCAGAGAACCACATTCCCATCGGGAAGGATGGAGGTGGCCGTCTCCGCACAATTCGGCGTATACATGCAGGTACGCCGACCGGGCTCGCCATGATTCCGCAGCGATGCCTCCAGGTAGGTGAAGGGTTCCAGTTCCATGAAGTCCTTCCCTCCCAGCTCCTTCCAGTGCTGATAGGTGGCCACCAGAAAACGACCCGCCTTCACCGGGTCAATCCAATACCCCCGTGCCCCCGGCTCCCTGCCAAAGGGCAGGCTGAACCGCATGTGGCGGATTCCGAATTCACCTGCGAGCCGGTCCAGGTATTTCGACGCATCCTGTGCCAGAACCTGATCATTCAACAGGGACAGGACACCCACCTCCAGATCATCCCGGATTGCTCTGGCGTAGGCCACCTTCCACGCTGCCTGGAATCGGGTGCCGTCTCCACCGCTGTATCGTCGGTCCGGGAAGGGCTCAAAGGAGGTTCCCAGACGGCCATCCAGAAATCTTTTAGCCAGCACGCCCACCCATGTATCGTATTCAACCAGATTCGTCTGCATGGCCTGATACAGCGAAATATCCGCTGCGGCAGCTTTTTTCTGTGCCAGTGGCAGCACCTCTTCCCAATACCCCTGTCCCATCACCAGGGCCTCGCCTCCCTGCCAATGGAGACGTATCTGTTCCACCCCCTTTTGCTGACACACATCGAACACCGCATCCAGCACCTGTGTGGTCTTCGGTATATCCCAGCGTCCTTCCGGGTGTTCCTCAAAGCAATAAGTGCAACGCAGATTACACTCAAACGTGGGAAGCAGTACAAAGAACACGGCCGCCTACGCCCCGGATGAACCGGCAGGCCCGGCCAGCTTTGCCGCCAGATCTTTCAGCGTATCGGAGATTGTCTCCACCAGGGCCATGGCATCTGGCGAACAGGGGTTCTGGTCTCCGAGGGCAACGGATCCGCCGCATGCCATCAGGAACCGGCACGAAAGACATGGACGGCGCGCGATGAGCCATTGTTCGAGAAGGATGTCACTCTCGGTCTTCATCCGTTCGATGAAATTCTCTGGCAATACGGTGCTCGCTGCATCGTCATGCCAATTGAGATGCACCCGTGTGGGAAAGGCGCCAAAACAATCCAGATACTGAATGGGGCGCCTCCGCGAAAGATTGGTCACCATCCGGGAGAAGGGATGGATCTGCGACTTCCATTTTCCATCAAACAAGAAGCGGTCCAGCAGCGCTTTCAACTGCGTGACGCCACCCTCCTGCGCGAGGATGGATGGAATATCCAGATGGATGCGGGCGTGAAGGGCGTTCAGCACATTGGAGGCCTCCGCCAATCCGTCGGCCTCATAGAGTCCGACAGACGTCTTCGGCTGGCGCAGATACTTCTCCCACATGGGCATGGAACGCACCTGCCGGTTGGGCAGCCACAACAGGACGGCTCCCCGGGTACGGCCCTGCAGTTCCGCCAGACCGCTGCCGAATCGAAGGACTTCCCCGGCCTGCGTGGGTAGAATCCAGGTGATTCGGTTCTTCTGTCCCTGCGCCCAATCCGGAGCGGTTTTCGGGTCCGTGGTCGCCAGCATCGACAAAGGGACACTCGTGCGGGTGTCAAAGCCGACGTTCCGGAAGGGCCGTTGTGCCTGCTCGCGACTGCTGTAGGCCTTCTCCATTTCCCCGAAGAGCATCCGGTAGCTCTCGCACCAGGGAAATCTGTGGGACACATCCCCATGGGCCAGCTCCGCATCGTCGTGGCAGCCACCGTGACAGATGACGAAAAAACGACAATCCAGACATTCCGTATCCCGCAGCCGGGCCGCTCGCTCGTCCACAATCTTTTTCTCCGGGCTGGCGGACAGGATTTCCAGGAGGGTCGCCTCCTTCAGATTCCCCACAAAGTTTCTGGAATCCAGCCGACGCCCGCAACCGGCCACCTCCAGATTGTAGTTGATCCCCACGTGGTCCCTGGAACAGATTCCATTGAAGGTGCACGGCAATCTGCGTGTGGGAGTCAGTGGCATGGGAAAACATTCGGCAAACATGGATATGGGTGTCAGGCTGATGTCTCGATCATTCTCTTCCCAGATACGCCAGATATCGACGAGGAAGTGGCCGAACTCCTCAGGCGTCAGCAGCAGCCTGCGTTCTCCGTCCGCAGCCCGTCCCTGGGCGTAAACAGGATTGATCTGAATGCCGAATCGGTCTCCCGTCGCGGCGCCGATGGCCTGAGCGATGCGGTACACCTCGGCCGCTCTGCCAAGACCACTTCGCGTCACCACATAGATGCCTCCGGGAATGGCCCCATTGCGGGCCATCTTCAGGTAACCTGCCAGCCACGTCGGGAACGCGTCGTTTCCCTGCGCATCCACCCTGTCGCCGCCAATCGGATCGATGGAAGTGCCCACCTTGATATGATACTCCTCCACCAGCTTGCGCACGGCATCCGGCATGTGGATGAGATTGCTCTGCATCCGGAATGTGACCTTCACCGGCAGAGCCGACACCCTCTCGCAGATGAATCGAATCAATTCCGCACCAAGCAGGGTGGGCTCTCCCCCGTGAAATGTGAAAGTAAGGGACCTGATTCCCTCTGCGGTCAGGTACTCCGCCAGGCGGGACACCACGATCACCACATCTTCCCGTTCGATGATTTTCCCTTCGGGATCTCCCACCGAGCAGAAGTGACATCCGGCATTGCACCGATCCGATCCCTTGAAAATCACCGTCAGGTTACTGGGAACGTGAGCGAATTCTGTATTCCCTGATTCTCTGCTCATGGATTGAATCTCCTGTAGACGTGGGCCGCACAGCCACCATTGCATTGACGTCGTTTCCGCCAACGGCACTCCATGCATTCGTCCAGAACACCCGTTCTGTAGAGCTGTTCATATTCCTTTTCAAAGTAGCGCGTGATGTGCCGGTGATCCTCGAAGTCCTCCAGTCGCTGCCCACTGGCAAAGGTGGACAGGGGGAAGCAGGCCCACAGGGACAAGTCCGTTCCGACATCGATCGCCGGACCGCAGGAGGATTTGAAGCGCGCGCCGGCCAGAACGAGTCTTCCCACTTCCTCCGGAGTGAACATGCAGAGGGTGAAACCACAGTCAAAACCGAACCGGACATCATGCGCGTCACAGGCTTCTGCGAGTCGCATCAGGGAGGGCGCCATCCTGTGATAGTCGGCCACGGCCACGTGTTCATTGGGCATGTCCGCCAGCGGTTGTGCCACCCCGAGCCGGATATCCTTCCTGATGCCGAATTTCCGGATGACATCCACCAGGAAGGTGGCGTCAAAGTCGGTGACGGAAATATTGAAGCTGAGCGAACACCCTCCGGGAACCGCCCGGAACAGATTGTACTGTCGCTCGTGTTCCCCGTCGGGAGAACGAGTGGGTTCATTCATGTTCACAATGAAGCCCATCTGTTTCACATACTTCTGTGAGGCCTTTTTCACTTCCTCCAGCAGGTCCGTGCGCCACAGGGCATTGGTGAATACTTTCGTCCGGAACCCTTCTTCCCAGGCGTGATGTAACAGATCCATGAACTGCGGATGCATCGACGGTTCCCCACCCAGCAGACCGATTTCCCGCAGTCGGCTCTTTTTGGCAAAGGCGATGGCCTTCTGGAAATCCGGGAGGCTGATGTTGGTGGGCGCTTTGTGCTTTGTCGATTCCCCATTCTCAAAGGAAATCCGTTCTCTTGCAAAGCAGTAGGGGCAATTCCGGTTGCACTTGTTGGTGAGCAGTATGTTCATTCATTTTTCCTCACGCCCGTCAAAGACGTCCAGATCAAAAAACAGATACTTTTCTCCATTGCCAGAAGCGTCCTTCTCATTCCCGATAGTTGAGATGGACTGCTTTTCCAGCTCCCATGAAAACAGGATTCCTCCTCCTCTGGCAACCACCAGGGATACAGGAACCAGCTGATCTTCATTCGCCCAGATGAAATGAGTTGCCTTGTTTCTGGCACAGATCCATTTGGCCCGCGTGAGAATATCAAAGCAGAGGGCGGTGACAAGTGCCGGGGTATACCCGGCCAGCTTCACCACTGCGGTGGACAGCACGAAGATGTCCTCCAGCAGGGGAACCGGCGTCCGCAGATTCTCCACCTCTGTGGCCAGTCGGTGCAGGAGTGCCGCATCCATCTGCGTGAGGAGTCGGATGATGTCCGGCTGATTCCCCCGGTTGGCGACTTCCACCGCGGTATGGCGGAGCGCTGTACCCAGTTTCGCCGCTGCCACCAGCGTGGCGATTTCCTGCTGCTGTTCCAACGGATATTCCGGCGAAGAAAGAACCACTCCCGTGGCTGTATTGCCAATGGGGCCTTCGCCCAGGAAGTGACACACATTCGTCGCCAGCTCCGTTCCGGGAAATACCGTCAGTCGAAACACGTTGATCCAGGAGAATCCGAGGCGGCGCACGTCCATCAAGGTCTGGCGAAAGGCATCCACCCCTCCACCGGGAAGACCCAGAATGACATCCGCCGGAGTGTCCGGAAACGCATCCAGGGTCATCCGGATCTGCCTGCGGAATGCCTGCACGGATTTTCTACGGATGGCCTTCAGGATGGGCGTGTGGGTGGACTGCACACCGATGCTGGTGATGCGGGCACCGGAGGCCCGCACCAGATCCAGATACTCTTCATCCACGTGGGATATGTCCGGATAGATTTTAATGCTGGTCTTCCGGTTGACCTTCGCCAGATGCCGCAGAATGGTCTTGGCCCGTTCCCTGGTCCCTCCCAGATGGGCATCGCAGATCCGCAGGTGGGGAATGTGGAAGGAACAGAGAAACGTGAGTTCTTCCAGCACCAGTTTCTCGTCCAGCATTTCCACGTCGCAATTCTCCGATGGATACTGGCAATAGATGCACCGGGAGGAGCATCCGCGGGTGGTTTCGTAAGACACCTGGGAGACTTCCCGCAATCGCTGGACCAGTTCGATGTTGCTCCATGTAAACAACCGTTCACGACGCCATGGCGTATGGACGATTGCTGTATGCGCCACGGCGTCACCATCCCGATAGCTCAAAGACGATACGTTATCGCTACGGCCGGCAAACAGGGTGTCCAGTAGTCCACACAGGGGTATCTCTCCCGGGCCGCGAACCACGAAGTCAATGCTCTGATGGGTGCGGAGCAATGTTTCCGCGGCAAGGAGGGAACTGACCTGCGGGCCGCCCAGCACGATTGTTGCCGCCGGCCAGAAATGCCGCACCCAACCGGCCACTTCAAGGAATGCTTTCAGATTCCAGTTCTGACAGGAAAACAGCACCACATCGGGATGCAGCAGTGCCAACCGTATCCGCAGTGTCTCCTGATTATCTACGTCATCCAGCACATAGGCGTGTTCGAAAAACGCCACGTCGGTGACACAGTACTGCTGCACTGCCTGCCGCAACACCCAGTATGCCAAGGAGAATTCACGCTGAGCGTGAACAAAAAGAACCCGTTTCATTGACCATCAGAGGGGAGGTCCTACCAGCTGTTGGAGAAGCTATCGCCGTAATATTGATAGTACACATCATAGTAATCTGAATACGTGTAGGAATCTGAGTAATTGGAATAGGTGGTGCTCTCTGAATACTCCGAATAGGTGGTGCTATCTGAATAATCCGAATAGGAGCCGTTGCCGTAGCGGGTACCACAGTCGTCACAATCCGATCCGAGATCGCATATACTGTAATCGGCGTTCGTCCCACTGTCGTCGCAATCCCCGTCGAATGCATATTCGCAGGTGTTGTTGCAGATGCCGTTGGAGTTGTCACCATCGCCTCCGTCGTCATCGTCTTCGTTGCAACCACTTGCAGAGGTCAGTACGGCAGAGCCTCCAACCAGCAATGCCAGCATGGCAGAAGAATATCCTTTTTCGATAAATTCACGCCTGCTGAGCTCCTTGTCCTGGGGCTTATTCCCATTCAGTTTTTCGTCTGGCGTTCTGGTCATTTCATCCTCCTCCGACAAATCCATCGGTTTGGTCAAAAACAGGTAAATAATGGACCGATAATACACCCTCAAAGGCGCTGATAACATAAAAACCGTTATAAAATGAAGTCCCTGTCAACGATGGAAACGGTTGCCTACTTGAAAAAAAATCGTTCATCCTGATTCCAGGCATCGTGAATCTTGTCGATGATTTCGGACATGATTGCCGCCTCTCTGGCAACCTCTCGAAAAAAATGAGGTTTGGGAACCTGCTGCTGCATATCCCCGATCTCCAGGGTCAGAAATTCCTGCTGGTCGGGCTGATAGGCCTTTTCCATTCCCAGCCGGAACAATTCCACTCCGCGGCCAATCTGCACGAGGCGTTCCGGGTTTCCGGTATGGCAGAAATCCATCCAGGCCCCCATCGTGACGCGACTGGCAGCCACAAGAAGCGGAAAGGGCCGGCTGCGTTCCAGCCGGGGAAGTGTGAGAATGCGGAGATAATGGTTCGCCGCCTCGGCGTCATTTCCCTTCAGCAACCACGTATCCCCCATGAGGCGCAGCAGGGAGATGGCAAATCGATTCAGCACTACCGGATTGAATTTGTGGAAACAGGGCGCATAGCGGGTCAGGTACGCGGAAAGCATATCCAGGGTACGGTCGTATTCCCCCGCATCGTTGGCGCGATGTCCCCGAATCAGGGTGATGCGAAAATGGCTGAAGAAGTCCTCCGGGCCGAGAGATGCTGCCAATCGATCCAGTAATTCCGGCTGATGACGGATGCGATTGATTTCATGGACGTCTTTTGTTTCGTCCAATTGAAATAATTGTTCATCACTCAGGGATGACAGGTCCGGGAACATCGCCGTCAACTGTTCGCACATGCGCCAATCCTAACTTACCCGACAGCGCAATGGCACTAGATATCGCCCTGTTCCGTCAACGCATCATTTGAAAGAAGCGATTGCCCGGGAATTCGGACATCAGTCGCCCCGCGTCTGTTTCATCCGCTGTTCGATGTCGTCGATGGATTTGAGGATGGGCGGGCCGAGGACCCGGCAGCCGTCTGCCGTAATGAGAATATCGTCTTCGATGCGGACGCCGCCTTTGCCGAGGAATTT